>NZ_WBMR01000091.1 GCF_008923365.1 Actinomadura montaniterrae
GCGTGAGGCGTTCGGTGGTTATGGCGGAGGGGAAACACCCGGTCCCATTCCGAACCCGGAAGTTAAGCCCTTCAGCGCCGATGGTACTGCATGGGAGACCGTGTGGGAGAGTAGGACACCGCCGGACACATATTAGGAAGGCCCCGCCGGAAACGGCGGGGCCTTCCGCATTTCTGGAGTACCCCGGGTCAGGGTTCGATGAGGGCTTTCGCGTAGTTGGACAGGGAGCGGTTGTAGCGCGGCAGGTGGCGAGAAAGGGCGCCGAGCGCGAGTGCCGCGGCCTCGCGGTCACGGTCGAGGTCGGTCAGCGCCAAGGCGAGGAAGGCCGTGACGGCGTCGTCCAGCTCGTCGGAGCCGGCGTCGCGTTCCGCCGTGAGAAGCCTGACGCTCTCCTCCGCCTCGCCGAGATTCCGCAACGTGCTGGCGAACTGGATGGTCGCCCGGCGGCGGTGCGAGTCGGGGAGTCCTGCGGCGAACGCGCGCCGGTAATGCACCGCCGCCTGCGCTTCATGGCCAATGGAGTCGTGGGCGGAGGCCAGTTCGTACTCGGCGATGGCGTTTCCGGCAGGGAGCTCGCCGGTCAGGTCCTTGACCTTGGCGAGGAACGCCTGCGGTTCATGGTCGTCGAAGGTGGCCCAGAGGTCGGCGATCCGCCGTTGCCACCGTTCGTCCGGAATGGTCATCCCGGAAGCCTTCCACACGGAGGCCGGTGGTTCGTCCGGTGGCCGCCCGTGGGTCCGGCAGTTGAGCGGGGGGCGCAACGCGTGTGCAACGTGTGATGGGTGAGAATTGGTCCGTCCGGTGATGACCGGGCCATGGTCGCGCCGGTGCCAACCCACACACTTGCACCGGCGCGGCCACCGGTCCGCGCTCACACGTTCGCGTGGTGGGCCGCTGCGTCCTGATCACGGGCTTGCGCCGAGTGAGGCGCCGAGGTAGACGGCGCCGCCCCCGCCATCGCTACGGCGAACGCCAGTGCGTGGAGGACGGTGGGCGCTGCCAGCGGACGAAGCCGTTCCCCGGCCCCGACCGCAGGCGCTGGCGGGACGGCCGGCAAGGGGCGTGCAGGGAGATCAGCACCGCCGCGCCGAGGACTCCGCCGGCGAGGAACGTCGAGCGCCATCCGGCCGCCGTGCCGATCCAGGTGCCGACCGGGACGCCGGCGACCACGGCGGCGGTCAGCCCGGACGTGACCGTCGCGAGGTGGCGGCCGCGCCAGTCCGGCGGCGAGCGCATCGTGGCGGCCGAGAAGACGGCGGGGAGCGCGAGCGCGGCGGCCAGGGCCGCGAAGCAGTATGCCCCAGGTAGGCACGGGTGCGCGGGGACCGCGTCGCGGTGCCGACCGCAGCGGCCGGCGCGGCCGTTCTGCGCCGCCAACCTCGCTCCGGTCCTATCCGATGCTGCTCGCTCTGCGGGTCGGCCACGGCGCAGGTCAGCGAGAACATCGTCACCAGTCGGCCGGCGGCGGCCTCGCTGACCGACAGGCCGCGAGCGATGGACGGTCGTACTCCGGCGATGACGACGTCGTCTGTCTGCAGGGCGAAGGCGGTTAGCGTGAGCGTGGCGAGCCAGGGCCCGTGATCCGCATCGCCGCATGCAGATCCTGACGCGGTGCTCGACCGCCTCGCAGAGGTTGGCGTCCGGGCTGTCGATGCGTCCCGTCGTCCAGACGCTCGGGCAGAGCACGCACGTGCTCACGCATCACTTCGCGGGCAAGGACGCGCTACTCGAGCGGCTGGACGACGTTCAAGCGCGAGCAGTTGCGGACCATTGAGGGCTGGGACGACACAGGCCGGGGATCGGCATGATCGTTCGTGACTGGGGGCGCCGCCACCTGGTGCCTGAGAACATCGCGCACACGTGGCTGGTCCACGAGATCGAGGGGCTCGCGGCGGCGGGGCGCCTCGGCGGCCGGGTGCCCGCGTTCCTCGCCGCGCGGGCCGAGTTGGTCGCCTGCGGCGTGGAACCGGGCTAGGCACGCGTCAAGCGACCTCTCTCAACAGCGCCTACTCCGGCCCGCACGCCGACTTCCTCACCACCGGCGAGCGCGAGCGGGCGAGGTGGTCCTCGACCGGCTCGCGCGCGCCGGTGGGATCGGCCGTGCGCCCAGGTGGGGACGATGAACGACCGTCGCGCGCCCGGACGACCGTGGCCGGTGCGTTTGGTCAGGCGCCGGGATCGTCCTGGAACGCGGCGGCGTTGCGGGCGCACCAGTCGGCGAACGTCCGCGGGGCGCGTCCGATCAGCCGTTGCACCGTGTCCGTGCGGAACCCGGCGGTGTCCGCGCGCATCAGCGCGAACCCCTCGACGAGGGCCTCGGCGAGCGCCGGGGGAGCGCCGGCGGGGAAGCGGGCGCGCACGGCCTCCTCCGGCGTGCGGACCTCGCGGACGCTCAGGTCGCGGCCGATGGCGCGGGACAGGACGGCGACCTGGTCGGCGACGGTGAGCAGCTCGTCCCCGGTGAGGGCGTACGCCTCGCCCTCGTGGCCGTCCTCGGTCAGGACCGCGGCGGCCACGGCGGCGATGTCGGCGGTGTCGATCGGCGCGAACCGTCCGGGGCCGACGGGGTCGAGGACGTATCCGCCCTCCCGGATGGTCGGCAGCCACTCCAGGGCGTTCAGCATGAAGCCGCCGGGACGCAGGATCGTGACGGGGACGCCGGACGCGCGGACCGCCTCCTCGCGCTCGTGGTGCCAGCGGCCCATGGCGGGCATCGGGTCGCCGAGCACGTTCGTCGACGACAGGAGCACGATGTGCCGGATCCCGGCGTCGCGTGCGGCCGCGGCGGCGTTGGCCGCCTGGGCGGTGCCGATGCCCGGGGTGAGGAGGAACAGCCGGTCGGCGCCCTTGAAGGCGGCCGGCAGCGTGGCGGGGTCGTCGAGGTCGCCGACGGCGCGTTCGGCGCGGGTGGGGAGCCCGGCGGCGCGGGCCGGGTCGCGGACGAGGATCCGCACGTCGGCGCCCTTGGCGTCCAGCTCGCGGACGAGATCGCGGCCGATGTTCCCGGTGGCTCCGGTGACCAGTAGCATGGCGTCTCCAGAAGTCGTTTGCCGTCTAATGAATGCGGAGAACGTTAGCCGGGAAATGATTAGCCGTCAATCGATCCTGGGGAGGCCCGATGCCCGAGTTCCTCGACCTGCACGGCCGGACGTCCAAGGCGCTCCGCGCCGCGGCCGACGACGGCATGCGCCGGCACGGGCTGCATCTGGGGCAGAACCATCTCCTCGCCGCCCTCTGGGAACGCGACGGCCGCACCCCCGGCGAGATCGCCGCCGAACTGCACGTCACGACGCCCACGGTCGTCAAGATGGCCACCCGGATGGCGGCCGCCGGGCTGCTCATCCGCCGCCGCGACGACCGTGACAACCGGCTCGTCCGGCTGTGGCTGACCGGCGAGGGGCGAGCGCTGAGGGAACCGGTGGAGGCGGAACGCCGCGGTCTGGAGGAGGCGGTCCTCGCCGACCTGACCGGGGCGGAGCGGGAGCACCTGATGTCCGCCCTCGAGAAGATCCACCGCGCCGCGACCGCCCTGCTGGAGGAGTCCCGTCCGACCGGCTGAGCCGTGCCGCTGAACGGTGGCCCGGGGCCGCTGCCCCGCCCCGGGGTTCGACGATTCCCGGCCGCCTGATTCCCCTATGCAGATCATTGCCGTGTTCTGTCGGTGGCCGTTGTTACCTTGCGGGCATGACTCTGCTCGGGACGTACGAGGACGGCGATTATCGAGCCGAATTCGGCACGCTCGCGGTCCGTGGATTCTGGCCTGCCGGTGTCGGCGGAACGGGTGAACTCCGCCACCTGAATCTGCCTCTCCTGGCGGAGGACGCCTTCGCCGCGGGCGCGAGGAGCGACGTCGCGAGGGCCGGTGCCGGCTGGGTTCTCGGCACCGCGGCGGCGCATGCCCACGTGCGTCTCGAGGCTTATGACGCCGCGCCAGGAAGGGGTGCCGCCGGCTGGAATGACGTGGTGGAAACGCCCTTCCTGACATCGCGCGGCGAAATCAGGCTGACCCGTGCGCGCGGCGGCGATTCGCCATGGAACCTGAAACTCGCCCGGCCCGGGCTGCACCGGCTCTGCGTCCTGCGCCGCCGGACCTCGGATGGGCACAGATGGCTTCTGCAATTCTGGCCGGTGAGCGGCTCTCCCGAGGCGCCGCGATTCCTCGCCCGTTCCCGGCCCGCCGTCGGTACGGACCGCCCCGGCCACGGGGACAAGCGTTTCGGGCCGCTGGCCATGGACGTTCTGTCGGTGGCGCTGTGGTCGCCCGGCCGCCACACCCGCGCCGCCCTGGCCGAACGCCTCCTGGCGACACCGGAGCAGATCCGCGAGGCGCTGCGGTACCTGACGCGTCGCGGGATGCTGCGCGTCGGCGGGGTCGACGCGGGTCCCGCGTCGACGATCGCGCTGGTCCCGGAGCGTCCGCGTCCGCCGAACGCGGGTGCCGTGTCCGTGGCGCTGCCCTGGCGGACGGCGGCACGTTGAGCCGGTTTCGCCTGGTCGCGGCGAGGGTCAGGCGGCGTAGTTGCGGACGAGGCGGAGCGCCTCGGCGGCGTCCGGGCCCTCGGCGTGCAGGGCGGTCTGCTCGGGCCTGAGGCGGCGGGCGCCGAGCCGGCAGAAGTCCGCGGCCGGGCCGGTGATCCGGTTCGGCGCCGCGGGGTCCCCGAAGGTCCAGTGCGTCCCGTCCGGTGCGGTGAGGTCGCAGTGGACGGCCGCGCCCGGGCGGCCCGCGACCGAGAACGCGTAGGGGAGGGTCCGGTGGGCCAGCCAGGCGATGTGGCGCAGCCGGTCCGTGTCCGGGTAGCCGATGCCCAGCGGGACGGTGATGTCCTGCGCGTGCGCCCAGTGCTCGGCGAGCCGCGTCGTGGCGAGAGTGCGCGGGGAGAGGGACGTCCGGACCCAGGCGAGGCGGGCGCCCGGCGGGTGGGCGCGGAGCGCGTCCGGCGTGGCGAATGCCGCCTTGCGCCAGCGGGCGAGGAGGGCGTCCGGCGGGGCGCCGCGCTCGGCGGCGACGAGGTCGGCCATCGCGCCGTCGACGGTGGTCGCGGTGGACGGCAGGAACGCGCCGTCGCCGGTGGTGGCGGGGACGCCGACCGCCTCCTCGCTCTGCGCGAGGTGCAGGACCACGTCCGCGACGGTCCAGCCCTCCGCGCCGGACGGTGCGGACCACTGGTCCGGGGTCAGGGCCGCCAGCACGGCGTCCAGTTGCCGGTACTCGGCCGCGAGGTCGTCGATGACATCCGCCATGCCGCCACCATACCGAATCGCGTTCGGTTCGTCGGTGGCCGATGGCGGCCGCCTCGCGCGCGCCGTCCGCGTGCGAGGGGCGGCCGCCGTCAGGCGCGGGCGTGGCGGGCCAGGATCGGCTGCGAGTCGTCCAGCCTGCGCTGGCCGAGCCCGCGGGGCGCGGATCAGCGGGCGAGGAGATCGACGACGCCGGTGGTGCCCTCGTCGGGGTGGCCGTCGTCGAGGCGGCGGCGCATGAGGTCCATGAATGGGGTCAGCAGCTCGGGACTGACCTGCTGCTCCTCGGCCGTACGCAGCAGCGTCGCGTTGCCCCGCACCATCATGGCGAGGTTGGACGTCACGCCGCGGGTGTAGTCGCCGCTGTCCAGCTGCTCGGCGACGCCGTTCACGTAGCCGGCCATGGCAGCCAGCCAGCCCGCGAGCATGGGGGCGAAGTCCTTCGGCGCGACGTCCTCGTCGCGGACGAGCGCGAACGCGTGCGCGACGCCGGCGAACATCCCGGTCATCGCGCTCAGCAGCGCCACGTCGTGGAGGGCGGCGAAGCCGGGGTCCTCGCCGACGTACACGGTGCCGGCCGGCACGGCGAGCGCGGCGCGGTGCTCGTCGAAGAGCGGACGCGACCCGCTGTAGAACACGTAGCCGCCGGACCCCTCGGCGCCGATCATCGGCGGGACCGCCATGATCCCGCCGTCCAGGAAGCGGGCGCCCCGCTCCTCGGCCCACGCGGCCCGCGCGCGGGCCTCGGCGGGGGTGCCGGTGGTGAGGTCGACGAGGTCCTTGCCCGCCAGGTCGGCGTCCGCGAGGGCCGCGCGGACCGACGCGTCGTCGAGCAGGCAGACGACCACCAGGTCGTTCGCGGCGACCGCGTCGGCGGCGGTCTCCGCGACCTCGGCGCCCGCCGCGGCGAGCGGGGCGGCGCGAGCGGGCGTGCGGTTCCAGACGGTGGTCGGGTGCCCGGCGGCGAGCCAGGCGCGGGCGAGCGCCGTCCCCATGTCGCCGAGTCCGAGCAGGGTGAGCGAAGTGGTGTCCGAATCGGTGTGCTCCATGCCGACTAGGCTTCTCGCCGGGCCCGCGGATGATCAAGTACGCACTTCGAAGTGGGTGGTTACCGCGGGGTTAGCGAGCAGGCGGGGGTGGGCCGATGGGGATCGCGCGGAGGCCGGGCGCGTACGTGTGCGGGATCGACGCGGCGATGGACGTGATCGGCGGCAAGTGGAAGGTCCTGATCCTGTGGGCGCTCGCCGAGCGGCCCTGCCGGTTCGGGGAGCTGCGCAGGAACCTGCCCGGGGTGACGGAGAAGGTGCTCGCCGCCCAGCTGCGCGAGCTGGAGGCGGACGGCATCGTGTACCGCGAGGCGTTCGAGGAGGTGCCGCCCCGGGTCGAGTACTCGCTCACGCCGCTCGGCGCCTCGCTCAACGCGGCGCTGGCGCCGCTCGGCGCCTGGGGGCGCGAGCACATCATCGGCACCGGTCACGACGCCGGTCACGGCGACCGCCCGCCGGCGGGCGGTAACGGCGCTGAGGGCGGTGACCGCGCCGAGGGCAGTGACCGCGCCGAGGGCAGTGACCGCGCCGAGGGCAGTGACCGCGGTGAGGGCGGTGAGGGTGGTGGCGGTGGGCACAGCCGTGTGGACGCGCGGCGGTGAGGCGGGACGGCGCGCGTAGGATCCGATCATGCTGACGGCCGCCCTCGCGTTCGCCGGCGCCGCGCTGATCATCAACGTGGTGCCCGGCCTGGACACGCTGCTCGTCCTCCGGACGTCCATCAAGCTCGGCCGCGGCGGGGGTGTCGCCGCGGCGCTCGGGATCGTCACCGGCTGCTGCGTCTGGGGCCTCGCGACCGCGGCCGGCCTCACCGCGCTGCTGACGGCGTCCCGCCTCGCCTACGACGTGCTGCGCGTCTGCGGCGCCGCGTACCTGGTGTGGCTGGGCGCCACGGCGCTGTGGAAGGCCAGGCGGGACGAGCCCGCCGAAGAGGTCCCCGAACCGGCCGTGGCGGGCTCGCGGTGGGCGGCGTTCCGGGCCGGGGTCGGGACGAACCTGCTGAACCCCAAGGCCGGGATCTTCTACATGAGCCTGATCCCGCAGTTCATGCCGCACGGGGCGCCGGCGTTCGGCACGACGGTCCTGTTCACCGGCATCGACGTCGCGGAGCTGGCCGTCTGGTACTGGGCGGTGTCGGGGGCGGCGGCGAAGCTGGCGGAGCGGCTGCGGCGGCCGCGGGTCCGGCGGCGCCTGGAGCAGGCCGCCGGGGTCGCGTTCCTCGGATTCGCGGCCAACCTTCTCGCGGACCGCGCCTGACGGGTCCGGAACCGCCGTAGGCTTGCACGGGTGACCGAGAAGCTCTGGGAGATCGAACCGTCCGGCCCGCTGCGCGGCGATGTCACCGTCCGGGGGGCGAAGAACGCGGTCAGCAAGCACATGGTCGCGGCGATGCTCGGCGCGGAACCGAGCACCATCCGCAACGCCCCCGACGTCGGCGAGGTCGGGATCACGGCCGGGATGCTCGAGCACGTCGGGATGGCCGTCGAGCGGTCCGGCGGTGAGATCACCGTGGTGCCGCGGCCGGTAGCGGACCCGAGCGTCGGCAAGGCGTTCACCGGCCTGAACCGGATCCCGATCCTGATGCTGGGCCCGCTGCTGCACCTGGCCGGGGAGGCGTTCGTCCCGCTGGTCGGCGGCGACCCGATCGGGCGGCGGCCCGTCGACTTCCACGTGGACGCGCTGCGCGCGTTCGGCGCCGAGGTGACGATCGCGGCCGACGGCATCCACGCCCGCGCGTCCCGGCTGGTCGGGACGCGGATCGACCTGCCGTACCCGAGCGTCGGCGCCACCGAGACGGTGCTGCTCGCGGCGGTCAGGGCGCAGGGCAAGACCGTCATCCGGAACGCGGCGACGGAACCGGAGATCATCGAGCTGGCGCTGTTCCTGCAGCGGATGGGCGCGCGAATCTCGTTCGCGCCCGACCGCCGGATCGTCGTCGAGGGCGTCGACCGGCTGGGCGGGGCCGTGACGCGGCTCGAGGGCGACCGGATCGAGGCGTTCTCCTACCTGGTGGCGGGCCTGGTGACCCGCGGCGAGGTGCGGGTGCACGGCTGCCCGCAGGACCGCCTGGTCACCGCGATCACCACGCTGGCCCGGATGGGCGCCCGGTTCGAGATCACCGACGACTGGATCATGGCGTCGGCGCCGGACGGGCTGCGTCCCGCGGCCGTCCAGACCGACACCCACCCGGGGTTCGCGACGGACTGGCAGACGCCGCTGATGGTGCTGTTCACGCAGGCGGACGGCATGTCGGTGCTGCACGAGACCGTGTACGAGAACCGGCTCGCGTACGTCCCGGCGCTGCAGAGCATGGGCGCGGAGATCGAGGTCTACGACACGTGCCTGGGCGGCCCCGCGTGCCGCTACCACGACACGGCGGCGCTGCACTCGGCGGTCGTGCGCGGGGTGTCGAAGCTCCGCGGCGGCGACGTGACGATGCCGGACATCCGGGCCGGGTTCTCGGCGGTGCTCGCCGCGGCGGTCGCCGAGGGGCCGTCGACGCTGCGCGGCGTCCACCACATCGAGCGCGGCTACCACCGTCCCGTCGAGCAGTTCCGGGCGCTGGGCCTCGCCCTGCGGGCCGTCTAGCCGACGGCCGGGACGGTGCCCGGCCAGGTGTAGGCGAGGGTGCCGCCGACGGGCAGGTCGTGCCAGAGCGCGGCCGCCCGGTCCAGGTGCGGCAGGATCCGGCGGACCCTGGCCTCGTCCTCCGGCGCCGGGGGGCGGCCGGCCGCCCACTCGGGCGTCCGGGCGCCCGCGCGGCGCCTCCAGGCGACGTCGGTGATGCCGGCGAGCCGCTCGGACGCGGCCATGTCCTCGTGCCCGGTCCGGCGCAGCGACGCCTCCCGCTTGCGCGTCCTGCGCTGGGCCCGCGCGCGCTCGCGCGGGGCGCTCGCGGTCTCGCCGACCGGGGTGAACCCGCCGCCGCCCGCCGCGGCGCGTCCGAAGACCCCCGAGTCCAGCCCGAGCACGGCCTCGGTCAGGTAGTGGACGAGGTCGTGCGGTATGTGGTCGTCGTAGCCGGGGGCGGGATCCATGCGGCGGGTCGCGCGGCCCGGGGCGGTGACGACCACCGCGTACCGGCGCTCCCCGGTCCGTTCGAAGATCACTTCCACGCGGTCAGGCTAGGGTGACGCGTGCGGAGATCGCATTCGCTTTTCGGCGCCGGGTAGCGTGGGCCGTTCGCCCGCACGGAGGGACCGACCGTGGAATTCGACCGGCGCGACCCGTACCCCTGCTACGCCCGGGCCAGGGAGGCCGAGGGGCTGACGTTCGTTCCGGAGCTGGACGCCTGGCTCGTCGCGCGGGACGCGGACGCGCGGGCGGTGCTGCGCGACGCGGAGACCTTCTCCTCGGCCGGGGCGATGCGCCCCGAGGCGATGCCGGGACCGGAGGCGATCGCCGTGCTGGAGGCGGTGCCGTCGGGACGCCCGGTGGTGCTGTCCGCGGACGGCGACGAGCACCGGCGGGTGCGCGAGCCGCTGGTCCGGGGGCTGTCGCCGCGGCGGGTCGCCGCGGTCGTGCCGTTCGTCGAGCGGCGGGCCGCCGAGCTCGTCGCGTCGTTCGCGGGCGACGGGAGCGTCGAGCTGATGTCCCGGTACGCGCGGGTCCTGCCGGGCGAGGTGATCGGGCACCTGCTCGGGCTCGACCCGGCGGACGTCCCGGCGCTGGTGCGGGGCGGTTACCGGGCCGAGGCGCTGGTCTTCACGCCGATGGAGCCGGACGAGCAGGTCGCGGCGGCGCACGAGGTCGCCGGGATGAAGCGGCTGCTGGAGGTGCTGGTCCGGAGCCGGGGCGGCGATCCCGGAAACGACTTGACCGGCGAGATGATCCGGGCGATCGAGCCGTACGGCACGCTGATCTCCAACCTGCAGAACCTGCTGCTGGCCGGGCACCTGACGACGACCGCGCTGATCGGCACCGCCGTCCTGCACCTGCTGCGGGACCGGGAGCAGTGGGAGCTGCTCTGCGAGCGTCCCGAGCTGGCCGCGGCGGCGGTCGAGGAGGCCGCCCGCCACGACGCGCCCGTGCAGGGGTTCCGGCGGGTGGCGACGCGGCCGGTGACGGTCGCCGGCACCGACCTGCCCGCGGGCGCGCAGGTCTTCGTCGCCTTCGGCGCCGCCGGCCGCGACCCGGACGCCCACGACCGGCCGGACGCGTTCGACATCACGCGCCCGCCCGCGCGGCACCTGGCGTTCGGCCACGGCGCGCACGCCTGCCCGGGGGCGCAGCTAGCACGCGAGCAGGTGCGGATCTCGCTGGTGACGCTGGCGGGCGAACTGCCCGGCCTGCGGCTCGCGGGACCGGTGGAGACGCAGCCGAACCTGATCCACCGCTCGCCGGAGGAGCTTCTCCTTACCTGGTGATGACCGAAACCTCCAAGACGGCGGCGCCGCGCGCGGCGAGGCTGGAGGCATGGATCTGACCAAGGCATCCGACTTCATGGCCACGCACGCGCGCCTCCTCGACCGCCGCCGCTTCGAGCTGCTCACCGGGGAGGGCGACCGGGACGCCGCGCTGTCGGCGCTGAACGCCTACCGCAACCCCGACGGCGGGTACGGCCACGGCCTCGAGCCCGACCTGCGGTCGCGGACGAGCCAGCCGGGTCCCGCGCTGCACGCCTTCGAGGTGTTCGCCGAGCTGGCGCCCGTCACGGCGCCCGAGGCGGCGGCGCTCTGCGACTGGCTGGACACGGTGACGCTGCCGGAGGGCGGCATCCCGTTCGGCGTACACGTCCCCGACCCGGCCGGGTGCGCGCCGTTCTGGACGGGCGCGGACCCGGACGCGCCGTCACTGCAGATCACCGCGGTGGTCGCGGCGATGGCGCACCGCGTCGCCGCGCATGACCCGGCGGTCGCCGCGCATCCGTGGCTCGCCCGCGCCACCCGCTTCTGCATGGACGCCGTCCGCGCGAAGACCGAGCTGCACGCGCTGGAGCTGGCGTTCGCGCTGTGGCTGCTGGACGCCGTCCACGCGGACGAACCGGAGGCGGCCGAGCTGATCGCGCTGCTCGGCGAGCACATCCCGCCGGACGGGCTCGTCCACGTCGCGGGCGGGCTGGAGGACGAGATGATGCGCCCGCTCGACTTCGCGCCGCTGCCGAGCACGCCCGTCCGGGCGCTGTTCGCGCCGGACGTCGTCGCCGCGGAACTCGACCGGCTGGAGCGGGGGCAGGAGGCGGACGGCGGCTGGCGCGTCGACTTCGCCAGCTACTCGCCCGCCGCGAAGCTGGAGTGGCGCGGTTACCAGACCGTCAAGGCCGTCTCCATCCTGCGCGCCAACGGCCGCGGCTAGCGGCCGCGCCGGACGGCTGTGGCTAGAGGGCGAGGCGGAAGCGTTCGCGCAGGTCGCCTAGCCGTTCGACGGGTTCGTTGGCGAACACCAGCCGCAGGTGGTGGGCGCCGCTCGGGCCCCAGCCGTCCATCGGTGTGGCGGCGACCTTCGCGCGCTCGAACAGCCGCCGCGACAGGTCGGCGGGGGACAGGCCGAGCGGGCGCGTGTCGATGAGCAGCGACCAGCCGCCGTGCGGCCGCACCACGGGCAGGTCGGACAGCTGGTCCAGGATCATGTCGCAGCGCTCCCGCCAGGTCGCCGTTGCGGCGGCGACGTCGGCGTCGGCGTCCGGCGCGGTGAGCGCCGCCGCGACCGCCTCCTGCGCGATCCCGACCTGGCAGACGACGTTGGTGAGCCCGACGAGCCGGACGTCGTGCAGGATCGAGGCCGGTCCGGTGACCCACCCGACCCGCCACCCGATCATCCGCAGCTCCTTGGACGCCGACCCCACCGTGATCGTCCGGTCGGCCAGCCCGGGGACGCGCGCGGGATGGTCCGGGCCGCGGCCGTCGAACCGGATCCGCTCCATCGCGGCGTCGTAGATGAGCCATGCGTCGTGCCGTTCGAGGGCTCCGGCGAGGGCGGTCCAGTGCGTCTCGTCGAGGACCAGCCCGGTCGGCATCGCCGGGCCCATCATCAGGACGGCGGCGGTCCGCGGCCCGACCGCGTCCGCGAGCCGCTGAGGATCGACCGTCCAGCCGCCGGTAGACGCCTCGCACGGGACGAACCGGGGCACTCCGCCCGCGAGCCGCACCCGGTTGACGAGCCCGGCGTAGATCGGGTCGCAGAGCACGACCTCCTCGCCGGGCTCCACGGTGGCGAGGAGCGTGTTGAGGACGCCGTTGAGCCCGCCCGCGACGCTGACGCACTCGGTCGCCGGGTCGTAGGCGCGCCCGGCGATCCGCTCGACGTGCGCCGCGGCGGCCTCCAGCAGGCTCCCGCGCCCCTGGAACGGCAGGTAGCTGTTGGCGTCGTCGGCGTCCACCGCGGCGCGCGTCGCGGCGAGCGCGACGGCGGGCGGGCGGACGTCGGTGTCGAGGTTCTCCAGCCGGAGGAACTCGGGGTCGGCGGCCGCGTCGGCGGCGTCGCCGACCTCGTCCACGCCGATGCCGGGGATGTCGCGGAGCCGGGACACGGGCACGCTGCCACCTCTCGTCGATCTTGATCTCGACGCCAGCCTCGCGCACCCCCGGCCGCGGCGTCCAGGGAGGGACGGCGGGCCGTGGGATCCTTGAGGGCGCAGGCCACATCCGTGCCGCGGGCGCCGGGCGCCCCGGCCCATGGCACCGGAGGACCTTATGGGCAACGGCCCCGGCTACACCGCGCTCACCCCGCTGGCGTTCCTGAAACGGTCCGCGGAGGTGTTCCCCGGCAAGACGGCCTACGCGTACGGGGACCGCCGGGCGACGTACGCGGAGTTCGCCGCGGAGGCGACGCGGCTGGCGAACGCGCTGCGGGCGTCGGGGATCGGGCCGGGCGACCGGGTGGCCTACCTCGCTCCGAACATCCCGGAACTGCTGGTCGCGCACTTCGGCGTGCCGCTGGCCGGCGCGGTGCTCGTCGCGATCAACACGCGGCTGGCGGCGGAGGAGATCCGCTACATCCTCGAGCACTCCGGGGCGAAGGTGCTCGTCGTCGACGCGGGCCTGCACCCGGGCGTCGCGCCGATCGCCGGGGCGCTGCCCGAGGTCGTCACCGTGCCCGCCGAGGGCTGCGACCCCGACCCGTCCGTCGGCGGGATCTCCTACGCCGAGTTCCTGGCGCGCGGGTCGGACGACCCCCTGCCGTGGGAGGTGGACGACGAGAACGCGCCCATCTCCATCAACTACACGTCGGGGACCACGGGGCGGCCGAAGGGCGTCGTCTACACCCACCGCGGCGCCTACGTGAACGCGCTCGGCGAGGTGCTGCACTCGCGGCACACGCCCGACAGCGTGTACCTGTGGACGCTCCCGATGTTCCACTGCAACGGATGGTGCACGGGATGGGCGCTCGCCGCGATCGGCGGGACGCAGGTGTGCCTGCGCGCCGTCGACGCGGCGGAGGTGTGGCGGCTGATCGACTCCGAGGGCGTCACGCACCTCAACGGCGCCCCGACCGTCCTCGTCACCATCGCGAACGCGGCGCAGGCGCATCCGCTGGACGCGCCGCTGACCGTCACCACCGCGGGCGCACCGCCCAGCCCCACGATCATCGGGCAGATGGAGGCGCTCGGCGCGACGATCGTGCACGTCTACGGGCTGACCGAGACCTACGGGCCGTACTCGGTGTGCGAGCCGCAGCCCGGCTGGGACGCGCTCGCCGCGCCCGAGCGGTCCCGGCTGCTGGCCCGGCAGGGCGTCGGCATGCTCCAGACGGACGGCCTGCGGGTCGTCGACGCGGACATGAACGACGTCCCCGCCGACGGCGAGACGCTCGGCGAGATCGTCATGCGCGGCAACAACGTGATGAAGGGGTACCACCGCGACGAGGAGGCCACCGCGCGGGCGTTCCGTGGCGGCTGGTTCCACTCCGGCGACCTCGGCGTCCGCTACCCGGACGGCTACGTGGAGCTGCGCGACCGGTCCAAGGACATCATCATCTCCGGCGGCGAGAACATCTCCACGGTCGAGGTCGAGCGCGCCATCGACACGCACCCGGCGGTGCTGGAGGTCGCCGTCGTCGCCGTCCCGGACGAGAAGTGGGGCGAGCGGCCGAAGGCGTTCGTCGTGCTGCGCGAGGGGCGCACGGCGACGGAGACGGAGCTGATCGAGCACGTCCGCGCGGGTCTCGCCCGCTTCAAGGCGCCGGACACCGTCGAGTTCGTCACGGAGCTGCCCAAGACGTCCACCGGCAAGATCCAGAAGTTCCAGCTGCGGGAGCGGGAGTGGGCCGGCCGGGACCGCCGCGTCCAGGGCTAGCGGGCCCCGTTCCGGCCGTCCCCCGCGCGTGATGAGCCGCCGTTCGTGGGAAGGGGTGTAGGGCCGCACCCGCGCACGGACGGAGAGGGGATCCGGATGCCGCCCAGGCCGACGGGGAACGTGCTGATCGTGGGCGCCGGGCCGACCGGGCTCCTGCTCGCGGGGGACCTCGCGGCGGCCGGCGTCGGATGCACCGTGCTGGAGCGGCGCCCCGAGGAGACCGACAACCTGACCCGCGCGTTCGCCGTGCACGCGCGGACGCTGGAGCTGCTCGACGCGCGCGGTGTCGCCGACGAGCTGGTCGCGACGGGGGAGCGGGTCGGCGGGCTGCGGCTGCTCGGCGCCGCGGCGCTGGACCTGTCCCGGCTGCCCGGCCGCTTCCCGTACGTGCTGGTCACGCCGCAGTACGAGACCGAGCGGGTGCTGCGTGAGCGTGCGCTGGCGGCCGGCGCCGAGATCGTCCACGGCGCGGAGGCGACCGGGCTGCGGCAGGACGCGGAGGGCGTGGACGTCGACGTCCGGATGGCCGACGGGTCCACCGCGACCCGCCGCGCGTCGTACGTCGTCGGCGCCGACGGCGTCCGCAGCACCGTCCGCAAGGCGCTCGGCCTGCCGTTCTCCGGCCGGTCCGTGGTGCGGTCGGTGATGCTGGCGGACGTGCGGCTGGACGACGCGCCCGCCGAGGTCCTCACCGCCGGGGCGTCCGGTGACGCGTTCGCGTTCATCGCGCCGTTCGGCGACGGCTGGTACCGGGTGATCGCGTGGAACCGCCGGCACCAGGCCGCCGACTCCGAGCCCGTCGACCTGGACGAGATCCGCGACGTCGCGCGCCGCGCGCTCGGCTCCGACCACGGGATGCGCGATCCACGCTGGACGTCGCGGTTCCACAGCGACGAGCGGCAGGTGCCGCGCTACCGGGTCGGACGGGTGTTCCTCGCGGGGGACGCCGCGCACGTCCACTCGCCGGCGGGCGGCCAGGGCATGAACACCGGGATCCAGGACGCGGCGAACCTCGGCTGGAAGCTCGCCGCCGAGCTGAACGGCTGGGCGCCGTCGTGGCTGCTGGACAGCTACCAGGAGGAGCGCCATCCGGTCGGCGGGCAGGTGCTGCGCGGAAGCGGGGCGCTGCTGAGGTTCGCGCTGGTCGAGCAGCCGTGGCTGCGCCGCGCGCGGTCCGTCGCGGCGTGGGCGGCGACGCACGTGCGGCCGGTCGCGCGGCGGCTGGCCGGCGCGGTGTCCGGCATCGACATCGCCTACCCCGCGCCGCGCGGCGCGCACCGCCTCACCGGCATGCGCGCCCCGGACGTCCCGGTCGCGGGCGCCCCGGGGCGCCTCTACCGGCTGCTCGGCGACGGGCGGTTCGTCCTCGTCGTCGCGGCGAACGACCCGGCGGTCACCTACCTGGCGACCAAGCGGTGGGCGGGACGGGTGCACTGCGCGCTCGCGGGTGGCGCCACCCGCACGACCGCGCTGGTCCGCCCCGACGGGTACATCGCGTGGGCGTGCGACGAGACCGCGCCGGACCGGCGGGCCACCGCGATCCGGGAGGCGCTCGCGCACTGGTGCGGGCGCCCGGCGGACCGTCCGGCGCACGACCGGGAGCGTCCCGCGCGGCCCGTGTGAGCCCGTCCATTCGACGACCGGAGGGAGCGGAGGAAACGCCCATGGCCAACGGCACGGGGGGCCGCAACGTCGCCCGCAAGCTGATCGCCTCGCACCTGGTGAGCGGCGAGATGGAGCCCGGCACCGAGATCGGGATCCGCGTCGACCAGACCCTCACGCAGGACGCCACCGGCACGATGGTGATGCTGGAGCTGGAGGCGCTCGACCTCGGCAGGGTCCGCACCGACGTGTCGGTGCAGTACGTCGACCACAACCTGCTGCAGGCCGACGAGCGGAACATGGCCGACCACATCTTCCTGCGGTCGGCGTGCCGCCGTTACGGCCTCTGGTACTCCAAGCCCGGCAACGGCGTCTCGCACCCCACGCACATGCAGCGGTTCGGCGTGCCCGGCGCCACGATGGTCGGCTCCGACTCCCACACCTGCGCGGCGGGATCGCTCGGCATGCTGGCGATGGGCGTCGGCGGGCTGGAGGCCGCGATGGCGATGGCGGGCGAGCCGATCCACGTGACGATGCCGGAGATCTGGGGGATCCGGCTCACCGGGGAACTGCCGCCGTGGGTCAGCGCGAAGGACGTGATCCTGGAGATGCTGCGGCGGCACGGCGTCCGCGGCGGCGTCAACCGGATCATCGAGTACCACGGGCCGGGGCTGGCGGCGCTGACCGCGATGGACCGGCACGTCATCGCGAACATGGGCGCCGAGCTGGGCGCGACGACGACGGTGTTCCCGTCCGACGAGCGCGTCCTGGAGTTCCTGCGCGGCGAGGACCGCGAGGACGACTTCACCGAGATCGTCGCCGACCCCGGCGCGTCCTACGACGTCACGAACGAGATCGACCTGTCGGCGCTGGAGCCGCTGATCGCCCGGCCGTCCTCGCCCGGCGACGTGGTGCCGGTCCGCGAGGCCGCGGGGGAGGAGGTGCACCAGGTCGTCGTCGGGTCGTCGGCGAACCCGGGGCTGCGCGACTTCGCGTCCGTCGCCGCGATCGTCAAGGGCCGGCAGGTGCATCCGCACGTGTCGCTGGACGTGAACCCGACGTCCCGGCAGATCCTCGTCGACCTGACGAAGATGGGCGCCGCCACCGACCTGATCCAGGCCGGCGCCCGGATCCACCAGGCCGGCTGCCTCGGCTGCATCGGCATGGGGCAGGCGCCCGCCATCGGCCGCAACAGCCTGCGGACGTTCCCGCGCAACTTTCCCGGCCGCTCCGGCACCGCCGACGACCGCGTGTGGCTGTGCTCGCCGGAGACCGCCGCGGCCGCCGCGCTCACCGGGAAGATCACCGACCCGCGCGAGCTGGACATGGACCCGCCGGCCGTCCGCCTCCCGGAACGCTCCAGCGTCCTCCGGGAGATGCTGGAGGCGCCGCTCCCCGAGGACGAGGCGCGCCGCGTCGAACTGGAGAAGGCGCCGAGCATCGGCGTCCTGCCCGAACTCGACCCGCTGCCCGACGACCTGGACGTCCCGGTCGTCATCAAGGTCGGCGACGACGTGTCCACCGACGAGATCCTCATGGCGGGCGCGCAGGCCCTCCCGTACCGGAGCGACATCGCCAAACTGGCCGACTTCGCGTTCGTCCGCATCGACGAGGGCTACCCGGAGCGCGCGCGGGAGGCCGGGGCGCACGCCGTCATCGGCGGCCGCAACTACGGGCAGGGCTCGTCCCGGGAGCACGCCGCGATCGCGCCGCGCCACCTCGGGCTGCGGCTCGTCCTCGCCCGCGGCTACGCCCGCATCCACTGGCAGAACCTGGTCAACTTCGGGATCCTGCCGCTGGAGTTCGCCGACGAGGCCGACTACGACCGCGTCGAGCAGGGCGACCGGCTGCGGGTCGAGGGCGTCCGCGCGGCGCTGGAGAAGGGGACCGAGGTCGAGGTCCGCAACGTCACCAAGGACGAGACGTACCGCGCCCGGCACCGCCTGTCGCCCCGCCAGCGCGACCTCGTCGCCGCCGGCGGCCAGATCCCCGCCCTCCGCGCCCGCGCCTCCCGCTGACCTGCTGCGAGACCGCCCGCTGACCTGCTGCCAGACCACCCGTTGACGTGCGGCGAGTCGCCGCCATGAGCGGGATCATGACGGCGACTCGCCGCAAGAGAACGTCGTCCGGGCGTCAGAAGCGGCGGTTCTCGCGGCCGTAGCCGAGCTCGTCGGCGACGTCGGCGACGTTCTCGTACTCGCGGTCGGGCAGCGTCTCCAGCGCGCCGACCGCCGCGTCGTCCGCGCCCGCGCCGGACGCGTGCGCGACCAGGTCGTCGGGCCGGGCGGGGTAGTGGACGCCGGAGAGCAGCCGTGCCAGGTTGCTGCGGCCCTCCACGTCGCCCGCGCTCATGCCGGGCGGCGAGCCCTCGCGCGGGTCGCCGGTGGCGGCGGTCGGATCCCAGGGCGCGTCACCGGAGTACGGTTCGGTCTCCTTGAACTCCTCGGCGTGGGTGGGGTGCCCGCCGCGGACCATGCCCTCCGTCTCGTGGCCGATCTCGTCGTCCACCTTGGGACCGTGCTTGTCGCTCTTGTCTGGCATGTTCGTCCTCCCTGCGCCTTGACAGGGAGGAGCGTTCCCGGGCGGGGTCGTCTAAACAGCCGGCGATCATCGCGGGCGGGCGCGGTACGGTGTGGCGCATGCTGCCGGAGGAGGGCGTGAACGCCGTTCGGGTCGTGGTGGGGATGCTGGTCCGCGGCGAGTACGAGGAGCTGGAGACGCTCACCGAGGCCCGCCGGCTCACCGCCGCGGAGATCGCCGCGGCCGTGCGGCGGCACGGCCGGGACCTGATCAGCCCGCCGGACGAGGCGTTCCGAGAGCTCGGCGGGGTCGCCGTGCCCCGGGAGCAGGCGGACGAGCGGGCCTTCCATGTCGACTTCCCGCTCTGGACGGCGCAGGACGGCCTGTCGGACCTGACGCTCGGGCTCACGGTCGCCGAGGTGATGGACGGCGTGTGGACGGTCGAGCTGGACGGCGTCCACGCCCCCTGACCGCCCTGACCGGCCTGACCCGCCTGACCGGCTTCCGCGCCCGCCCGGCGCCTCTCGTTCGGGCCCATATGATCGTGTCTCGGCCCGGGGCACGGGGACGACGGCCCGTTTCAGGCAGGGAGGACGCGCAGTGGCAGCGCACATGACGCCGGACGAGTTCCGCCGGTACGGCAAGCAGGTCATCGACTGGATCGCCGACTACCAGGAGAAGATCGAGTCCTATCCGGTGCTGTCGCAGGCCCGCCCGGGGGACGTGCTGGCGAACCTGCCCGCCCACCCGCCGGAGCAGGGCGAGGGGTTCGAGGGCGTCCTCGCCGACATGGACCGCGTCGTCATGCCGGGCATCACCCACTGGCAGCACCCGGACTTCTTCGCCTACTTCCCGAGCGGCGCCAGCGGCCCGTCCATCCTCGGCGACCTGCTGTCGGCGGGGCTCGGCGTCCAGGGGATGCTGTGGGCGACGAGCCCGGCCTGCACCGAGCTGGAGACCCGGGTGCTCGACTGGTTCGCCGAACTGCTCGGCCTGCCGGAGCGGTTCCGCAGCGACGGCCCCGGCGGCGGCGTGATCCAGGACTCGGCGTCCGGCGCGGCCCTGGCCGCCGTCGTCGCCGCGCTGCACCGCGCGGACGGCGGCGCCGCGGGGCGCGACGGCATCGCCCGCCGCCACACCCTGTACGTCAGCTCCCAGACGCACTCCTCGCTGGAGAAGGCCGCGAGGATCGCCGGGATCGGGGCGGTGAACGTCCGCGTCGTCGACGTCGATCCCGCGACCCTGGCGATGGACCCCGCGCACCTCGACGCGCTGCTCGCCGAGGACGCCGCGGCGGGCGCGCTGCCCGTCATGGTGTGCGCGACCATCGGCACCACGTCGACCACGGCGGTCGACGCGGTGCCCGCGATCGGCGAGGTCTGCCGCCGGCACGGCGTCTGGCTGCACGTGGACGCCGCCTACGCGGGCGTCGCGGCCGTCTGCCCCGAGCTGCGCGGGATCAACGACGGTGTCGCTGAGTACGCCGACTCCTACGTCACCAACCCGCACAAGTGGCTGCTCACCAACTTCGACTGCACCACGATGTGGGTGGCCGACCGGGAACCGCTGGTGGGGGCGCTGTCGATCCTGCCGGAGTACCTGCGCAACCAGGCGTCCGCGTCCGGCGAGGTGATCGACTACCGCGACTGGCAGATCTCGCTCGGCCGCCGGTTCCGGGCGCTGAAGCTGTGGTCGGTGATCCGCTGGTACGGCGCGGAGGGGCTGCGCGAGCACGTCCGGACCGGGGTGCGGCTGGCCGCCGGGCTCGCGTCCCGGATCGCCGCCGACCCCGCGTTCGCGCTGCTGGAGGAGCCGAAGCTCAGCCTGGTCTGCTTCCGGCCGCGCTGGGACGGCCTGGACGGCGCCGAGGCCGACGCGGCGACGCTGCGGCTGATGGAGCGGCTCAACGCATCCGGCGACCTCTACCTCACCCACACCAAGGCCGGCGGGCGGGTGCTGCTGCGCGTCGCGATCGGCGCCGCCGGGACGACCGGCGCGCACGTGGACGCGGCGTGGCGGCGGATCCGGGAGGAGACCGCGGCGCTGGCCGCCGAGCGGACGCCCTGACGGCGGCGCGGGTCAGCCCTGCGACAGCCGCATCGCCCGCAGGATCCGCCGCACCAGCGACCCCGGCTCACCCTCGCCCCGCTCCGGCTCCTGCGGGCTCCCGTCCGCCTCGGGCGCGGCGGGGGCCGTCCGCCGGGGCTCGCCCGCCAGCTCGTAGTCGACCGGCAGGGAGCGCAGGCCCCGGATGAGCGGCGACGACCGCCACGCCAGCTGGTCCGGCGGCAGCGCCAGCCGCAGCCCGGCGAACCGCTCGAACAGCCGCTCCACCGCGATCGTCGTGACGGTCGTCGCGAGGTCGCGGCCCAGGCAGGCGTGCGGTCCCGCGCTCCAGGCGAGATGGGCGCGCGAGCTGTAGATCGAGTCGGGTGCGGCGTTCCCGGTGAACGCCGGGTCCAGGTGCGCGGCGGCGGGCGACACCATGACCGGGTCGCCGGCCGCGATCTGGAACCGGCCGACGCGCACGTCGGACCGGGGCCAGCGGAACGCCAGGTTCGCCATCGGCGGGTTGGCGGTGGACGCCCGGTTGATCGCCTCCTGGATCATCCCGGCGGACAGGCTGTCGCGCGCGCCGGTCTCGCCGATCAGGACCTCGGTGATGGTGTTGCAGATGAGGGTGCCGGTGACGTCGCCGACCAGCCCGGTCATCATCGCCATCTCGCCGGTGAGCTCCTCGGCCGTCAGGTCGGGCACTGCGGCGAGCATGAAGGACGGCAGGTCCTGGCCGGGGGAGGCGGCCCGGGCGGAGCACACCGCCGCCATCCGGGCCAGCAGCCGCGTGGACGCCTCGTGGGCATCGGGCCCAGCGTCCAGGACCCGCCACAGGTCGACGATCAGCCCGTCGTCCTCGTCCGCGCCGGTGCCGAGCAGCCGCCCGACGACCATCAGCGGCAGCGGCCGGGCGTACTGGGCCGCGAGGTCGGCGTAGCCGGTGCGGCCGCCGTTCTCGGCCAGCACGTCGATCAGCTCGTCGGCGTACCGCCGGACGGCCTCCTCCAGCGCCTTGGCCTCCGGGCGGGTCCGGTCCTGGAACGGGCGCAGCCCCTCGCTCCACGCGCTGCGCAGCCGGGTGGAGTCGGCGCCGTCGCGGAAACCGCAGTTGTTGGACTCGACCACCGGCAGCAGCGGCCAGTCCGCGGGGACGCTGCCCTCCCGGTAGGCGCGCCAGGAGTCGACCCGCCGGCTCCACACGCCCCGCGAGTCGCGCAGGATCTCCAGCGTCTGCGGGTAGCCGATGACCAGCCACGCCGGTACGCCCAGCACGTCCACCGGCGCGACGGGCCCGTACTCGGCGCGGAGCCGCTCGTAGAACACCGCGGGCCGCGCCTCGTAGTCGCGGTTGAGGAGCGGCTGTACGGCCAGCGACTCCAGCGGCGGATGGGCGGGTGCGGCCTCGGCCTGCGGGATCTGGGGCTCCACGATCACAAACCATAGAGAGTTCCTCCCACCCTGGCCGGTTGATGGGGAAAACTCCCAAGTTGATCTTCGGAGGGGGTGCGGATCGCCGCCGGGGCCCCGGGTATGTGAGGCTAGGGGTGCCCCTATGAGAGCTGGAGGTCCGCATGACCGACCCGAACGGAGACGGCGAGACAGGCGAGGACGACGTGAAGCGCAGGTTCCGGGAGGCCCTGGAGCGCAAGCGCGGCGCGGCGGCGAAGAACGCCGGCGGGGCGGGACGGAACGGGTCGAAGGTGAAGGGCGTGCACGAGCGCGCCGACCACCAGCGCCAGTTCCGCCGCAAGAGCGGCTGACCTGCCGCTCGGCGCGCAGACCCCCGCGCGCGACAGCGCGGGGGTCGTTCCACGGCTCGGGGCCCGCGGGCGCCGGGCGTCAGCCCCCGTAGAGCTTCTTCTCGTAGACCGCCCCGTCGTAGTGCCGCTCCAGCTCCTCGAGGCTCTCCTCGGTGTACTGGACGGCCTTGACGATCCGGGCGTGCGAGGGCAGCGTGTCCTCCGCCCACTCCTCCGGCTTCCACATCCTGGAGCGCATCAGCGCCTTCGCGCAGTGGAAGAAGATCTGCTCGATGTCCACGACCAGCGCCAGCGACGGCCGGTGGCCCTTGACGACCATGTCGTCGAAGAACGGCGCCTCCCGCACCAGCCGGGCGCGGCCGTTGATCCGCAGCGTCTCGCTGCGGCGCGGGACCATGAACAGCAGCCCCACGTGCGGGTTGCTCAGGATGTTCAGGAAGCCGTCCGCGCGGCGGTTGCCGGGCCGGTCCGGGATCGCGATCGTGGTGTCGTCGAGCACGTGCGCGAACCCGGGCGGGTCGCCCTTGGGGGAGACGTCGCAATTGCCCTCGGCGTCGCTTGTGGCGATCAGGCAGAACGGGGACCGCGCGAGCCACTCCCGGTCCCAGGCGTGCAGCGCCACGCGCTCCTTGTCGATGGCCCGCCGCATCGGGGCGCCGAGCAGCCCGCGCAGCTCCTCCGCGGAGGTGATCTCGACGACGTCGGTGGACTCGGGGGCGAGCGTCATGGCGCTCCTTCCGCCGGGGGACGTGGAAGATCATGCTAACCGGCGGCGCCGCGGACCTCGCGGGCCGGGTCCGGGCCGGGTCCTGGCCGGGTCCTGGCCGGTGGGACGCGCCCTTGCGCCGCGCCGCTCCGGCGTGGTCCTTATAGGGCATGACGGCGATCGCGGATCTCGAGTTCTTCGACTCCCACGTGCACTTCTGGCGGCCCGAGGCCAACGACTGGTACCCGGGGCTGGGCGCGTGGAAGCCCGAACTCGTCCGCGACCACCTTCCGGACGGGTACCGCGCGGCGGCGGACGGCGTCGAGATCACCGGCGTCGTGCACGTCTCCGCGGTGACGAAGCCGGGCGCCCACCTGGACGAGACCCGCTGGCTGGACGAGACGCGCCGCGGCACCGGCGACCCCTCCGCGATCATCGGCACCGTCGACCCGTCCGCGCCCCTCGACGCGGTCGCCGCCGACCTGGACGCGCAGGCCGCGAGCCCCGCCTTCCGCGGCATCCGGGTCTTCGACGGCCTGGACCCGGCGGCCGCCGGCGGCCTGTTCCGGCTGCTCGGCGAGCGGGACCTGGTCTTCGACCTGGTCGTCCACCCCGGCGACGCCGCCGCCCACGCGGCCGCCGCCGAACGCGCGCCAGGCACCGCGTTCGTGCTGGAGCACGCGGGCTGGCCGGACGGCGACGCGCCCGACCAGTTCCGCGCGTGGCGCGACGGCGTCGCCCGGCTCGCCGCGCTCCCGCACGTCGACTGCAAGATCTCCGGGCTCGGGATGGCGCTCGGCACCCTGGAGGCGGCGCGGCTGCGGCCGTTCGTGGAGACCTGCCTGGAGCTGTTCGGCGTCGAGCGGTGCTTCTTCGGCAGCAACTTCCCCGTCGACGGCCTCGCCGGGACGTTCCCACAGCTCATGACCGTCTACCGGGAGATCGTCGAGCCCCTGTCCGGCGGGGAGCGGCGGCGGCTGTTCTCCGGCAACGCCCGCCGCCGCTACCGGGCCTGACGCCCCGCCGGCGCCCGGAACCGGGAAACTCCTCGGCCGCGCCCGGTGACTTTCCCGTCCCGCCGGGGTCAGTTCAGGTGGGGACGGTCCCCGGAAGGCGAGGGCGGGGATGAGTTCGGTGGAGACGGTGGCGCTGCTCGAACGGTCCGTCGGTTACGCGCTCGGCGGGCTCGGGGGCGTCACGCCCGCGGCGCTGGGCCGGGCGACGCCGTGCCGCGGCTGGGATCTCGGGATGCTGCTGCGGCACACCGCCGACTCCCTGGACGCCCTGCTGGAGGCCGTCGACACGGGCTCGGTCCGGCTGGAGCCGGCGCCCGTGCCCCGCGACGCGCCGCCGGACGACCCGGCCGCCGCGCTGGTGGCGGCGCTCCGGTCCGGCGCCGTCCGGCTCCTCGGCGCCTGGACCACCGCCGACGACCGGCCGGTCACGGTCGGCGGGTGCCCGATGCGCGCGGTCGTGGTCGCGATGACGGGCGCCATCGAGCTCGCGGTGCACGGCTGGGACATCGGCTGCGCGACCGGGAGCCCCCGGCCCATCCCGCCGGGCCTCGCCGGGCTGCTGCTGGACCCCGCCATGGCGCTGGTCACCGACACGACGCGCGACGGCCTGTTCGCCCCGGCCGTCCCGGTGCCGGGCACCGCCGCGCCGGCCGACCGGCTGCTCGCCCATCTGGGCCGCGACCCGCGGGTCTTTCAGGCGCGCGGGGCGTAGCGGCGGACGCCGCCCTCCTCGTGGGCGTCCAGGACGCCCTGGTCGGCCAGCACGTCCAGGTGCGCCTCGATCTCCAGTACGGCGAGCATCCGGCTGAAAGAGTCGAGGTCGGCGAGCGTGCGGCGGCGCCGCGTCCAGGTCATCGCCCCGGCGACCGCGAAGGCCGTCCCGTGGCCCGCGCGGACCTGCTCGGCGGCGGCGTCGAGGCGGGCCGCGTGGTGCTCCAGCAGCTCGTCGATCCGGGCGTGGGTGCTCGGCGTCACCGGGCCGTGCGCGGGCAGCAGCAGCGTGTCGGGCATGTCGCGGACGAGCCGCAGCGAGTCCAGGTAGCTGCGCAGCGGCCGCCGCTCCGGCTCGGCCTCCAGGCCGATGGACGGGCTGATGTGCGGCAGGACGTGGTCGCCCGCGAACAGCAGCCCGGCCGCCGCGTCCCGCAGCACCACGTGCCCGCGGGTGTGCCCGGGCGTGGCGAACACGTCCAGCGCGCGGCCGGTGAGCGCGACCCGCTCCCCGTCGTCCAGCCAGGCGTCGGGCGCGGTCAGCGGGTCCTCCTCGTCGGCGGGGTCGCGCGGGATCGCGGCGATCTCCGCGGCGAGTTCGGTCGCGCCGCAGCGGCGGAGCATCTCGATCTGCCGCGCGTGCGGGCCGCGCGTGACGGCGGACGCCTCGATCGACGGCCGCTCACCGCGCCCGACCCGCACCCGGGTGCCGAACGAGCCGCGCAGCGCGAGCGCCTGCGAGTAGTGGTCCTTGTGCGCGTGCGTGACGAGGAACTGCGCCACGTCCTCGGGCTTGTGCCCGAGCGTGCGGAGCGCGCTCTCGAGCGCCGTGCGGCTGTCCGGCATCGCCCAGCCGGAGTCGATCAGGACCGGGCCGCCGGCGTCCTCGACGACGTAGACGTTGACGGCGTGCAGCGACGGGATCGGCAGCGCCAGCGGGATCCGGTGCACGCCGGGCACCACCGGATGGGCCCCCGGTTCGTACCATTCCGCCGCCTGTTCCACCACCGGTGCCGTCACCGCGCGCCCCCCGATTCTCGAATCGCGTTCTATTAGTGGAACTTACTTCATCCCGGAAACCCCCCGCACCGCCGGGGGCGCCGGCAGCGTCGTTTCTGGGGGGCGACCCCCAGACCCCCGGGGTGGGGGCTGACCGGTGCCCTGCACTCCGCTGGCGCTCCGTTCCGGGCACCGGTCAGCCGTGCGCGGCGTCGCGGTCGGCGGCGCGGCGCGCCTCCTTCGCCGCCTTCCGCGCCTCCCGCGCCGCCTCCTCCGCGCGGGCGCGCGCCTGCTCGGCCCGCTCCGCCTTGCGCGCCGCCGAGTCCCGCTCCGCCGTGGCGCGGTCCAGCTCGTGCCGCAACCGCCCCACCTCGGCGGACGCGTCGTCCGCCACCCGCTTCGCCGCGTCGGCGCGCTCGGCCCGGTCCGCCAGGGCGCGCTCGGCCTCGTCCGCCTTCCGGGCCAGGGTCTCCGCGCGGCGGGCGCGCGCCGCGCTCGTCCGGGTGACCTTCGGCCGCTCGGCCTTCTTCTCCCGTCGGGCGGGCTTCTCCGGCGGGGCGGGCTTGCTCTGCTCCTTCGGCGGCGGCTCCGGGGCGAGGGCGAAGCCCGCCGGGACGAAACCGGTGTGGCTGCGCGGCTGCGGCAGGCGCCCCTCCCGCACCTCGGCGGCGACCTCCTCGTCCACGGTGGCCGCCTGCAGGGTGTCCTCGACCTCGCGGACGGCCTGGTCGCGCAGCGGACGCCCCGCCTCGGCCGCGATCTCGCCCGCCCGGCGCAGCAGGGCCGCGACGAGCCGCGCCCGCTGCTGCTCCAGGTCGCCGAGCCCGCCGCCCGAGGCCCACGCCTCCCGCATCCGCGCGCC
Source organism: Actinomadura montaniterrae (assembly GCF_008923365.1). Classification (GTDB taxonomy): domain Bacteria; phylum Actinomycetota; class Actinomycetes; order Streptosporangiales; family Streptosporangiaceae; genus Spirillospora; species Spirillospora montaniterrae. The sequence continues at coordinate 26,750 of NZ_WBMR01000091.1, forward strand.
GACGTCCAGCAGCCGGCCGAGATCGCCGGCCGCCGACCGGGCCAGCAGGTTCACCGCCCAGGCCGACAGCGTCGGCCGGCGCAGCCCGCCGATCCGCTTGGCGAGCGCGGCATCCCCCTCCGCCTTGGCCTCGCGGACCAGCCGCGTCCGGGTCGCCACGAACTCCTCCGGCACGACGCGGTACAGCTCGTCGGCCGCCGTCGAGAACTCCACGCCCGTCTCCTACCCGCCCGGAGCCGATCTCAGGGGCGCAGGGCGTCCTCGACGAGGGCGAGCAGCCGGCCGGGCTGCGCGGGGTCGTGCGCCGCCTCCTCGGTGGCGAGCGCCACGCCCACGACCAGCTGCATCATGTCGGCGGCCGTCACGTCGGGGCGCGCCGCGCCCGCCCGCTGGGCGTGGGCGAGGACGCGCCCGGCCGCCTCCCGGATCGCGGTATGGCAGTCGAAGCCCAGGTCCGGCGGGCCCGCCAGCGCCGCGCCGCCGAGCCCGTGGTCGCCGCTCGCGTGGTCGAGGAAGGCGCGCAGCCAGCCCGCCAGCGCGGCGCCGGGGGGCTCGGAGGCGATCAGCCGGTCCGCCCGGGCGCACAGCCGCTCGACGCGGTCGGCGAGGACGGCGGCCAGCAGCGCCTGGCGGGTGGGGAAGTGCCGGTAGAGGGTGCCGGGGCCGACGCCCGCGCGCCGCGCGATCTCGTTGAGGGACGCGTCCGGGCCGTTCTCGGCGAACGTCTCGCGGGCCGCGGCGAGGACCCGCTCGCGGTTGCGGCGGGCGTCCGCGCGCAGCGGGCGCCCGGGGCGCGTCTCGTCCGCCGTGGTCATCGTCCCATCCTGGGCCGTCGCGGTCCGGGTAGCCAACTGGAGAAGTTCTCCGTATCGTACCCCGGGAGTAACCGGAGAAGCTCTCCGGAAATTGGAGGCGTGTGATGGAGCGGGACGGGCTCGGCCGGGTCGGGATCTGGACGTTCGCGTTCGACGGGCGGCCGGCGGGACGGGTGCGCGAGGCGGCGGCGGAGATCGAGGAGCTCGGCTACGGGGCGATCTGGTTCGGGGAGGCGTTCGGGCGCGACACCGTCGGGCAGGCGTGGCTGCTGCTGGGCGCGACGCGGCGGATCGCCGTCGCGTCCGGGATCGCCAACGTCGCCTTCCGCGACCCGATCGCGATGGCGGGCGCCGCGCGCACGCTCGGGGAGGCGTTCCCGGGCCGCTACCTGCTCGGGCTCGGCGGCCACCGGGTCGGCGACCCCGGCGAGCTGGACGGCTACGCGATGCCGCCGGTCGGGCGGCCGGTGCCGATGATGCGGGCCTACCTCGACGCGATGGACGCGGTGCCGCGGCACAGCCCGGATGCCGACCCGGTGCCGCGCCGGGTGCTGGCGGCCCTCGGGCCGAAGATGCTGGAGCTGGCGGCCGAGCGGACGTGGGGTGCGCATCCGTACTTCGTGCCCGTCGAGCACACCGTGCGGGCCAGGAAGATCATGGGCCCGGACGCGTTCCTGGGCGTCGAGCAGGCCGTCGTCCTCGACACGGACGCCGCTCGCGCCCGGGAGGTGGCGCGGGCGCACGTCGGCGGCTACGTGCAGGCGGCGGAGCACCAGCGGGCCAGCGTGCGGCGGCTCGGGTACGGCGATGACGACATGACGGGCGGTCCCGGCGGCGGCCCGAGCGACCGGCTCGTGGACGCCATCGTCGCGCACGGTGACGTGGACGCGATCCGCAAGCGCGTGCAGGAGCACCTGGACGCGGGCGCCGACCACGTCTGCGTCCAGGTCCTCACCGAGGACCCGGCGGCGCTGCCGCTGGAGCAGTGGCGCGAGCTGGCCCCGGCGCTTCTTTGAACCGGCAGGCCATGGACGCGATATGTCGCTTCTGCTTATACTCGTACGCGAGTATTCGTTGACGAGGAGCACGGCATGCCGAAGCGGCGGAAGGTGAGCAACCTTCTGGGGCTCGCCGTGCTGTCGACGGTCTCCGCCAGGCCCATGCACCCGTACGAGATGGCCTCGCTGATGAAGGCGCGTGGCAAGGACCACGACATGGACATCAAGTGGGGCTCGCTCTACACAGTCGTCCGGAACCTGGAGAAGCACGGGTTCCTGGCGGTGGAGGGCAGCGTCCGCGACGGCGCCCGCCCCGAGCGCACCGTCTACCGGATCACCGACGCCGGGCGCGAAGAACTGGCCGACTGGGTGCGGGAGCTGATCGAGGTCCCCGAGACCGAGCACCGGCGGCTCGAGGCCGGGCTGTCGGTGCTCGGCGCGCTCGGCCCGGACGAGACCGCCGAGCTGCTGCGCCGCCGCCTCGGCGCGCTGGAGCAGCGGATCGCGGGCGAGCGCGCCGCGCTCGCCGCCGAGACCGAGGTGCCGCGCGTCTTCCTGCTGGAGGCCGAGTACGCCCTGGCCATCCTGCAGGCGGAGGCGGACTGGGTGCGGGCCTTCCTCGGCGAGATCACCGGCGGCACGCTGGAGGGCCTGGCGATGTGGCGCGCGTTCCACGCCACCGGACACGTCCCGCCCGAGATCGCGGAACTCGCGGAAAGGGGTGCCACCGAGAGCTGAGCACGGCCCGGCGGCGGTGCTGCAACACCGCCGCCGCGCCTCAGAACCCACCACGGAAACCCGCTCGCGGAGCAGGTCCCGGCGGCGAGACCTCGAAACCAGCCTATCCGGGACGCCCCGACGAGCACGTCTCGCCGTACGGAGGCGACCATGGCGCACGCCATCGAGGCCGACCATCTGGTCAAGCACTATCCCGGCGACGTCCGGGCCCTGGACGGGCTGTCCGTCACCGTCGGCCGGGGAGAGATCCTCGGCCTGCTCGGCCCCAACGGGGCGGGCAAGTCCACCGCCGTCAAGATCCTCACCACGCTGGTCCGGCCGGACGCGGGCACCGCGTCCGTCGCCGGGCACGACGTCCTGCGCCGCCCCGGCCGGGTGCGGCGCGCCATCGGCGTCGTGGCGCAGCAGTCCGGCGCCGATCCCGGCGCTTCGGGCCGCGCGAACCTGGTCCTGCAAGGGCGGCTGCACGGGATGGGCGGCGCGGACGCGCGCCGCCGCGCCGACGAGTTGCTCGACCGCTTCGGGCTGCGGGACGCCGCGTCCCGCCAGGTGAAGACCTACTCCGGCGGGATGCGGCGCCGCCTGGACGTGGCGCTCGGCCTCGTCCACCGGCCGCAGGTGCTGTTCCTGGACGAGCCGACCACCGGTCTCGACCCGGAGGCCCGCGCGTCGATGTGGGCGGAGATCGCCCGGCTGGCGGGCGACGACGCGCTCGCGATCCTGCTGACCACGCACTACCTGGACGAGGCGGACCGGCTCGCCGGACGGCTGGCGATCGTCGACCGCGGCCGGGTCGTCGCCGAGGGCACCCCGGACGCGCTCAAGGGCGAGCTGCGCGGCGACGCCGTCCACCTGGAGTGGGCGGAGGCACCGGACGAGGCGCGGGTGCGCGCGGCGCTCGGCCGGCTGCCCGGCGTGCGCGACATCGTGCTGGACGGCACGCGGCTCAGCGCGCGCGCCGACGACGGTGCGTCCGCCGTACCCGCCGTACTGGCCGCACTAGACCAGGCTGGGATGCCGGTTGCGGCGGCGACGGTCGCGCGTCCCTCGCTGGACGACGTGTACCTGCGCTACGCCGGACGCCGGTTCGCGCAGGCGGACGCCGAACCCGACGCGGCGCCCGAGCCCGCCGCGATCGGAGGTGCGCGATGAGCGGGCTCCTCACCGGCACCTGGTGGATGACGCAGCGCCGGCTGTCGGCGCTCGCCCGCAACCCGGCCGTCCTGGTCATGACGCTCGTCCAGCCGATGATCTGGCTGTTCCTGTTCGGCGAGCTGTTCAAGCGGGTCGTCGACCTGCCCGGCTTCGGCGCCCCGTCCTACCTCGACTACCTCGTCCCCGGGGTCGTGGTCATGAACGCGGTGTCGCTGAACTCGTTCGCCGGGATGGCCACCATGGACGAGATCGAGCGCGGCACCCTGAACCGGTTCCTCGTGACGCCGGTGCGGCGCAGCGCGATCACCAACGCGGGCGTCGTCGAGCAGGCGCTCAGCACCGCGTTCCAGTCCATCGTGATCATCGCGCTGGGGTGGGCGGCGGGCGCGCGCTATCCCGGCGGCGCCGCCGGGCTCGCCGTGCTCGTCGCCGCGTCCGTGCTGGTCGGCGTCGTGCTCGCGGCGCTGTCGAACACCCTCGCGCTGCTGCTGCGCGACCGCAACACCATCATCGGGCTGAACGTGATGCTGCTGCTGCCGCTGACGTTCCTGTCGTCGGCGTTCATGGCGAAAAGCCTGATGCCGGCCTGGATCCGGCACGTCGCGGCATTCAACCCGGTGAGCTGGGCCCTGGACGCCGGTCGCGCCGCGATGGCGGGCAACCCGGACTGGGGCTCGGTCGCCCTGCACGGCGGATGGCTGCTGGCCCTGACCGCGCTCACCGTCGCGTTCGCGGTCTTCTCGCTGCGCAGCTACCAGAAGTCGCAGTGACCCGGCGCCCGGCCGCGGCTCAGCGGGTGTCGAGGAAGCGGTCGAGGACGCGGGTGCCGAACGCCAGGCCGTCCACCGGGACCCGCTCGTCCACGCCGTGGAACATGCCGAAGTAGTCCAGGTCCGGGCCGAGCCGCAGCGGCGCGAACCCGAAGCTCGTGATGCCGATCGCGTTGAACGACTTGGCGTCGGTGCCGCCCGCCATCACGTACGGGACGGGCCGGGCCAGCGGGTCCTCGGCCCGCAACGACCCGGCGAGCGCGGCGAACGTCGCGCCCGCCGGGTCCGCCGCCGGGGCCTCCTCGTGGTTGATGAACTCCCGGGCGACCTTCGGGCCGAGCAGCCGGTCGATCGTCTCCAGGAACTCCTCGCCGGTCCCCGGCAGGTACCGGCCGTCGACCTGCGCGGACGCCGTGCCCGGCACCACGTTCACCTTGTAGCCGGCCTCCAGCCGCGTCGGGTTCGCGGAGTTGCGGACCGTCCCGGCGAACAGGTGCCCGGCGCGGCCGAGCCGCGCCGCCTCCTCGTCCAGCCGGTCGTGGTCGATGGTGGTGCCGAGGGCGTCCGCGAGGCCGTCCAGCAGCGCCCGCACGCCCGGCGTCAGCCGCACCGGCCACCGGTACGAGGCGATCCGCGACACCGCGTGCGCGATCTCGGCGACGGCGTTGTCGGGCGCCGGCTTGGAGCCGTGCCCGGCGGTGCCGCGCGCCGTCAGCCGCATCCAGGCGGTGCCGCGCTCGCCGGTCGCGACCGGGTAGATCCGGGCCCCGCCCTCCTCCACGCTGAACCCGCCCGACTCGCTGATCGCCTCGGCGCAGCCCTCGAAGTACCCGCGGTGCTCGCGCGCCACGTACCGGGAGCCGTACTCGCCGGTGCACTCCTCGTCGGCGAGGAACGCCAGCACCAGGTCGCCGCGCGTCCGGCGGCCCGCCCGCAGCCGCGCCCGGACGGTCGCGAGCGTCATCGCGAGGCTGCCCTTCATGTCGACGGCGCCGCGCCCCCACACGCATCCGTCGCGCACCTCGCCGGAGAACGGCGGGACCGTCCAGTCGGACGCGTCGGCGGGGACCACGTCGAGGTGCCCGTGGACGAGGAACGCCGGGTGCGACGGATCCGTGCCGGGGATCCGGGCGAGCACGCTGGCGCGGCCCGGCGCCGACTCGACGATCTCGGCGGCCACGCCGACCTCGTCCAGCAGCGCCGCGACGTGCTCGGCGGCGGGCCGCTCCGGCAGCGCCACCCCCTCGCCCCGGTTGGTGGTGTCGAAGCGGATGAGGTCCGCGCAGATGGCGGCGGCCTCCGCGCCCGGGTCCCCGTCCGGGGCCGGTGCCGTCTCCGTTTCCGCCGTCTCCGCCGTCGCGTCCGGCCGCCGAGTCACCCGTGGAGCCCCTTTCGCAGGAAAGTTTAATTTTCTCCCGCCGCTGACCTGTGTCAACGGTTGATCAACAAGTCTCGATCCGGTTTCGACTCGGTCAGCGCCATACCGAAACCGCCGCGCCGGTACGACGCTGCCACCAACCTGAAGTGCGGCGGGTGTCCGGGCCCGGTGCACGAGGGGACAGCACGAGGAGGAGCATGACGAGCCTCAGGGACGCGGGCCCGCGCAGGGGCGCGCGCGGGAAGGTCGCGGCGCTCGCCGCGGTGGCGCTGGCGGCCTCGCTCGGCCTGTCGGCCTGCGGCGGGAGCGGGAAGAAGAGCGACGGCGTGTTCACCGTCGGCCACTCCGAACCCGACCACCTGGTGCCGGGCAACACCACCAGCAGCTACTCCTTCGACGTGCTCAGCGGCCTGTTCGACAACCTCGAGGGTCTCACGAAGGACGGCAAGGCCTACAACCTGGCCGCCGAGTCCATCAGCACCACCGACCAGAAGGTCTGGACGATCAAGGTCCGCGGCGGCCAGAAGTTCCACAACGGCGAGCCGGTCACCGCGCAGAGCTTCGCCGACGCCTGGAACAACGCGGCGTACGGGCCGAACGCCTACTCCGCCAACGACTACTTCTCGCACATCCAGGGGTACGACGCGATGAACCCCGAGGACGAGAAGGCCAAGCCGAAGGCCGACAAGCTCTCCGGCGTCCAGGTCGTCGACCCCTCGACGCTCAAGGTGACGCTCACCGCGCCGTTCAACCAGTTCCCGCTGCTGCTGACCTACCCGGCGTTCGCGCCGATGCCGAAGGCGGGTCTGCAGGACCCCAAGTCGTTCGAGAACCACCCGATCGGCAACGGCCCGTACATGATGAGCGGGAACTGGGAACGCAACAAGCAGATCAAACTCGTGCCGTTCCCCGGTTACACCGGCCCGCGCAAGCCGAAGAACAAGGGCGTGATCTGGAAGAGCTACTCCAGCGCCGACAGCGCCTACACCGACCTGCGCGCCGGGAAGATCGACGTGCTGCAGACGATCCCGGCGGCGAAGGTGCCGGAGGCGAAGCGGCTGCTCGGCGACCGCTTCCTGCCCCGCAAGATGGGCACGATGGACTACCTCGGCTTCCCGCTGTGGGACAAGCGGTTCGCGAACCCGGACCTGCGCAAGGCCATCTCGATGGTCATCGACCGGCAGGGCATCAACAAGGCCGTCTACAACGGCGACTACTTCCCGGCCGACTCGCTGCTGCCGTCCATCATCGAGGGGCACCGCGCGAACGCCTGCGGTGAGCTGTGCACCTTCGACCCGGCGAAGGCCAAGACGCTGTTCGACAAGGCCGGCGGGTTCAAGGGAACGTTGGAGCTGTACTTCTCCAACGCGCAGCCCACCTACTACCAGTGGATGCAGATCGTCGCGAACTCGCTGAAGCAGAACCTCGGCATCCAGGACATCCAGTTCCGCCAGGTCCCCGCGTCCGACTACTTCTCGATGCTGAACAAGCGCACGGAGAAGGGCCCGTACCGGCAGAACTGGGAGGCCGACTACCCGAGCGCCCAGAACTACCTCGAGAACATGTGGGCGTCGGACGCCAACCGCATGGGCTGGAAGAGCAAGGAGTTCGACGACCTGATCGCCAAGGCGAACAGCTCCGCCGACCACCAGCAGGCGCTGCAGTTCTACAACCAGGCCGAGGACGTCGCCATCCGCGAGATGCCGATGATCCCGCTGTGGACGTGGGCGGGCCAGGGCGGCCGCTCCAGCCACGTGGACAACGTCACCATCACGGCGTTCTCCACCGGCCTGCTCGTCAACGAAGTGACGGTGAAGTAACCGGCGATGTGGCGCTATGTCCTGCGGCGGCTCCTCCAGGCGGTCCCCGTCTTCATCGGGACGACCCTGCTGATCTACGCGATGGTGTTCGCGTTGCCGGGCGACCCGATCCAGGCGCTCGCCGGGGACAAGCCCGTGCCCGCGAACGTCCTGTCGACGCTGCGGGACCGCTACAACCTGAACGATCCGCTGCTGGTGCAGTACGGCAAGTACATGTGGGGTCTCCTCCAGGGCAACCTGGGGGAGAACTACGACGGCCAGAAGGTCGCGGACATGCTCGGCGGGCGCTGGACGGTGACCGCCCAGCTGGCGCTCACCGCCTGGATCTTCGAGCTGGTCATCGGCATCGCGCTCGGCGTGTGGGCCGGGCTGCGCCGCGGCAGGGTCGCCGACACGCTCGTGCTCGGCGGCACCACGCTGCTGATCGCGGTGCCGGTGTTCGTGCTCGGCTACACCGCGCAGATCCTGTTCGGGCTGCACTGGAAGATCTTCCCGACGGCCGGGACCGACGACGGCTGGCCGATGAGCTACCTGCTGCCCGGCATGGTGCTCGGCTCGCTCGGCCTGTCGTACGTGGCCCGGCTGACCCGGACGAGCCTCGCCGAGAACCTGCGCGCCGACTACGTCCGCACCGCCAACGCCAAGGGGCTGTCGCGGGCGCGGGTCGTCGGCCGGCACGCGCTGCGCAACTCGCTGATCCCGGTCGTCACCTACCTCGGCGTCGACTTCGGGAACCTGATGGGCGGCGCGATCGTGACCGAGGGGATCTTCAACCTGCCGGGCATCGGGCAGCAGGTGTTCCAGTCCATCCAGCTGAAGGAGGGACCGGTGGTGGTCGGCGCGGTCACCGTGCTCGTGCTGATCTTCCTGCTGGTCAACCTGGTCGTGGACCTGCTGTACGGGCTGCTGGACCCGCGGATCAGGTACGAGTGACGAGCGACCCGGAGGGGCATTGAAGACGATCGACCCGGGCGCGGCCGACCCCGGCCCGCCGGGCGCGGAACCGGAGCCGGCGGACA
>NZ_WBMR01000092.1 GCF_008923365.1 Actinomadura montaniterrae
CGTGCCCGCCGCGCACCGGCCGGCCCCGAAGCCGCAGGTCCCGGCGCCGCCGGTGAGCAGGCCGCCGAAGAAGCATCCGCACCCGCATCCGCCGCTGCCGGTACACCGGCGTCCGCACGGCCTGTTCGTCCGCGTCAGCGTCGCGGCGGGCGGGCCCGGCGGGCTGGTGGACGTCACGGTCGGCGGCGGCGTCCACGTCCACGCGGGCGGGGCGTACGCCGGGGCGGGCGGCGTACACGTCAGAGCGGGCGGGGTGCGGGTCAGCGCGGGCGGCGGGGTGCGCGTGAAGGTGGGCGGCGGGGTGCGCGTCGAGGCCGGAGCGGGCGCACCCCTGGGCGTCCCGCACCGGGTGATGGCGCCCGTCCTCGCCGACGGCCGGTTCCATGGGCGGTTGAAGACACGGTCGCGGGGACCCTACGGCTGAACCCCGTCACCTGCTCTTCCCGTAAAGATCATGGGGAAGGGCGGGGCGGGACGGCAACGGCTGGTAGCGTCCGCCGCGGTTCCCAGTTTGTTGTTACTGGGGAGTCGCGAACCGGCGGTATGCCATGAAAGAGTGCGAATCGCCGTATTGGCCTACGGGGCTGACGGGCTTCACTACGCTATAGACGCCCGAGGTCACTACGCCGGCCTGTGAGCTCCCGTGTAGAGGAAGGGCGGTGTCGCATGGATCGCTGCGCGCTGTTCGTAGACGCCGGCTACCTGCTGGCCGACGGCGCCATGGCGGTGCACGGCACCCGCCATCGCGAGACCGTCTCGTGGGACTTCAGCGGGCTGCTGCAGCTGCTGAGCAACCTCGCGCGCGAGCGCACCGGCATGCCGCTGCTGCGCTGCTACTGGTACGAGGCCACCGTCGAGGGCCGCCGCGCCCCCGAGCACGACGCGCTCGCCGACCTGCCCGGCCTCAAGCTCCGCCTCGGCCGCATCCGCCCCGGCCGCCGCGAGGGCGTCGACACCGAGATCCACCGCGACCTGATGACCCTCGCCCGCAACGGCGCCCTCGCCGACGCCGTCGTCGTCAGCGGCGACGAGGACCTCGCCCAGGTCGTCTCCGACGCCCAGGACCTCGGCCTGCGCGTCACCGTCGTACACGTCGCCGTCGACGGCAACTGGACGATCTCCCGCGTGCTGCGGCAGGAGTGCGACGACCTCATCGAGATCGGCGCCGGGCACCTGCGCCCCTACGTCAACCTGCTCACCGGCATCGACACCGGGTCCGGCTCCTCGGCCGGCTCGGGCGCCCCCGCGCTCGGCGCGGGCCCGCTGTCCAACGGGCACGGCTCCAACGGCCACGGCCCCGGCGGCGCCGGCGCCCCGCTCGGCCCGCTGCAGACCACCGCGCACAACGGCCCGCCGCCGTCGTCCCCGCTCGGCGGGCAGCCGCCGCTCAGCCCCGCCACCGCCGGGCTCGGCTCGGCGGGGCCGTCGGGATCGTCCGGGTCGTCCGGCGGCTACGGCGGCGGGAGCGGCGGCACCGGCGTCCCCACCGGCCCGCTGCCCCTGCCGGGAAGCGGCGGCCTCGGGTCGTCGTCCTCGCTGGGCTCGCCGTCGTCGCTCGGCTCCGGCGGGCTGCCGCTGCCGTCCTCGCCGCTGCAGGCCCCGCCCTCGTCCGCGCCGCCCGCCCCGGCCCCCGCGCCGGCGTCCAGCCAGCCGCCGCTCGGCCCGCAGTACACCTCGTCGCCGGTGCCGTCCCCGTCGCCGCCGCCCCCGCCGCAGACGCTGCCGTCCCAGACGTCCGGGCCGTCGCCGCTGCCGACGAGCCAGCCGCACGGCCCCTACACCGGGCCGCAGCAGATCGCGCCCGTCCCCGCGCAGCAGAGCACCCCGACCCTGTCGGACGCCGTGAAGGCCGCGCACCAGGAGGGCCAGGACTTCGGCGAGTCCGTCGCGCGGGACGCGCCCGCGCTGTGGCTCGAGGCCGTCCTCGCCCGCAAGCCGCGCATGCCCTCCGACCTGGAGGCACGCCTGCTGCAGGGCTCCTCGCTGCCCATCGACTTCCTGCTCCACGACGAGGTGCGGCACGCGCTGCGCCGCGGATTCTGGGACGCCCTCGAACGTTCCCGCAGGTGACGGCGGTACGCCCCGGACACATACGGGCGGGTAATGCACGATCATCAGTGATTCGCCCGCTTCGGCCGGCCGCCGGCGGGTAGCGTTGAACCGTGACGCATGTGACGGAAGACGATCTCGACGACCTGGAGTTCGACACCCTGCGCACCGGCGATCACATCTCGGCGGCCGAGCGGCTGTCCGCGCTGGCCGAGTCGGTGACGGGCGGGGTGTCGCGCGCCAACGTCCTGCTGCGCGCCGGGGAGCAGTGGCAGCACGCGGGCGACCACGGCAAGGCCGCCGAGCTGTACCGCAGGGCCATGGAGGACGGCGGCGAGGTGTACGGCGACCCGCGCGCCTACCTGGCCGACGCGCTGTTCGAGCTGGGGAAGGCCGACGAGGCGCGGACGCTCGTCGACCAGATCCGCGCCGACAAGCCGCGCGACCCCGAGGTGTACCGCACGGTCGCCGAGGTGCTGTACGCCCAGGGCGACGCGTCCGGCGCACACGACTGGGCCACCAGCGGCGCCGACGTGGTGCTCGCCCTGCGCGACCGCGCCGTCGGCACCGGAATCGGCGACCCCGACGAGCCGCCCGTCCCCGACGACGAGTCGCTCACCCCGGGCCCCGACGACGTCGCCCTCGCCGAGGACAGCCTCGAGGCACTGCTGCGGCTGCGCTACCGCGCCCGCATCGACCTCGGCCGCAGCGAGGACGACTACGACGCGCTCCTGGACGACCTCCTCAAGAACTGAGCCGGGAGGGCGCGGCGGGCGGATCCCCTTACGCTGTGGGGATGCCCAACTCCGCCGGCGCCGAGGCGCGCACGCGCCCGCTGATGCTCACGTTCTTCGGGGCGCACGTGCTCGGGCGCCCCGTCGCGGTGTCGTCGGGCAGCGTCATCGAGGTGCTCGGCCGGGTGGGGCTCGGCGAGCACGCGGTCCGGACGTCGCTGAACCGGATGGTCAAGCGCGGGCTGCTGGAGCGGCACCGGCAGGGCCGCAAGATGTACTTCGGGCTGTCCGCGCACGCCGTCGAGGTGCTGGAGGACGGCCGGGAGCGGATCTGGCGCGCGGGCGTGGTGAACCGGAACTGGGACGGCCGGTGGACGCTCGTCGGGTTCTCGCTGCCGGAGGACTGGCGGCGCGAGCGGCACGACCTGCGGTCCCGGCTGATCTGGGCGGGGTTCGGGCCGCTGCAGAACGGGCTGTGGGTGGCGCCCGGCATGGTCGACGTCGCGGCGGCGGTCGCCGGGCTCGGGCTGGAGGCCCACATCCGGGTGTTCGGCGGGAGCGTGCTGCCGCCGACGGAGGTGCGGGACGTGCTGGAGCAGGCGTTCGACGTGCCCGCGATGGCCGCCCGCTACCAGGCGTTCCTCGACCGCTGGGACACCCCGGACAGCACCGACCGAACGCGCGACGCGGGCGGCACGAGCGGCGCTGACCGCACGCGCGGCACGGGCGGGGCTGACCACGCGGACGACGCGGGCGGGGTGGACTGCCCGGAGGCCGCGGCAGGGCTGCCGGACGACCTCGCGCGGCAGCTCGTCCTGCACAGCGACTGGCTGGAACTGGTGCGCCGCGACCCGCACCTGCCGGCGGAGCACCTGCCGGAGGGCTGGCCCGCGATGCGCGCGGAGGCGGTCTTCCGCGACCTCGCGGGACGGTGGGAACGCCCGGCCGCGGCGGAGGCGGCCCGGATCCTGGACACCCTCCCGCTCGGCTGAAACCGCTGATCATCGGCGTGCGGCGGCGCATGGTCCGATATTCGTCACATTATTGACAGCGGTCAAGAAACAGCCGTACATTCGCGGCGACCTTCCGGCACGCTCCCCGATCAGGAGCCCCTCATGTCCCTCCCCCGCCACGCCCGCCGCCTCGGCGGCCTCGCCGCCGCCTGCACCGCCCTCGCCCTCGCCCCGGCTCTCCCGGCCGGCGCAGCCGCCGCCCCGTCCGCGAGGACGGCCGCGTACTCCGGGAAGCTCGCCGACGGCGCCGCCTGGACCGCCGAAGTCCCCGCCCGCTGGAACGGCACGCTGCTGCTGTTCAGCCACGGCTTCGGCCCCCTCGTCGCGCAGGACGCCCCGAGCCCCGGCGCCCGGACCGCCCTGCTCGCCGAGGGCTACGCGCTCGCCGGCTCGTCCTACGACCCGAACGGGTCGATGTGGGCGCTGAAATCCGCCGAACGGGACCAGTTCGCCACGATCGACGCCTTCCGCGGCGCCGCCGGGAAGCCCCGGCACGTCATCTCCGTCGGCCAGTCCATGGGCGGCCTGATCAACGCGCAGATCGCCCGCGACGGCGCCGGACGCGTCGACGGCGCGCTCGGCCTCTGCGGGCTCGTCGCCGGCGGCGTCGACCTGGACAACTACCAGCTCGACGCCGAGTACGCGATCGCCGCGCTCCTCGGCCCGGGAAGCGGCACCCGGCTCGTCGGCTTCTCCGACGCCGCCGAATCCGCGGCGCTCGGCGCGACGCTCACCGACGCCGTCACCAAGGCGCAGGCCACCCCGCGGGGACGCGCCCGGATCGCGCTCGCCTCCGCGTACCTCAACCTCGCCGACTGGGCCCCGAACCAGCAGCCGCCCGCCCGGAACGACTACGCAGGCCAGGAGAAGCAGCAGTACGCCTGGTTCGCGCAGGGCCTGCTGTCATTCCTGACCACCGCCCGCTACCAGGTCGAACTGTCCGCGGGCGGCAACACCTCGTGGAACAAGGGCGTCGACTACGCCGCGCTGCTGCGGCGGTCCTCGCACGCCGCGCAGGTCCGCGCCCTGTACCGGACGGCCGGGCTGAACCTCAAGAGCGACCTCACCCGCCTCACCAAGGGCGCGGACGTCACCGCCGACCCCGCCGCCGTCCGGTCCCTGCGCCGCACCTCCACCGCCGGCCAGGGCCTCGCCGTCCCCCTGCTCAACGTCCACACCACGTCCGACCAGCTCGTCCCCGTCGAACAGGAGAACGCCTTCGCCGGACGCGTCCGCGCCGCCGGACGCTCCGCGCTGCTGCGCCAGGCGTACGTCGCCCGGCAGAGCCACTGCAACTTCACCACCGCCGAGACCGTCGCCGCCGTCCACGCCGTCCAGCACCGGGTCACCACCGGACGCTGGAGCGGCACCGGCGCCGCGCAACTCCAGCGCAGCGCCCTCGCCCTCGGCCTCGACGGCGCCGCCTTCGTCCCCTACCGGCCAGGCGTCCTCGTCGGCGCGCGCCGCTGACCCGCCGATCCCCCGTCCCCAGGGCCGCTGACCGCCCACCCCGTCCCGTCAGGAGTCCACGTGTCCACCACCGCGGAGACCCCGTCCCGCTCCACCCCGGCGTCCGGCGCGACCCTCGCGCGCGGCACGCTGATCGCCTGCTGCGTCGCGGTCTGCCTCGCGCAGATCGGCATCGCGATCCCGGCCACCCTCAACGGCCTGTTCCAGAAGGACCTGCACCCCGTCGGCTCCCAGCTCACCTGGATCTCCGACGCGTTCCTGCTGCCCGTCGCCGTCCTGGAACTCACGTTCGGCGTGCTCGGCGACCTGTTCGGCCGCAAGCGGCTGCTCATCGGCGGCGCCGTCCTGATGGCGATCGGCGAGACCGTCAGCACCACCAGCTCCGGCGTCCACCAGCTGTGGGCCGGGCAGGCGCTCGCCGGCCTCGGCGCCGCCGCGCTGTTCCCGACCTCGCTCGCGATGCTCGCCGCCGGATCCAGCGGCACGCAGCGCGCGCGCGTCATCGCCCTGTGGGCCGCGTGCCTGTCCACCGGCGGGTTCCTCGCGCCCCTGCTCGGCGGCATCACCGCCACCTACGGGTCGTGGCGCTGGTCGTTCATCGTCGTCACCGTCGTCGCGGTGATCAGCGCGGCCGCCAGCACGCTGCTGGCCCGCGACTCCCGCGCCCCCGAGGGCCGCTCCCTCGACCCGGCCGGGCAGATCACCATCGGCCTCGGCCTGTTCGCGCTGCTCTTCGCCATCATCCAGGGCCCCGACGACGGCTGGGGCTCCACCCCCGTCGTCACCGGGTTCGTGCTGGCCGCCGCGTTCCTCGCCGCGTTCGTCGTCGCCGAGCTGCGCGTCCGCTCCCCGCTGCTGCGCCTCGACCTGTTCGCCAACCGGTCCTTCGCCGTCGCGTCCGCCGTCGCCGTCGTCGGCATGTTCAGCTTCCTCGGCACCGCCTACTCGGTCAGCATCCGGCTCGGCCCCGCCCAGGACCAGCCGCCCATGCACACCGCCATGGCGTTCCTGCTGCTCAACGGCCTCGCGCTCGTGCTGCTGCCGGTCACCGAACGGCTCCTGCACCGCGTCGCGCCCGGCCTGCTCACCGGCGGCGGGCTGATCCTCATCGCGGCCGGCGACTTCTGGACCGCGACGCTCCCGATCGGCGACCGCGCCATGACCTCGCTGATCCTGCCGCTCGGCCTGGTCGGCATCGGCTTCGCCGTCACCGTCTCCTCGATCACCGCGACCGCCGTCAACACCGTCCCCCACCACCTGGAGGGCATGGCCAGCGCGACCACCAACCTGCTGCGCGACTTCGGCTTCACCCTCGGCCCCGCCGTCATCGGCGCGGTCGCCCTCAGCCGCGCCGGCTCCGGATTCACCGACAAGCTCGACGCCTCGCCGCTGCCCGCCGGCCTGAAGCACGCCGCGATGGAGGTGCTGCACGAAGGCGGCCCGCTCGGCATCAACGGCGCGTCCGCCGCCGCCCCGCCGCTCAAGCCCGTCCACTCCATGGCGCTGGACGCGGTCGGCCACGGCTACTCGATCGGCTTCGTCGTCTGCGGAGCCGCCGCCCTCGCGTCCGCGCTGCTCACCCTGCTCACCCTGCGCGGCTCGAACCGTCCCGCGCCCGAGGCGGACGCGCCCTGACGGCGCCCGCCGCGGCCTAGAGCGTCGAGATCAGCTCGCTGAACGCCTGGGCCGCGGCGGCGGGAGGCTCGTGCTCGACGACGGCCCAGCCGCGCAGCCGGGCCTCCCGGACCGTCCCGTCCCGATCGGGGAAGGCCGCCTGGTCGGCATGGGTGCGCAGGTAGCCGCAGGGCGCCTCCGGCCAGTCCGGCGGCCCCGGCAGCGAATCGTGGTCGTGCGCGGCCCCCGGCGGGCGCGGCAGGTCGGCGTCCACGAACACGTACCCGCCCACCGGACGGTGCGCCGCGCGCTGCGCCAGCGCGATCGCCGGCAGCAGCGGCCCCGCCGCGCCGTGCGCCGCCAGCACCAGCGGCACCGACGGCCCCGCCGCCGAGATGATCAGCGAGACGCGGGCGACGTACCGGGCGCCCGCGCCGTCCGGCACGTCCGGCGCGATCACGTCCATCCCGTACGAGCGCAGCATCTCCGGCATGTCGCCCCAGGACGCCGCGGCGGCGCCCGGCGCGTGCAGCAGCACCACGGAACCCGGCGTCATGGCCCCCCTTCCCGCCGCAACCGTACAGTGCGGCTGCGGCGGCCCGGCGGCGGATGAATAGGGTTCGTGGTGTGAGCGATCGTGATGAGCTGCTGCGAGAGATCAAGGACAAGGCCGTCGTGCACGGGGACTTCACCCTGTCCTCCGGCAAGAAGGCGTCCTGGTACGTCGACCTGCGCCGGGTCACCCTGGACGGCGCGGTCGCGCCCCTCGTCGGGCGGGTGATGCTCGACGCGACCGCCGACCTGGACTACGACGCCGTCGGCGGCCTCACCCTCGGCGCCGACCCGGTCGCCACCGCCATGCTGCACGCCGCCGCCGCGCGCGGCCGCCGCCTCGACGCGTTCGTCGTCCGCAAGGCCGGCAAGGCGCACGGCCTGCAGCGCCGCATCGAGGGCCCCGACGTCGCCGGGCGCCGCGTCCTCGCCGTCGAGGACACCTCCACCACCGGCGGCTCCGTCCTCACCGCCGTCGAGGCGCTCCGCGAGGCCGGCGCCGAGGTCGTCGCCGTCGCGACGATCCTGGAGCGCGGCGCCGCCGCCCGCATCGCCGAAGAGGGCCTCGTCTACCGGCACCCCTACGCCGTCGACGACCTCGGCCTTTCCCCGGCCTAGGGCGTGTTTTGTGGATCGTGGTTGAGCCACAGGACGAGGCTGGCGATGATGACGACGGCGCGGTAGTGCGCGGCGAGTTTGTCGTAGCGGGTGGCCAGGCCGCGGAAGCGTTTGAGCTGGTTGAAGCAGCGTTCGACGACGTTGCGGCGCCGGTAGCGGTCGGAGTCGAAGCCGCAGCGGCGGTGCCCGCGGCGAGCGCGGGCGGCCAGTTGGTCGCTGCGCTCGGGAATGGTGTGCGGGATGCGCCGTCGCCGCAGATAGCTGCGGATGATGCCAGTGGAGTAGCCCTTGTCGGCGATCAGGTGCCCGGGCCGCACCCGTGGACGGCCCGGGCCGGCGCGTCGGACTTCGATGGCTTCGACGACCTCGATCAGCCGGGTGCAGTCGTTGACGTTGCCGGCGGTGAGGGTGAACGCCAGCGGCAGACCGTGCCCGTCGCAGGCCAGGTGGAGTTTGGTGGTCAGCCCGCCGCGGGACCGCCCCAGCGCCTGCTGTGCTGCGGGTGATGCCGTTTTCGTCCCCGGGTGTTCCCCTTTTTACGGGCGCCGGCGGCGTGCTGGTGGGCCCGCACGATGGTGGAGTCCACGCACACCGCCGACCAGTCCACCGCACCGACCGCATCGTCGTGGACCTGGACGTGGGCCAGCAGCCGTTCCCAGGTCCCGTCGGCGCTCCAGCGGCGGAACCGCTGGTAGAGGGTCTGCCAGGGCCCGTACCGGTCCGGGACGTCCCGCCAGTCGGCACCGGTGCGGATCTTCCACAAGATCCCATTGATCACTTGCCGGTGATCGCGCCACCGTCCGCCCGGCCCGGACGCGACCGGCAGCAACGGCTCGATCCGCGCCCAGGCCGCATCGGTCAACTCGTGTCGACGCACCATGGCCACCATCAAGCCACAACCCAAAGATCCAGATCCGCAAAACAGGGCCTAGGCCTTCGGGCGCACGTACCAGGTGGCGCGCTGCCCCTGCGGCTTCGCCGCCTGCAGCTTGCCGTAGATGCTGACCTGGAGCGATCCGCCGTTCGCCGCGACGACGTCCAGGGTGTCCTCCTTGAACTGGAGGACCTCCCCGGTGTCGTGGACGCCCTGGGTCAGCACCCGCCCGGTGTCGGGGACGCGGACGATCACCGTGGTCGGCTGGCCGGTGACGCGGATCAGCAGGGGGACGTTTGCCGAGGGGGCCTGCGCGGTGGGGGACGCATCGGGGGAGGACGTGCTCTGGCCGCTCGGGGAGGCGGGGGCCGCGGACGGGCTCTGCTTGTCCGGCGAGCCGGACACCGCGTTCACCAGTGCGATGCCGCCCACCACGAGAAGCGCTAAGGCGAAGACCACGGCGATGGCCGCGATCACGATGCGTGCGAGACCTATAGGGTCCGACCGATGACGTCCCACATGGGGAGGTTAGCGATAACTGTCACTCCTGAGCGACGGACGTGACTCTTCACGGTCATTCTTATTCGGACCGTTGCCACCGCCGCGCCCCTTCATGATCTCCCGGACGATCGGGATCACCGACAGGACGAGGATCACCGCGACCCCCGGCAGGATGTACTTCTCGATGTCCGGGACCTCGGAACCGAGGAAGTGGCCGAGCAGGAACAGCGCGTCCGTCCAGACCACGCCGCCGATCACGTTCCAGACGAAGAACCTGCGGGCGTCCATGCCCAGCATCCCGGCGAGCGGGTTCAGGAACGTCCGGACGATCGGGATGAACCGGGCCAGCAGCACGGCGCGGGCCGGCCCGAACCGGTTGAAGTAGTACTCCGCCTTGTCCACCCACTCCCGCCGGAACAGCTTGGAGTCGGGGCGGTCGAACAGGCGGCGGCCGTAGCGGGCGCCGAGGAAGTGCCCGAGCTGGGCGCCCGCGATCGCCGCGACCGGGCCGCCCACCAGCAGCCACGGCAGCGACAGCGACTGGAACTCCTGGCCGTTGACGGTCGAGACCGCCGTGAGGATCCCCGCCGTGAACAGCAGCGAGTCGCCCGGCAGGATGCAGCCGATCAGCAGTCCGGTCTCCGCGAAGATGATGGCGAGCACGCCGATCGTCGCGAACGTCCCGAACAGCTGCAGCCACGCGGTCGGATGCAGCCACTCGGTGATGTCGAGGGGAATCGTCGTGAGATCCACACCGCGAGCGTACCTTTCCGCACGTCGCGATTAGGCGGAACGCGCGCCCCGACGGGATACTGAGCAGCGGACGGCATGCCAGACCGGAGACCGTGTGACCCGGGCCGCTCACCTGGGTAGACGGTCGTTCGTGGTGCTACCGCCCGGCCGGATGCCCGGCGGCACCCTGCGTATGAAAGGACGCTGACAATGCCCATCGCAACGCCCGAGGTCTACGCGGAGATGCTCGACAAGGCCAAGCGCGACGGCTTCGCCTTCCCCGCCATCAACGTGACGTCGAGCCAGACGCTGAACGCGGCGCTGCGCGGCTTCGCCGAGGCGGAGAGCGACGGCATCGTGCAGGTCTCCACCGGGGGCGCCGAGTACCTGTCCGGGTCCACCGTCAAGGACATGGTCGTCGGCGCCAGCGCCCTCGCCGAGTACGCGCGCGTCGTCGCCGCCAAGTACCCGGTGAACATCGCGCTGCACACCGACCACTGCCCGAAGGACAAGCTGGACGGCTTCATGCGGCCGCTGATCAAGATCTCGCAGGAGCGGGTGGCGCGCGGCGAGGAGCCGCTGTTCCAGTCGCACATGTGGGACGGCTCCGCCGTCGAGCTGCACGAGAACCTCGACATCGCCGCCGGGCTCCTCGAGGAGTGCGCGAAGGCGCGCATCATCATGGAGATGGAGATCGGCGTCGTCGGCGGCGAGGAGGACGGCGTCGCCAACGAGATCAACGAGAAGCTGTACACCACCCCCGGCGACGCGATCGCGACCGCCGAGGCCGTCGGCGTCGGCGAGAAGGGCCGCTACATCCTCGCCGCGACGTTCGGCAACGTGCACGGCGTGTACAAGCCGGGCTCGGTGAAGCTGCGCCCCGAGGTGCTCAAGGAGATCCAGGACGCGGTCGGCGCCAAGTACGGCAAGGACAAGCCGTTCGACCTGGTGTTCCACGGCGGCTCCGGCTCCACCCTCGACGAGATCCGCGAGGCGGTGTCGTACGGCGTGGTGAAGATGAACATCGACACCGACACCCAGTACGCGTTCACCCGCCCGGTCGCCGACCACATGTTCCGCAACTACGACGGCGTCCTGAAGGTGGACGGCGAGGTCGGCAACAAGAAGCAGTACGACCCGCGCTCGTGGGGCAAGGCGGCCGAGGCCGCGATGGCCGCCCGCATCGTCGAGGCCGCCGAGAACCTCCAGTCCGCCGGCAAGAAGCTCTGATCTCCCAGGGGGGCGACCCCCTGGAACCCCCGTTGCGACCGACAGGCCGTTTCCCCGCTCCGCTAGCGCTCCGCGGCGAAACGGCCTGTCGGTCGTCGGGCGGGCCCGCTGCGCTCGCTGCACTCGCTCCGCGTGCCCGCCCGTGCCGGGGGCCGGGCTTTGTCTTCCGGACCGGCGTACAACCGACTCTCGCGCGCGTTTTGTGATGAAACTTCGGTAGTCTCGGGTACGTGGCGCTGCCCCGCACCTACGAGAGCCAGAACTGCTCGATCGCCCGCGCGCTGGAGATCGTCGGCGATCGCTGGACGCTGCTGGTCATCCGCAGCGCGTTCGAGGGCGTCCGCCGGTTCGACGACTTCCAGGACGCGCTCGGCGTGGCGCGCAACGTCCTCACCGACCGGCTGACCCGGCTGTGCGACGAGGGGATCATGCGCCGCGTCCCGTACCAGGAGCGGCCCGAGCGGTACGAGTACCGGCTCACCCGCAAGGGCGTCGAGCTGTGGCCGGCGATGATGACCCTGCTGATGTGGGGCGACCGCCACTACGCCCCCGAGGGGCCGCCCGTGATCGTCGGGCACCGGGGCTGCGACGGCACGCTCACGCCCCGCTTCACCTGCGACTCCTGCGGCGCCGCCCTGGGGCCCGGGGACGTCGATCCCCGGCCCGGCCCCGGCGCGTAGGCGGATCCCGGCGAAGAATCAACGCACCGTTCACCGGATTATGGGTTGCTTGACGAAACCCACTGCGGTCCAATGGGTTTCATGAAGCAACTCAATGTGCGCGGCGTCGCCCACATTGCCGCGCCCACACCCGAGGACGTGCGGATCCGGCCGTACGGGGTCACCGACCACGACCGGCTCGTCCGGATGTCCGACCGCCTCTCCGGCAGCAGCCTCTACACCCGGTTCTTCTCCGGCACGCCCCGCATCCCGGACCACTACGTCGCCGCCATGGACCGCCTCGACCACTGGGACCGCGACGCGCTCGTCGCGCTGGTCGGCGGCGAGATGGTGGGCATCGCGGAGTACGTCCGCGACGTCCGCGAGCCGTCCCGGGCGGAGATCGCGGTGCTGGTCGCCGACCCGTGGCAGCGCTGCGGCCTCGGCAGTCGCCTCGTCGGCCACCTGACCCACCTCGCCGCGCGGCGCGGCGTCACCGAGTTCGGCGCCGACGTCATCCTGACCAACCGGGACGCCCTGCTGTTCATCCGGCACGGCTGGCCCACCGCCCGCTCGCGCACCGAGGAGGGCGCCGCCCGGTTCCGCCTTCCCCTGCCCCCGCCCGTGGCCGCAGCGCGGCTCTGAGGGCCGGGCAGGGCACGTCAGGACTTCTCGGCCCCCGCCAGGAGGCGCCGGCGTTCCGGGGTGTAGTGCCACCAGGGCCGGCCGGGGCCGCCCTCGGCCTGCTCCACGGCGGACATGACGGTGTCGAGCAGGCACGGGTCGAGGCGCTGCCCGTACGCGGCCGACATCCGTTCGTACAGCTCGACGGGGTCCCGGCCCGCCAGCTGCTCGACGCGGGTGATGCCGATGCGCTCGAAGTAGCGGGCCACCGCCCGGCCCACGTTGACCAGGCCGGTGAGATCCGAGTCGGTCATGCCGTCCCCCTGCCGTCTTCGCGGTCTCCTTGCAGGTCAGCGTAGGCACGCGAGGCGCGGCACCGCTTGCAGGTTTCGGACACGCCACCTGAACGCACGCGGGGACACGGCCGTGACCCGGGTTGATGCCGACCCGGCGCGTCGACCTACGATGACCCGCATGACCCAGAACCTGCTCGGCGGCCCTCCTCCGACGGAACTGCCGGACAACACCGAGGCCCGCGAGGCGCTGGACGGCGGCGTCGACCCGTTCGAGGTCGCCGCGCGCCACCCCGACTACCCGGGCGCCTGGGCCGAACTGGCCGACCGCGCCTTCGCCAAGGGCAGCGTGATCGACTCCTACGCGTTCGCCCGCACCGGCTACCACCGCGGCCTGGACCAGCTGCGCCGGGCCGGGTGGAAGGGCCACGGCCCGATCCCCTGGGAGCACGAGGCCAACCGCGGCTTCCTGCGCGCCCTGCACGCCCTGTCCCGGGCCGCCGCCGCCATCGGCGAGGAGGACGAGGCCGAGCGCTGCCGCGCGTTCCTGCGCGACAGCAGCGCCACCGCCGCGGACGCGCTGTCCGCCTGACCCACGCGTCGCACGCGTACCCGGCCGGTGAGGTGCGGTTTTTTTAACGGCCGGGTACGGGTACGCTTTGATCGCAAGAGGCCCCTTCGCGCTTGCGGCGACCGGGGCCTTCGTCGTGGGAAGGAAGAGTGGCATGCCTGCCATCGTTCTTGTCGGTGCCCAGTGGGGGGATGAGGGCAAGGGCAAGGCAACAGACCTGCTCGGGGGCGACGTCGACTACGTCGTCCGCTACCAGGGCGGCAACAACGCCGGCCACACGGTCGTCATCGGGGACAAGAGCTACGCGCTGCACCTGCTGCCGTCCGGGGTCCTGTCGCCGGACGTCGTGCCGGTGATCGGCAACGGCGTGGTGATCGACCCGGCCGTCCTGCTGCAGGAGATCGACGGGCTGCGGGAGCGCGGGATCGGCTGCGAACGGCTGCTGATCTCGGCGGACGCGCACCTGATCATGCCGCACCACCGGGCCCTCGACAAGGTCACCGAGCGGTACCTCGGCAAGGCGCGGATCGGCACCACCGGCCGCGGCATCGGCCCGGCCTACGCCGACAAGATCAACCGGATGGGCATCCGGGTGCAGGACCTGTTCGACCCGAACATCCTCACCCAGAAGCTCGACCTGTCGCTGCGCGAGAAGAACCAGGTCCTCACCAAGGTCTACAACCGGCGCCGGATCGAGACGGGCCCGATCGTCCAGGAGTACCTGGCGTACGGGGAGCGCATCCGGCCGTTCGTCGCCGACACCACGCTCGTGCTGAACAACGCCCTCGACGACGGCAAGGTCGTGCTGCTGGAGGGCGCGCAGGGCACGCTGCTGGACATCGACCACGGCACCTACCCGTTCGTGACGTCGTCCAGCCCCACGGCGGGCGGGGCGTGCGCGGGCTCCGGCGTCGGCCCCACGAAGATCACCCGTGTGATCGGGATCCTGAAGGCCTACACCACCCGCGTCGGGTCTGGACCGTTCCCCACCGAGCTGCTGGACGAGTGGGGCGAGTACCTGCGCAAGACCGGCGGCGAGTACGGCGTCACCACGGGCCGCGACCGGCGCTGCGGCTGGTTCGACGCGGTGATCGCCCGGTACGCGTCCCGGGTGAACGGGATCACCGACTTCTTCCTCACCAAGCTGGACGTCCTGTCCGGGCTGGAGCGGGTCCCGGTGTGCGTCGCCTACGACGTGGACGGCGAGCGCGTCGACGAGCTGCCCGCCACCCAGACCGACTTCCACCACGCCAAGCCGATCCTGGAGTACCTGGACGGCTGGCAGGAGGACATCACCGGCGCGAAGACCTTCGACGACCTGCCGAAGAACGCGCAGGCGTACGTCCGGGCGCTGGAGGAGATGTCGGGCGCGCAGATCTCGGCGATCGGCGTCGGCCCGGGCCGCGACCAGACCCTCTCCCTGCGCTCCCTGGTGTAACACCTGAACCCCCGTTCCCCCCGCCCTCACCGGACCTCCACCTGGGGTTCGGTGACGGCCGGTACCGTTCCGCCGGTGATCAGCATCGGGGGGACCGTCGAGCTGCACGGTCATCGGGGGGCGCGCGGGCTGCGCCCCGAGAACACGCTGCCGGGTTTCGCGCACGCCGCCGAGCTGGGCGTGGACGTCATCGAGCTGGACGTCGGCCTGTCCGCGGACGGCGCCGTCGTCCTCGGCCACGACCAGGTGCTGTCCCCGGCGAACCTCGCCGACACGGCGCCCGCCTGGCCGGACGACCCCGCGTTCCCCTACGTCGGCAAGCCGGTCAGGGAGCTGACGCTCGCGCAGCTCAAGACGGTCGACGCGGGCGTCCGGCAGCGCGACGACGCGTTCGCGCGCACGCAGCGCCCGCTGCCCGGCACGCCGATCCCCACGCTGGCGGAGGCGTGCGCGCTCCTCGCGCCGACGCGCGTCGGCCTCGCCGTCGAGCTGAAGACCGACCCCGGCTGGACGGACGAGGAGGTCGAGCTGTTCACCGCCGCCGTCGCCGGCGTCCTCGCCGCCGCCGGGATGACGGACCGCAGCCGGCTCCTCGCGTTCGACTGGCGCGTCCTGGTGGAGGCCCACCGCAACCACCCGGGTCTCCGCCGCACCGCGCTGATCGAACGGAAGACGCTCGTCCCGGGCACCCGCTGGCTCGCCGGCCTGCCGCCGGACGACCCGGTAGCGGCGGCCGCCGCGATCGGCGCGACCGCCCTGTCCCCCGAGCACGCCATCACCACGCCCGGCCTGGTCGAGGACGCCCACGCCCTCGACCTCCCCGTCGCCGTCTGGACGGTCAACACCCCCGAGGACATGACCCGCTTCATCAAGTACGGCGCAGACGCAATAGTCACCGACTACCCCGACCTGATGCCTCTTGCTCGCACGCGACAGCCGACCTGAGCCGTCACGCGAGCGCGCTATCTGACCGGTGGGGGCGAAGCCGAAGGCGAGCCCCCACCGGGAAGCTCGCGAAGCGAGGTCGCGCTCGCCCAAGCCCGGTCAAGGGCCGAGCCGCTAGGCGAGGCCCTTGGGCCGGGATCGTGGAATCACAGCCAGCCGTTGCGGCGGAAGCCTCGGTACAGGGTGAGGCAGATGAAGGCGATGGCGCCGACGATCATCGGGTAGCCGAAGTGCCAGTGCGTCTCGGGCATGAAGTCGAAGTTCATCCCGTAGACGCCGGTGATCGCGGTCGGCACCATGAAGATCGCGCCCCAGGCCGAGATCTTGCGCATGTCCTTGTTGTCGGTGACCGTCACCTGGGTCATGTGCGCCTGCAGGATCGGGTTCAGCAGCTCGTCGTAGGCCTCGACCTGCTCGCGGACGCGGGTGAGGTGGTCCTCGACGTCGCGCAGGTACTCCTTGATCTCGGCGGGCACGAAGCGGCGGCCGGACAGGTTGCGCAGCGGCCCGGCGAGCGGCCCGACGGCCCGCTTGAGCTGGATGACCTCGCGCTTGAGCCGGTAGATGCGGCGGGCCTCGTCGGTGCGCTCCGGCGAGAACACGGCCTCCTCGACCTCGTCGATGTCCTCCTGGACGGCGTCGGCGACGCAGACGTAGCCGTCCACGACGCGGTCGGCGACGGCGTGCAGGACGGCGGCGGGGCCCATCGCGAGGCGGGCCGGGTCCTTCTCGAGCTGCCGGCGGACGGGGCCGAGCTCGCCGTGCGTGCCGTGCCGGACCGTCACCACGAAGTCCGGGCCGCAGAAGATCATGATCTCGCCGGTCTCGACGACCTCGGCCTCGTCGGGGCCGGTGGAGACGTAGCCGACCGTCTTCATCACCACGAAGTGGACGTCGTCGTAGCGCTCCAGCTTGGGCCGCTGGTGGGCGTGGATGGCGTCCTCGACGGCGAGCGGGTGCAGGCCGAACACCTCGGCCAGCTCCGTGAGCTCCGTGGACGACGGCTCGTGCAGCCCGACCCAGACGAAGCCTGCGCTGTCGCCGTCGGGGGTGAGGCGGCCGTCGCGGATCAGGCGGACGGCGTCCTCGACGGTGGCGGTGGACGCGCGGTGGCCGTCGATGTAGGCGGCCCAGTCGATGACGGCGGAATCGCGGGCGCGCCCCTGTACCTGTGCACCGTGGGTTCGCCCGCGGGCCTTGAACAGCGACTTGGTGGCGCGCGCAGGACGGACTCGTGTCATGGCCATGAGGTGCTCCTAACCCGCCGGCCACGCACGCAGGGGCGCGCTCTACCCGTTCTGATCCAGCGGGCCCGAGGGGCGCCGCGTCAGCGAGGGGAGCGCGCGAGAGCGATGGCCGGACGCCAGAGGGAGACGGACGGATGGACAGTCCTGCCCGGACTGTGAGGGTTCTCCGGCGAACTGCAAGTATCACCAGGACTCATCCCGACCACCTCCTTTCACGCACCTCGACCACGGGGCGTCAAGCCCGTCGCAGCTTACCAGCCGACATTTAAGACGCCGGGCCGTTCGGCGAGGTTCACAAGGGACGCGTGTGACGGCCGCCTCACCCGGGCCCGGCGGCGTCCGCGACACCGGCCGGCACTGTCCATAACGCCTTTCCGCTCGGGCCTTATGCCCGCCTTCCCGCCGACCACACCGAACCGCCCGGACCAGTAAGCTCGCGTGACGTGCGAGTACTCGTCCTTGGATCGGGTGGCCGCGAGCATGCGCTCGCCCGCGCCCTGCACCGCGACCCAGCCGTCACCGCCCTCCACTGCGCCCCGGGCAACCCGGGCACGGCCGAGGTCGCGGACAACCACCAGCTCGACCCCTGCGACCCGACGGCGGTGACGGAGCTGGCCGCGCGGCTCGGCATCGAGCTGGTCGTCGTCGGCCCCGAGGCGGTGCTCATGGCGGGCGTCGGCGACGCGGTGCGCCGGGCCGGCATCCCGTGCTTCGGCCCCGACAAGGAGGCCGCGCGGATCGAGGGGTCCAAGGCGTTCGCCAAGGAGATCATGGCGGCGGCGGGGGTGCCGACCGCCGACTCCCGCGTCTGCGAGACCACCGGGCAGGTGGAGGAGGCGCTCGACGCGTTCGGGGCGCCGTACGTGGTGAAGGACGACGGGCTCGCCGCGGGCAAGGGCGTCGTCGTCACCCGCGACCGGGACGTCGCCGCCGCGCACGCCGCCGCGTGCGGCCGCGTGGTGATCGAGGAGTACCTCGACGGCCCCGAGGTGTCGCTGTTCGCGCTGTGCGACGGCCAGCACGCCGTCCCGCTGCTGCCCGCACAGGACTTCAAGCGCGCCTACGACGGCGACGAGGGCCCGAACACCGGCGGGATGGGCGCCTACACGCCGCTGCCGTGGGCTCCGGACGGCCTGGTGGACGAGGTGATGTCCCGGGTCGTCCAGCCCGTCGTGGACGAGCTGAGGCGGCGCGAGACCCCGTACGTCGGGGTGCTGTACGCGGGCCTCGCGATCACGTCCCGGGGCGTGCGGGTGATCGAGTTCAACGCGCGGTTCGGCGACCCGGAGGTCCAGGTCGTCCTGGACCGGCTGGCGACGCCGCTCGGCGTGCTGCTGCAGTCCTGCGCGATCGGCGGCCTCGACCCGGAGACGGCGCTGGAGTGGCGGCCCGGCTCCGCGGTCACGGTGGTCGTGGCGGCCGAGGGGTACCCGGCGGCGCCGGTGAAGGGCGGGGAGATCACCGGCCTGGACGAGGCCGCGGCGGTCGACGGCGCGTACGTGCTGCACGCCGGGACGAAGCTCGGCGCGGAGGGGCGGCTCGTCGCGGGCGGCGGGCGCGTCCTCAACGTGGTCGGCACCGGCCCTGACCTCGCCGCGGCCCGCGCCACCGCCTACGAGGCCGCCGCGAAGGTCGGCCTGCCCGGCTCGCACCACCGCACCGACATCGCCCTCAAAGCCGCCCGAGCCTGACCCGCCCGGCCACCGCACCTACACGACCTGGGAGAATTCGAGCGTGATCGAGCGGTACACACTTCCGGAGATGGGGCGCGTCTGGAGCGACGCGCACAAGTACGAGCTGTGGTGCCAGGTCGAGACCCTCGTGGTCGAGGCCCACGCCGAGGCCGGCACGATCCCGCCGGAGGTGGTGGAGCCGGTGCGCAAGGCGCCGCCGCCGACGCCGGAGGCGGTGCACGAGATCGAGGCGGTCACGCAGCACGACGTGATCGCCTTCCTGTCGGCGTGGGCGGACAACACCGAGCCGCGCGAGGCGGCCCGGTACGTCCACTTCGGCATGACCTCGTCCGACCTGCTGGACACGGCGCTGGCGCTGCAGCTCGTCGAGGCGACCGACATCCTGCTGGCGAAGGCGGACACGCTGGTCGCGACGCTGCGCGACCACGCGCTGGCGCACAAGGCGACGCTGCGGGTCGGCCGGACGCACGGCATCCACGGCGAGCCGGACGTGTGGGGCCACCGGGTCGCCGACTTCGCGTTCGCGATGGCCCGGTCCCGGGACCGGCTGCGCCGCGCCCGCGAGGCCGTCGGCGTGATGGCGATCTCCGGCGCGGTCGGGACGTACTCCAACATCGACCCGGCCGTCGAGCTGCACGTGGCGCGCAAGCTCGGGCTGCGGAGTGCGGACGTGTCGACGCAGGTCGTGATGCGCGACGGCATCTCCGAGTGGACGTCCGCGCTGGCGATCATGGCGACGGTGTGCGAGGCGATCGCGCTGGAGGTCCGGCACGGGCAGCGCACCGAGGTCCGCGAGCTGTGGGAGCCGTTCGGCAAGGGCCAGAAGGGCTCGTCGGCGATGCCGCACAAGAAGAACCCGATCATCTCCGAGCGGCTGGCGGGGATGGCGCGGATCGTGCGGGCGCAGATCGTCCCGGTGCTGGAGGGCATCCCGCTGTGGCACGAGCGCGACATCTCGCACTCGTCGACGGAGCGGATCGCGCTGCCGGACGCGTCCATCGCGCTCGACTACATGCTGAACCTGACGAACCGGCTGATGTCCGGGCTCGTCGTGGACGAGGCGCGCATGACGGCGAACCTGGAGTCGACGGGCGGCCTCATCTACACCTCGACGGTGCTGCTGGAGCTGGTCGAGGCGGGGATGTCCCGCGACGACGAGGCGTACCCGCTGGTCCAGAAGGCCGCGATGGAGACGTGGGAGACGGGCGTCCCGTTCCGTGAGACGCTCCGCAAGCACGCCGCGGAGGCGGGCCTCACACTGGACGAGGCGCGGCTGGACGAGGTGTGCCGGCCGGAGCGGTTCGTGAAGCGCCTCGACACCGTCTTCGACCGCCTCGCCGCGCTGACCTGACCCGCCTTTGGCCCGATCTCCCGGAGCGACCGTGACGGCGACCCTGACCGAGCTGAACGCCTACCCGCTGAAGAGCGGCGGCGGCACCGCGCTGCGCACCGCCGAGCTGACCGCGCGGGGCCTGCCGCACGACCGGGAGTTCATGCTCGTCGCGCCGTCGGGCCGGTTCCTGTCGCAGCGGGACCTCGCCGGGATGGCGCTGCTGCGGCCGTCCTACGACGGCGAGGTCCTCACCGTCGACGCGCCCGGCGCCTCGCGGCTCGTCCACAAGGCGGTGGACGACGGCGAGGTGCTGGACGTGACCGTCCACCGGCACGAGACCCGGGGCGTCGACCAGGGCGACGAGGCCGCCGCCTGGTTCTCGGCGCTGCTGGACGCCGAGTGCCGGCTGGTCCGCTTCACCGGGCACCGGCCGACGTCGCGGGGCGGCGGCGAGGTGATGTTCGCCGACGGCTACCCGCTGCTGGTCATCTCCGCCGAGTCCCTCGCCGACCTGAACGCGCGGCTGGACGTGCCGCTGCCGATGAACCGGTTCCGCCCGAGCCTGGTCGTCGAGGGCCTCGGCGCCTACGCGGAGGACTCCGTGCGGCTGCTGCGCGTCGGCGGGACCGTCATCGAGATGGTCAAGGCATGCGCGCGGTGCGTCATCACGACCACCGACCAGGAGACGGGCGAGCGGGGGCGCGAGCCGCTGCGGACGCTGGCGTCCTACCGGACCATCGACCGCGGCATCCGGTTCGGCCAGAACGCCGTCCCGCGCACGCTCGGCACCCTGGCCGTCGGCGACGAGGTGGAGGTCCTCGAACGCGTCCGTTGAGGTCAGCCGACGACTGGTCAGCCGACGACTTCGCCGGTCTCGTTGCCGAAGCGGTCGCGCATGCGGGTCGGGACGATCTCGACGGTCAGGCCCGGCAGCGACGCGATCGGGGTGCGGCCCGCCACGGAGCGGAGCGCGGCGACGACGTCGTCCAGGCCGTCCGGCGGGATGCTCACGTCGAGACGGCCGTCCTCGGGCTCCACGACCGCGTAGGCGCCGGCGGGCTGGAACACCATGCGGGTGTCCTCGGTCTGCAGGAGCAGCGTGCGGCCGAACGGCAGCCGGCCCCGCAGCGACTGCGCGATCGCCTCCGCCTGCAGCGCGCCGATCCGCAGCGTCGCGGACGCGCCGTCCAGCTCCCAGTGCGCCGTGTTGACGTACAGGGCGCCGCTGCTCGACCCGTCCCGCGCGATGCCGTCGCGGACGGCGCGCGCCAGCTCCGGGTCGGCGAGCAGGGAGCGCCGGTCGATGTCGGTGACGAACAGCGGCAGGTGCGGCTCGACGGCCCGCAGGAACGACGTGGCGTCCCACTGCCGGACCGCCTCGTACTCCTCCGACGCGAGCCCGACGACCTGGAGGAACCGGACGCGGCCGTGCGGCGTGCCGATCTCGCCGAGCTCCGGGTCGGTGACGAACGCGACGGCGCGGATGTCGGAGTCCTCGCGGTCGGCGGCGATCGGGCCGTTGACGTTCATGTGGTGGCCGGGCTCGAACCAGTTCCCCGAGCTGAACACGTACCGGCCGAGGTTCTGCAGCAGGTTCGCCGCCCAGACCGGCGGCTCGCCCTCCGCGGGGTCGCGGGCGAGGCGGAAGGTGAACTCGAATCCCCAGCCGGACTCGTCCGGGTCGCCGGACTCCTTGCTGTACAACTCGGACATTCCATACGAAATGAAATGCCAGTGCGGGACGGGCTCCGTCCGCGCGTAGACGCTGATCCCGTCGAGCGGATCGGGGCCGCCCAGCGCCCACTTCACCACCGTGCCGAGATGGTACGGCTCGACGTCCCCGTAGAGGGGGCGAAGCGCGGCGTCGATGGCGTCCCAGCCGGGCGACTCGTCCATGGATGATCACCTTAGACCCGCCGGCCCGCCGCCGTCCGCCGGACGCCTCAGCTCGGATTTTCCTCGGGAATGCGAACCTTTGGGCCGCTCTGGGGGTCTCACCAAGCAGACTGGCGCAAGGGTGGCGCATGCGGACACCCCACCCCCGGGCCGGTGGTTTACTGGGGGCCGCGTTCGGCGCAGCGGGACCGTTCGGCGCGCCCGGCCCCCGTGGTCCCACCTTCATCGGGCAGGCACCTTAACCGCGTTTCAAAGGAGATATGGCGGAATGAGCATGGGCCACGAGGTTCGGTATCGCGTGCGCGGCGGCCGGCAGCTGCACGGCACCGTCTTCGTCCAGGGCGCCAAGAACGCCGTCCTGCCGATGATCGGTGCTTCGCTGATGGCCTCCCGCGGACGCACGGTGCTGCGGAACGTTCCGATCATCGAGGATGTGCGGCGGGCGGTGGAGCTGGCCCGGGCGGTCGGCGCCAAGGCCGAGCTGCACGAGACCGAACGCACGCTCGTGATCGACGCCTCCTCGCTCAGCAGCCCCGTGCTGCCCGCCGAGATCGCCTCCCGCTTCCGCGGCTCGTTCCTGTTCGTGCCGGCGCTGCTGCACCGGCTCGGCGAGGCGGTCATCGAGGGCGTCGGCGGCTGCAATCTCGGCAGCCGCAACCTCGACTTCCACTACAACGGCTTCAAGCGGATGGGCGCCACGGTCACCGAGCACGTGGCCGACAACGGCGACGGCATCATCCACATCAAGGCCGGCGACCTGCGCGGCGGCACGCTGTACTGCGACACGCCGTCGCACACCGGCACCGAGAACCTGATCATGGCCGCCGCGCTCGCGCACGGCACCACGCTGATCAAGAACGCGGCGCTGGAGCCGGAGGTGCTGGACAACATCGCCATCCTGCAGGCGATGGGCGCGAAGATCAGCGGCGGCGGCACCGGGTTCGTCACCGTCGAGGGCGTCGACGAGCTGACCGCCGTCGAGCACACCGTCATGCCGGACCGGATCGACGCCGGCGTCTTCGTGATGGCCGCCGCGATCACCGGCGGCGACCTGAACCTCGTCGGCGCCACGCTGGAGCACCTCGGCGTCGCCGCCGACAAGCTCGAGCAGATGGGCGTCGAGTTCCACCAGCAGGGCGCGGTGCTGCAGGTCCGGCGGGAGCGCACGCTCCGCCCGATCAACGTGATCACCGACGAGTACCCGGGCTTCGCCACCGACCTGCAGTCGCCGATCATGGCGCTGTCCTGCCTGGCGGAGGGCCCGTCCTACATCTACGAGCGGATCTTCGACGGCCGGTTCAAGCTGGCCGACGAGCTGCGCAAGATGGGCGCCGACATCGAGGTCGACGGCAACCGCGCCAAGGTTAACGGCCCGCGCGGGCTGCGCGGCGCCGAGGTCGAGGCGCACGACCTGCGCTGCGGCAGCGCGCTGGTGCTGGCGGGCCTGGCCGCCGAGGGCGAGACGACGATCACCTCGGCCTACTACCTGGACCGCGGCCACGCGCACACCGCCGAGCGCCTCTCCCAGCTCGGCGCCGACATCGTCCGCGAGGCCGACTGACCGGCGCCTGGAGCGGAGCTCCAGCGGAGCGGAAGGCGCCGGTCAGTCTGTCTTTGCCGGGAGGCGTGGGGGGTCGTCCCCCCACCGGAGACACGACGCAGGTGCGTTTCGGACCGGCCCGGCGGGATGATCCCGCCGGGCCGGTCTGCTGCTGACTGAGTGGTCATTCCGGCGGGGCGAATCGTCCGCATGTGGCCTCGCCTCTGACCCAATCGGGAGTGGTTCCTTACCGGGCTTGTCACAGCGCGACGGGAAACCGGGTGGACCACTGGTCACCGGGCGGTCACGCAAAGTCGGGCCACCGCGTTCCACCAGCGGGGACGGGCGACGCCCTGACCAGCGGAGAAAACCGGATGGACCGATCCAGAAGCGGCTCTCCGGGACGCGTTGAAAAATCACGCGGACGGCGGCCGCGGGCCGTCCGGACGGATCGCTCGTCTTTCCGGGGCGCCCGACGTCGGGTTGATCAAGTTTCGCCCCGCGGGTAAACCAATCGGTCACCGCAGGGGTCTCCTCAGTGCCCGCCGGCGCCGCGAGGAGGCCCTCCCGGGGTTTTCGGGTCTTGTTTTTCAACTTCGGACGTCCGAAGATGCAGGATCAAGACTGACCGATTGGTGACAAATTACTGACCAGGGGGTCGCGTAGGTTACTTTTTCGCCGCACTCTTGATTCGATTTCGCGTCTGGGCGTCACACATCGCCGCCCTGACCCGATCTGCCCACTGAGGAACGAATCGCACGGGAACTGCGGTGCTGGGTCAGAAGGCAGGGGCGACAAGCCATGAGACGACCGTTGGGCGGAGCGTGCGCGAACGCGTGGCCGGGGCCGTGCCCCCGAGAGGATGGACCGGAAGCGAGCGATCATCGATGACGGCGGCACGAACGGGCTCGGTCACGCCTGACCTGACCATCGGCGTGGTGGGCCCCCATGACCTCGTCGAGCGGGTCATGCTGATGGGCCACGGCCCCACGCCGGTGCCGAGCCGGCTGGTGGCCGCCGCCTACCGCGACGAGCAGGAGGCGGCCGACAAGGTCGTCCGGCTGGGCTCGGGGGTGGACGTCTGCCTGTTCGCCAGCCCGGTCCCCTACGACTTCGCGCGCAAGGCCGGCGTGCTGACCATGCCCGCGACCTACGTCCCGCTGAACGGCGCCGCGCTGCAGGGCGCGCTGCTGCGCGCCTCCCTCGACGAGCGCTTCGACCCGTCCCGGGTCAGCATCGACGTGCTCGGCCGCGCCGAGGTCGAGGAGGCCTACGCCGAGATCAGCCTCGGCACCGAGCAGGTCCACCTGCGCGAGGAGGCCGCCGGCCCCGGCACGCTCGCCGCCTTCCACGAGCGGCTGTGGCGGCGCGGCGCGACCACCGTCGCGATGACCTGCGTACACGCCACCGCCGAGCGGATGGAGATGGCCGGGGTCCCAACGATCCGGGTCCGCCCGACCGGCGCGTCCATCCGCAGCTCCCTGCAGACCGCCGCGCTCCTCGGCGCCCACCACCGGCTGGAGGAGTCCCAGCTCGTCGTCGTGCTGGTGGACGTCCCGACCCTCCGCGAGACCCCGCGCCGCGTCACCCCGCGCTACTGGCGGGACGAGCTGAAGCTCGCGCTGCACCGCGTCCTGCTGCAGGAGGCGCACCGGATGAACGCGTCGGTGTGGCCGCTGGACGACCACAGCTACCTGGTGATCGCGACGCGCGGGTCCGTCACCGCGTCCACCGAGGGCTTCCGGACGCCGCCGTTCGTCGAGCGGGTCCGCGAGGAGCTCGGCCTCGCGATCGAGGTCGGCATCGGGATGGGCCGTACCGCGCACGAGGCGGAGAACCACGCCCGCGCCGCGCTCGCCCGGTCGCAGAGCTCCCAGCGCGCGCAGGGCTTCGCGCTCGACCGGGACGGCCGCGCGCTCGTCCCGGCGCCGCGCACCCCGCCGCGCAGCCAGCCGCAGGCCAAGCCGAAGGGCCTGGAGATCCTCGCGCGGCTCGCCGACAAGCTCGGCGACCAGGAGCAGCCGCTGATCGTGGACGCCGAGAACGCCGGGAAGATGCTCGGGGTCACGCCGCGCACCGCCCGCCGGCTGCTGCGCACCCTCGTCGAGGAGGGCCTCGCCTGGCCGCTCCCCCCGAACCGCACCCCGCAGCCGGGGCGTCCCCGCCAGCTCTACCGCCTGATCGTCGAGAAGCTCGGCCCGGCGAAGGCCGGCTGACCGCGCCCGGCCGGCCGCCCGGGTTCGGCCTGCCGCCCTGGCTCAGCCCGCCTCTTTGGCGAGGGCCTCGCGCACCGCCGGGACGACCTCCCCGCCCCAGCGGCCGAGGGAGACGTCGTCCTGCGTTCCGCCCTCCGGCGAGAACAGCATGAACCCGGACGCGCCGTGCTCCAGGACGGCGCCCGTCAGCTCCTCCGCCCACTGGTCCGCCGACCCGCCGATCCAGCGCCCGTCGCCGTCGCGGGTGGCGGGCAGCGGCCGGTCGGTGATGCGTCCGGGCAGGTTGAAGACCGTGCGGACCGCGGCGGGGTCGCGGCCCGCGGCGGCGGCCGCCTCGTCGATGACCGGGCGCGACGTCCGGTACCGCTCGCTGAGCCAGTCCGCCGCGTGGCCCGGGATCCAGCCGTCGGCGACCCGCCCGGTGGCGGCCAGGGACCGCCGGCCGACCGAGCCCGTCCAGACCGGCGGCGCGTCCACCGGCGCCGGCTCGATCTCGCGGACCCGGTGGTGGCGGCCCTCGAAGGTGACCGGCTCGCCGCCCCCGGACAGCTTCCTGACCAGCACGATCGCCTCCTCGAAGGCGTCGACGGCGGCGGCGGGCGCGAGCGGCTCGACGCCCATGTCGGCGATCCGGTCCCACAGCCCGCCCGCGCCCATGCCGAGCACGACGCGACCGCCGGACAGCGCCGACAGCGTCGTCACCGCCCGCGCGAGCATCGGGGCGGGGCGGGTCGGCAGGTTGGTGACGTTGGCGAACCCGGCGATGCGGTCCGTCCGGCCGAGGAGGAACCCGATGGTGGCGTAGGCGTCCAGGCGCGCGCCGATGTAGGGGTGGTCGGAGAGGGAGAACAGGTCGAGCCCGTCGCGGTCGGCCCGGAGGACCTTGCGCAGCAGCGCCGGCCCTTCGTCGATGGTGCTGTGCGCGCCGAAACCGAAGACGACTTCCTGTGCGGGCATGGCTCCGCCTTTCGTTCGAGGAGGATCGGGGGCGCCGGGATCAGGCGGTGGGGCCGAACTGGCCGACGAAACGGCCGGTGAACAGGTCCGCGCCCTTGTACTCGGCGACCATCGCGGGCGACGCGACGGACGGGCCGTCCGGGGTCGGGAGCTGCCCGACGCCGCCGCGGGTGCCGAGCGGGAGCAGGATCATCGGGTGCGGCTGCGGCCGGTACGTCGCGGTGGGCCGCTCGCCGTTCAGCTGGGCCTTGATGTTCGCGACGACGACCTCGGCGTGCCGCGTCGCCCATCCGGCCATCTTCGCCTCCGCGACGTCGGTGAGGTCGCCGACCGCGTAGACGTGGTCGTGCCCGGCGACGTTCAGGGACGCGGTGACGCCGACCTGCCCCTGCGGGTTCAGGGTGGTGAGCCGGCCGTCGGCGAGATAGCCGCTGTTGGTGCGGACACCGTAGGCGCGGAACCAGATGTCGGCGGTGATCTCCTCGCCGCCGCCGGTGGTGACGGTGAAGGCGCCGGCGCGGCCGGGCTCGGTGGCGGGCGGCGCGGCGAGGGCGGTGCCGAGCCGCACGTCGATGCCGAGTTCGGCGAGCTGGCGGCGCAGGTCGGCGACCATCTCGGGCGCGAAGCCGGGCAGCAGCTCGGGGGCCGGGTCGACGACGGTGACGTGCTTGTCCGGCCAGGTCTCCTTGATCTCGCCGGCCAGTTCCAGGCCGACCGGCCCGGCGCCGAGGATCAGCACCCGGCCGGCGCCCCGCAGCTCCTTGTGGGTGCGGCGGAGATCGTCCAGAGCGTCGGCGACGGTGTCGGAGCCGGGCTTGGCGGGGTAGGCGTAGCTGGAACCGGTGGCCAGCACGAGGTAGTCCGCGTCGACGCGGCCGCCGGACGCGAGGTCGACGCCGCGGGGGTCGGCGGAGACCGCGCGGTCGCGGATCTGCCGGCCGCCCTCGGTGAGCAGCGTCGCGTAGGGGAAGAACATGTTGGCGGCCCAGTCGGGCCTGGTCAGCGCCCGCAGCGACGCCGCCGCGTTGACGAACGCGTCCCGCGGGTCGATCAGCACGACGTCCGCCTCCGGCTGCAGCGCCTTGGCGACCGCCGCGCCGCCGTACCCTCCGCCGATGACCGCGACCGTACGGCTCATGATGACATCACTCCCGTTGGCGAAAAGCTTGAGTTCGTAGTACGAACGGTATCAGTTCGTACTACGAACAACAACCTCGCGGCCGGGGAGAACGATTCCCCGGCGTCAGCGCGCGCCGGCGGCGGCCCCTTCGTCCGGCTCCTGGAAGACCACCGGAACCTCGTTGTCCAGCACGACGCGGCCGAGCAGCCCGGCGAGCGCGTCCCGCTCGGCGGCGCTCAGGCCGGCCGCCAGATCGTCGATCCGCTTGCAGGTCTCGGCGTAGAACTCGTCCACGAGCCCGGCGCCGCGCTCGGTCAGCGCGACCCGCACGGCCCGCGTGTCCCGCGGATCCGGCTCGCGCCGCACCAGCCCGTTGCGCTCGGTGCGGTCCACCAGGCCGGTGAGGCTCGACTTCGCCAGCCCCAGCGTCGCGCCCAGCTCGCCCATCCCGTACGACCTGCCCATCAGCACGCAGAGCAGCTGCCCCTGCTGCTGGGTCAGCCCGTACTCGCGGGCCGACGCCGCGTACACGGCGTCCACCAGGAAGGAGGACCGCACCAGCGCGGCCACGACCCCGATCCGACCGTCATCTTCTTTGACCACGCGGCCAGACTAACACCGGACGAGCCGATAATTCGCACAGCGAACTGCGACGATGCGCTCCTGGACCCGGCCCCGGACGGCGGTGCCCGCCGGCCTTCCGCCGGCCGCCCGAGTTCACCGGACGCGGCCCGCGCCGCACGAACGCGGCGGGCGCGCCGCCGCCGCGCGGACGTCCCGGCACCGGCGCCCGGGACATCCGGAAACGGGCTTCCGGCCGCCCGGATCGGCCGCACCGGAAACGGCCTTGACCGATCAAATTTCGCCGTTCATGATGGCGGTCACGTGAGGCATCATCGCTGATTCCGGCCCGCCTCCGCGGCCGGATTCCTCGGCGCTGGGCGCGTGCCCTCGTACCGGTTCCCGCTGTTTCCGGATTCGTGGAGCGCGCCGTGTACCCGACAAGCCCGATCGCCGCGGCCCGCGCGGTGCGCCTGCCGCCGAGCCGCGCAGGTCCGCCGTCGCCGCAGACCTTCGCCAGGCAGGTCCATCGCCCGCCCTGACCGCCGTCCCGGCCGCTCGGCGCGGGGAGTCCGCGCGCCGAGTCGCACCGCCCGGAGACGCGATCGCACCGCGTCACGCCCAGGCCACCCCACCCCGCCTTTTCGCGCCCCGCCATTTTCGCTCTGCACACGCGCCATTCAGTGAGCGCGCGCTTCCGCCTGCCGGAAAACGACTATTAGGCGTCCGGTTTAATTAGAAACCAGAGAGTGTCTCAATCCGGCCACGCCCTTGAATTCACCCGCCGGAGATGTGCTTAATCGCGGTACCACCCCCTTGACACCTCGCGAAGGGAGCCACAGGTGTCACGTGTCCGCAAGCTCGCAGTCGTCGGAGCCGCTTCGGCCTCCGTCCTCGCGCTGACGATGGCCCCGGCGTCCGCCGCCGGCACCACCATCCACAGCGGCAGCGCCACCGGCCCCGCCTACTCCGGCGGCGTCGTCGCGACCAACCTCGGCAACGTCTCGGTCGTCACCTCGCTCAGCAACGCCACCTGCACGTCCGCCATCCAGAACGGCACCATCAACTCCGACGGCACCGCCCTGAACGTCACGTCGGCGTCGTTCACCGGATGCACCAGCAGCCTCGGCGCCGTCACCGTCACCGCCCAGAGCCTGCCCTGGACCGGCGGCTCCGTCGTCTACGCCCCCGTCGCCGGCGGCCGGGACGGCACCATCACCGTCGCCCACTACACCGTCGGCGCCACCACCTTCGGGCTCAGCTGCGTCTACTCCGGGACCCTCACCGGCGACGGCTACAACCCGAACAACCCCAACCGGCCCGACACCTCCGTCGCCCAGGCCGAAGCCAAGATCACCAACGGCACCGTGACCAAGCAGAGCGGATCCTTCCTCTGCCCCGCCACGGCCACGGTGACCGCCGCCTTCAAGCTCGTCGGCAGCGGCGGCCAGCAGCTCTGGGCCACCAGCTGACCCGGTGACCGGGCCGTCCCGCCCCTCCGGACGGGCGGGACGGCCCGGTACACGGCGTCAGTTCGGATGCACGGCGTCAGTTCCCGTACACGGCGTCAGTTCCGGTGCGGGAACGCCTTCGCGACCGCCAGGAACGCGTCGTTCTCCTCCGGCGAGCCGATCGAGACGCGCGCGCCCTCCCCCTCGAACGGGCGGACGCTCACCCCCTGCGCGTCGCACGCCGCCGAGAACTCCATCGTCCGCTCGCCGAGCCGCAGCCACACGAAGTTGGCCTCCGTCGGCGGGACCGTCCAGCCGTCCGCGAGCAGCGTCCCGCGGACCCGGTCGCGCTCCTTCACCGTCCGCTCGACCCGCTCCAGCAGCTCGTCCGTCGCCTCCAGCGACGCGATGCCCGCCGCCTGCGCCACCGAGTTCACGCTGAACGGCAGGAACGTCTTGCGGATCGCGCCCGCCACGATCGGGTGCGCCACCAGGTACCCGATCCGCAGCCCCGCGAGCCCGTACGCCTTCGAGAACGTCCGCAGCACCGCCAGGTTCGGCCGGTCGCCGTACATCGTGAGCCCGTCCGGGACGGCGTCGTCGCGGACGTACTCGCGGTACGCCTCGTCCAGCACGACCAGGCAGTCCTCGGGCACCCGGTCGAGGAACGCCTCGATCTCCGCGCGCGGGACCACGGTCCCGGTCGGGTTGTTCGGGTTGCACAGGAAGACAAGCCGGGTCCTCTCGGTGATCGCGTCGGCCATCGCCGGCAGGTCGTGCGTCTCGTCCTTCAGCGGCACCTGGACGCCCGTCGCGCCGGACAGCGACACCAGCAGCGGGTACGCCTCGAACGACCGCCACGCGTACACGACCTCGGTGCCGGGCTCGGCGACCGCCTCCAGCAGCATCTGCGTCATGCCGACCGACCCGCAGCCCACCGCGACGTGATCGGCGGACACGCCGCAGAACGCCGCGATCGCCTCCGTCAGCGCGGTCGCGTTGTTGTCGGGGTAGCGGTTGACGTTCCGCGCCGCCGCGGCGATCGCGTCCAGCACCGAGGGGAGCGGCCCCTCCGGCGACTCGTTGGACGAGAGCTTGAACGAGCGGCCCTCGGGCGACACCACGACCTTCCCGGGCTTGTAAGCCACGAACCGGTCGAGGACGGAGCGGAAGCGCGGAGTGGTTGCCTCGGACACCGTTGTCCTCCAGGTTGCACAGGGGTGTTGGGGTCAAGCCTACGGAATGCGCCAGGTCCCGGGCCAAAGCGGGACACGCCCCGCTCAGGAGGCGCCGATCCCTCGGATCACGCCGCGGTCTCCCGGATCATGCCGCGGTCGCGCGTCACGCCGTGGCCTCGCGCATCATCCAGCACACGGCGACGATCCGGACGAACTCCCAGTCGCGCGTGCTGTCCGGCCACCAGCCGCGGTTGAACGCCTCCTCCGCGAACGACCGCAGGTAGCCCATCAGCTCGTCCTCGCCCGGCTCGCCCAGCTCGTCGCGCAGGCTCGCCACGTGCTGGTCGACGGCCGCCGCCAGCCCGGGGGACCCGGCCATCTCCGCGACGCCGGCCTCCCCGATGTCCCTGACGAGCAGGCCGAGCACTTCGGACGAGTCACCGTTCATAGGTCGCAAGCTAGCAATCCCGCCCGGATGCCCGCGACGTCACCCCAGGTCAGACAGGGATCTTTTACCCTCGTGGCCGCGACCGGCCACCCGCCGCCGGCGCACCTAGCCGCGGGGGCGGAGCATCGGCGGGCGCAGCTGCTCGGCGTCGCCGCGCCGGTACAGCCGCGCCGGACGGCCGCCGTCCCGCGTCGTCGTCCGGTCGGTCGGGATCAGGAACCGGTCCGCGCCGGTCACCTTCCGGTGGAAGTTCCGCGGGTCGAGGACGGTGCCCCAGACGATCTCGTACACGCGGCGCAGCTCCGCGACGGTGAACTCGGGCGGGCAGAACGCCGCCGCCAGCGACGTGTACTCCAGCTTCGCCCGCGCGCGCTCCATCCCGTCGCACAGGATCCGCCGGTGGTCGAACGCGGCCCGGTCGTTGTCGATCAGATCGTCCACCGCCGTCCACAGCACCTGCGCCCGGCTGGACGCGGGCAGGTCCGGCGCGAGGCCCAGGTAGGCGACGCTCACGACGCGCTGCCGCGGGTCCCGGTCCGGATACCCGTAGGTCGCGAGCTGCTCCAGGTGGATCCGGACGTCCGCGAGCCCCGCCCGCTCCGCCATCAGCCGGGACGCGGCGGCGGGCAGGTCCTCGTCCAGCTGGATGAACCCGCCGGGCAGCGACCACGCCCCGTCGTAGGGCGCCCGGTCCCGCCGCCACATCAGCGCGGACAGCCGCTGCTCCCGCACGGTGAGCACGACCAGATCGACGGAGACAGCGAGCCGCGGCACGGACATGCCTGGAGTCTATTGGGGAGCGGCGCCCCGGAACCCCGCCCGCGCAACGGCCCGCGGCGCCCGGCGGCCAAGGGGCCCGGGGCGGGCATGGCGAAGGCCCGGCCGCGCCGGCCGGGCCTTCCGTCGTGCGCGTCAGCCCTCGTCGGGACCCGTCGGCGCCGGGACCGGCGGGACGGGACCGGCGTGCCCGTTCACCGCCGCCTGCCCGTTCTGGCCGTTCATCCCCGACAGCAGCTGGCGGGCCAGCCCGAGGCCGGTGCCGCCGAGCGTCAGCGCCTTGGCGAGCATGTCCTCGATGCCGTCCGCGCCGTTCAGCACGACCATGTTGTCGACGTTGCCGAACACGCCCGCGCCGGCCTGGACGATCTCCGGCCACTTCTCCGCGAGCTGCTGGGCGATGACCGCGTCGGTGTTCTGCGCCAGCGCCTCCGCGCGGGCCTTGATCGCCTCGGCCTCCGCGAGGCCCTTCTGGCGGGTCGCCTCGGCCTGCGCCTCACCGATCAGCCGGGTGGCCTCGGCCTCGCGCTGCGCCTTCAGCTGCGTCTCGGTCGCGGCGGCCTGCGCGTAGGAGATGCGCTCCTCCCGCTCGGCCTCCGCCAGCTTCACCTGCTCGTACGCGCGCGCGTCGGCCGGCTTGCGGATCTCGCTCTCCAGGCGCTTCTCGGTGCGCTCGGCCTCCAGTTCGGCGTTGCGGGTCTCCTTGAGGATGACCTCCT
Organism: Actinomadura montaniterrae; assembly: GCF_008923365.1. Lineage (GTDB taxonomy): Bacteria > Actinomycetota > Actinomycetes > Streptosporangiales > Streptosporangiaceae > Spirillospora > Spirillospora montaniterrae. Next base: position 33,055 of record NZ_WBMR01000092.1, read on the forward strand.
GCCGGGCCTGCTGCGCGGCCTGCTGCACCTGGCCCTCGTACTCCGCCTTCTTGATCTCGGTGTCGCGGATGACCGCGGCGTTCTCCCGCATGGCCTCCTGCTCCTTGCGGGTGGCCTCCTGGTCCCGCTCGGCCTCGGCGATGCGGGCCTCCGCGGCGACCTTCGCGGCGTGCGGGCGGCCCAGGTTCGTGATGTAGCCGGTCTCGTCGTCGATCTCCTGGATCTGCAGCGAGTCGACGACCAGGCCGAGCTTGCTCATCTCGTCGGCGGCCGAGCCGCGGGTCTCGGAGGTGAGCCGCTCCCGGTTGAGGATCAGGTCCTCGACGGTCAGGTTGCCGATGATCGAGCGGAGGTGGCCGGTGAACAGCTCGTGGATCGCCCCGTCCATCGACTTCTGCTGCTCCAGGAAGCGGCGCGCGGCGTTGGCGATCGAGACGAAGTCGTCGCCGACCTTGTAGATGACGACGCCGCGGACCTTCACCGGGATGCCCTGCTGCGTCACGCAGTGGACCTCGAGGTTGGCGGCGCGGCTGTCCAGCCGGAGCCGGCGGGCCGTCTGGAAGCCGGGCAGCACCGAGGTGCCCTTGCCAGTGACGATCTTGAAGCCGAGGCTCTCCACCCCGTCGATCGGCTTGGACCTGGCCCCCAGACCGGAGATGATCAGCGCCTCGTTCGGCTCCGCGACGCGCCAGACCATCTTGAACAGGACGATCAGCACGATGATGGCGACGACCACGGCGATCGCCACCGCGACGATGGGCATGCGGCCTCCTCACTCTGCGGCGGGCGGCCGGCCCGTCCCGGTGGCGGGTCCCGTCCGCGTTTTCCAGTAGACGCAGGGGACCCGCCGTTGGTTCGCCCCTTTTGGGGCAGTGTTCAGGAACCCAGCGCGTGCGCCACGTACACCGTCCGCGGCGGGTGGTACTCGACCACCACGACGATCGTCCCGACCGGGATCTCCTCGCGCGGATCGACCGGATGCGCGTAGAAGGCCTCCGAGCCGCCGCGAATGGCGATCATGACCTCGCCGACCAGCCCGGGGCCGATCCGGCCGGTCACCCGGCCCTCCTTGCCGATCAAAGGGAAACCCCCCGTACTCGATTTCATCGCCCTCGGCGGTCGGGCCCTGGGGGCCCTCCCTTCAACGGGCGCTGTGTGTGATCGCTGCATCGCTCCGGCTCGCCTAGAGGCGAGCTGCGCGATCGGATTCTCGCAAGCTCGAATCCGGCTCCGCTCGCGATCACGACACTAGAGGTCCACGCGGGTTCGGTGAAGGCGGGCCGCTCACCAAGGATGGCGGGGCTACTTGCCGAGGATCTGGTGGGCCTGGTTCACGGAGGCGCGGGCGAGGGCCTCGGCCTCGGCGCGGGTCGCGTTCGGGCCGAAGACGGTCACGGTGCCGAGGTAGTGGCGGCCCTCGAACACCACGTACCAGGTGTTCGTGCGCTGGTCGCCGCTGGTGGTGGTGACGCCGACCGTCCGCGAGCCGTTGCCGACGTCGCCGCGCCGCGTCTCGGTGACCTGGTGCTCGGCCCACCTGCCGCCGAGGCGGGTGCGGAACGTCAGGCAGCCGGCCGGGACGCGGGCCTCGACCTGCTTCTCGGCGTCGGCGTCCGCGACGCCCATGAGGGTCTCCGTCGCGGTCTGGCCGTCGCCCTTGACGAACGTGACGAGCGCGGTCGGCACGTCGGCGGCGACCTGCCCGCCGCCGGACCGGACGTCCGCGCACTTCGGCTTGTCGAGCGTCGCCTCCTGGCGCACCTGCGCGGCGTTCCGCAGCGCCTTCAGCGAGCCGTACTCGCCGGAGTCGGGCTCGCCGCGCCGGTAGCCGGTGACCTGCTGGAGCAGCGCCTGCCCGAGCTGGTCGGAGGTGTAGCCGGTGCCGGCGGGCGCGGCGCGGGCGGGGCCGCGGACCTGCCCGGCGCCTCCGCCGCCGGAGCCGCCGCAGGCAGACGCCGCCGCGACGGCCGCCAGCAC
>NZ_WBMR01000093.1 GCF_008923365.1 Actinomadura montaniterrae
GAGCCGGTGCGGCCGGAGCGCTCAGCGGGCGAGGCGGATGAGGATGCGGCACACCTCGTCGATGATCTCGGCGGCCTCCGCCTCGCCCTCCGCCGTCGCGATCTCCCGGCCCGCCTCGCCGATCACGGTGGTCAGCACCAGGCTCAGCACCTGGCCCGCGCGGCCCGCCGGGGCGCCGGACGTGCCGCGCAGCAGCTTGGTGTTCTGCGCGATCCAGTGCTGCGCCCGGCTGCGGCGCATCAGCGACGACCCGGACGGCCCCTCGCCGCCGTGGAACAGCCGCGCCGCCTCCCGCCGCTCCCAGCACACCCGCAGGTAGGCGCGGGCGCCCGCGATGAACAGCGCGATCGGGTCGTCCTCGCCGGACTTGCGGGCGGCGGACACCGCCCGCGCGGCGCTCTCCTCCTGCTCCTCGGTGAGCTCCTCCCACAGCGCCACGTACAGGCCGGCCTTGCCGCCGTAGTGGTGGTACAGGCTGCCGACGCTGATGCCGGACCGTTCGACGATCTCGGCGATGCCCGCGTCGGCGTAGCCGCGGTCGGCGAACACCCTCTGCGCCGCGGTCAGCAGCGCCTGCCGCGTGGCGTCCGCGCGCGCCCACTGCCGCCGGTCGGTGCCGGCCTCGCCCGCGCCGCCCGCCGGGCGCGTCCTGCTCGTGGTCATCCCCACATCGTGCCCGGATCGCGGCCGGGTCACCAGCACGCGGCGCCGCCGGCCCGGCACCCGCGTCCGCGGACCGGGCGCGCGTCTCAGTACCAGTGGTGCGCGGACCACCACGACCACGCCCCGCACGGGTCGTGGTAGCGGGCCTTGATGTAGCCGAGACCCCACGCGATCTGCGTGGGGGAACTGGTGCGCCAGTCGGAGCCCGCGCTGGCGAGCTTGGAGCCGGGCAGCGCCTGCGGGATGCCGTAGGCGCCGCTGCCGGGGTTGACGGCCCGCTCGTTCCAGCCGCTCTCGTGGTTCCAGAGCGTCAGCAGCGACGACCAGCAGTTGCCCCAGCCCTTGGCGGCGTTCATCTTCTTGCCGTACGCCTTGTTCTGCGCGGCGCTCGGGTTCGACTTGGCGAGCCGCTCCTTCTCCTTCTCGGCCTTCAGCTTCGCGCGGGCCGCGGCGTCCTTCTTGGCCTGCTCCTTGAGCTTCTTCATGTACGCCTGGTGCTCCTTGTAGGCGCGCTCTTTGGCGGCCGCTATGGAGTCGGCTGTGACGGCGTCCATGTCGAAACCCTGGAGGCGGGCGAGCATGTCGTTGGTCGAGATGGGCCCGTTCGCTGCGGCCTTCGGCGGATCGGCCTCGCCCAGCAGCTTGTTCCAGTCGACGAACACCACGGCGCCGGCGAGCACCGCGATGCCCGCGACGGTGATGGTGACGTTGTGGGTGAGCAGCTTCCAGGCCCGCCGCCGCTTCTCCGGACGGTAGCGCTCAGGCAGGTCCCGCGGCGCGTCCCCGTAGGGGCCGGACGGGCCGTACGGGTCGGACGAGGCGAGCGTGCCGGGCGCCTCGGGGGACTGCCTGGGCGCCGGGACCCGGGCGGCCCGGCGGCCGCCGGCGCCCCGCTCCCCGGCCCGCCGCTGACCGCCGCGCCGCTGCTCGGAGCGGGTGCGGCCGGAGGCGGAACCGGTGCGTCTGCGCGTGCCGTGACTCTGTGGCATAGGAGAAGACTGCCTTATCGCCCGGGTCTTGTGTTGTCGATGACGATGTACGCAGGCGATGTCACAGCCGGTTCACCGCTCGTCCGGCCGGCTCCGCCGGGGTCAGAGCTCGAGGTCGCCGGCGGCGAGCCGGGCCGGCTGGAGCGCCTCGAACAGGTCGCGGTGCATCCCGTCGAACGGCGCGAGCGCGCCCGCCGGGTCCTCCAGCGCGAGGTTCGCGGCGTTGACCTGCTCGCGTCCCGCCGCGGTGATCTGCACGAGGGTGGCGCGCCGGTCGCTCGGGTGCCGGGCGCGCTCGACGAGCCCGGCGGCCTCCAGCTGGTCCACGGTCAGCTTCACGGTCGTCGGGTGCATCATCAGGATCCGGCCGAGGGTGCTCAGCCGGGCGTTGCCGGTGCCGATGAGCGCCAGCGTGGTCAGCAGGAAGTAGCCGGTGCGGCTCAGCCCGAACCTCTTCAGCTCGGTGTCCAGCGCCTTCTTGAGCATCTGGTGGAGCCGCTCGACCGAGCTGATCGCCATGAACGGCCACGGCCCGCCGGCCATGCCCTGCCCCGACCAGCGGTCCCTGATGCCGGTGACCAGCGGGTCCACGCCGTCCTCCCGGGCTTGTTCCGCGCCTTGCCGCGCCTCGGTACGCACGCCGGAGATCGTAGCTTCGGACAAATCATGATGTAAGTACTCGCTTCTTAGAACTTCTTCCAATAGAGTGCTCCAGATCACAAGCGGGACGCCTGTGTCCGTGTGACCCTGGTGGCCTCGTGAGTGATACCGGTCTCGACCGAGACCACGGTGGCGCGGAACACCAGTAGGACAGCAGCGGCGCCCCGTGGTAGGGCAGGGAACCGGAGTATCGGATGGGCGCCGACGTCCGAGAACGAAGGAGGCTGGGATGACCCTTCACGCACCCCCCGCGGGGGAGGGCACCGGCTGATGGCCCTGAGCCTGACCAAGGCCCCGGACCTGGCACGCCGACGGGTCGAGCGCGCGCTCGACGAGACCGGGCTGCTGTGCGTGACCCTCCTGGAGGGGCTGCGCCGCACCTGGGACCTGCGCCAGTGGTGGGGCGAGTTCGTCGAGCAGTGCTGGTTCCTCGCCCGGGTGACCAGCGTGCCCGTGATGCTGATCGCGGTGCCGCTCGGCGCCACCATCTCGCTGCAGGTCGGCGACATCGCCCGGCAGCTCGGCGCCCAGTCGGGCACCGGCGCGCTGCTGACCGCCGCGATGATCCAGCAGGTGGCCCCGCTGGCCGCCGCGCTGCTGGTCTCCGGCGTCGGCGGCTCGGCCATCACCGCGGACATGGGCGCCCGCAACATCCGCGACGAACTCGCGGCCATGGAGGTCATGGGCATCAACCCGATCCACCGCCTGGTCACCCCGCGGCTGTGGGCGGCGAGCATGGTCTCCGGCCTGCTCTGCTCCGTCGTGATCCTGGCGGGCGTGCTCGGCGGCTACTACTTCAACGTCATCCAGCAGGGCGTCAGCCCGGGCGCGTTCTTCGACGGCGCGACGACCCTGCTGCAGTTCTCGGACCTGGTCATCACCCTGTTCAAGGCGTGGATCTTCGGGTTCATCGCCGCCGCGGTCGCCTGCTACATGGGCATGAACTGCGACCTCGGACCGGTCGGCGTCGGCCGGGCGGTGAACAAGGCGGTGGTGGTCACCTCGATCGTGGTGTTCGCCACCAACTACATCCTCACCATGATCTACCAGGTCCTGTTCCCCCCGAGGTTCTGATGGTCGCCATTTCCCCCGTACGCAAGCTGGGCCGGGCCTTCAAGGGCCGCGCGGCCGGGCTGTCGGCCTCGGCCAACCTGCCGATCTTCCTCGGCCGGGTGCTGTACCACCTGTTCGTCGACATCATCGTCCGGCGCAAGTACGGCAAGACGCTGGCCAAGCAGGTCAGCGACATCACCGTCGGCGTCGGCGCGCTGGTGATCGGCGGCGGCATGATCTTCGTCATCGCGACGATGTCGCTGGCCACCGGCGCGATGGTCGGCCTGCAGGGCTACCCCGGGCTGGAACGCATCGGCGCGGAGGCGTTCACCGGGCTGGTCGCCAGCTACTCCAACGTCCGCGAGGTCACCCCGATCATCGCGGGCGTGGCGCTGGTCGCGCAGGTCGGCACCGGCTTCACCGCGGAGATCGGCGCGATGCGGATCTCCGAGGAGATCGACGCGCTGGAGGTCATGGGCATCAACTCGCTGGCCTACCTGGTCTGCACCCGGGTCGCCGCCGGCGTCATCGCCCTGGTCCCGCTCTACCTGGTGTCGCTGTTCATGGCGTTCTTCGCCACGAGGTTCATCACGATCCAGTACTTCGGCCTGTCGCCCGGCATCTACGACTACTACTTCCACCTGTACCTGCCGCCGATCGACGTGTTCTACAGCGTCATCAAGGTCGCGGTGTTCGCGTTCATCGTGATGTTCATCCACTGCTACCGCGGCTACTACGCCGCGGGCGGCCCGGTCGGCGTCGGCGTCGCCGCGGGCCGCGCCATCCGGGAGTCCACCATCCTGATGATCCTGATGAACCTGCTCCTGTCGTACATCTTCTGGGGCCACGGCAGCACGGTGAGGCTGACCGGATGAGCGACGAGAGCCTCTCCTCCCGATCCCGGACGATCTTCGGGCTGGTCGGCGCCGGCGTGATCGCGGTCGCCGCGGTCGCCGTCGGGATCTCCACCACCCCCTCGTACGCGGGCTCCACGTACTACGACGCGACCTTCGGCACCGCGGGCCAGGGCCTGGACCCCGGCAAGTCGGACGTGAAGATCCGCGGGATCGCGGTCGGCAGCGTCGACAGGCTCAAGCTCGACCGCGACGGCCGGGTGACCGTGAAGATCCGCGTCGACAAGGGGATCCGGGTCCCGGACACGGCCACCGCGACGATCGAGCCGGTGTCGGTGTTCGGCCCGAAGGACCTGGTGCTGGACCCCGGCGCGCACGAGCTGTCCGGCCCGTTCCTCAAGGACGGCGGGACGGTCGTGAAGACCTCCGACCCGCAGGACCTGTCGCAGACGGCGTGGCCCGCCTACAACCTCACCAAGGCGATCAACCCGGACGAGGTGGCGACGATCCTGCACACCCTCGGCGCCGGGCTGTCCGGTGAGGGTCCGGCGGCGCGCCGGCTGATCCAGAACGGGTCGACGGTCGTGGACGCGACGTACGCGGACCGCGCGTACATCCAGGCGCTGCTGAACGACATCAACGGCCTGTCGGGGACGCTCGCCGCGCACGGCGACGACATCACCCGGTTCACCGGCGACTTCAACACGCTGTCACAGGTGATCAACGAGAAGCCCGACAAGATCAACCAGCTGCTGGCGCAGGCCGGCCGGCTCGGCGACACCGTCGGCACGACGATGCGCGGGCACGGCGCGAACCTCGGCAAGCTCATCGACAGCGTCGGCGGGGTCGCCGCGACGGTGCACTCCGAGAACGACAAGCTGCCGGTGCTGATGGACAGCCTCAACGGCTTCTTCGCGCTGCTCTCGAAGATCATCCGGATCCCGGGCCCTGAGGGCACCACGATCGCGCAGGCCAAGGAGGCGCTCTCCCTCGACCTGTGCCAGGTCTTCATCGACGTGTGCACCACCGACCCGTTCAAGAGCAAGACCACGAGCACGGCGGGAGGGCGGCCATGAGCCCGGCACGCGGCAAGGCCGCCCGCGGGCCGGAGTACACCACGATCGCGAAGTTCCTGGTGTTCCTCGTGGTGACCGTCCTGCTGACCTTCTACATCGGGCAGCAGATCCTCGGCACCAGCTTCAACTCCCGCTACAAGCTGACCGCGACGTTCGACGACGTCACCGGCCTGCTCACCGGCGACGAGGTGAAGGTGGCGGGGACGCCGGTCGGCCAGGTGAAGAGCATCAAGGTGGTGCGCGGCAAGGCCGTCGTCGGGATGGCCGTCGACAAGGACGTCCGGCTGCCCGCCGACTCCACCGCCGCCGTCCGCTGGCGCAACGTGATGGGCCAGCGGGTCATCTACCTGGAGCCGGGCAGCAGCCCCGCGAAGCTCGGCAACGGCGACCGGGTGCCGCACACCCGGTCGGTGGTGGACCTCGGCGAGATCCTCAACAGCCTCGGCCCGCTGACCCAGAGCCTGGACCCGAACCAGATCAACAAGATCCTGTTCTCCTTCTCGCAGGCGCTGGACGGCAACGAGCAGAACATCTCGCTGCTGACCGACAACCTGGACGCGCTGCTGCAGACCTTCGAGGCCCGCCGCGACACGATCAAGGGGATGATCGACAACTACGAGACGGTCAGCCAGGCGATCGCCAAGCGGGACTCCCAGATCGCCGCCAGCGTCGACAACCTGGCGTCGCTGACCGGCGTGTTCGCCGACAACCGCAAGCTGCTGGAGAACGCGGTCGTGCAGATCTCGGGCGTCACCACCAACCTGAACGCGGTGCTCGGCGGCAACGACGCGCAGCTCGCCCGCATCATCGACAACCTCGGCAAGTTCAGCGAGACCTTCCAGCTGAACGTCGACCAGCTGGAGAAGATGGTGCAGCAGCTGCCGCTGACCCTCCGCGAGCTGTTCGCCGCCGCCAACGGCGGGCACTTCCTGCGCACCAACGCGCTGTGCCTGAACATCGTGCAGGGGCCGTGCCCCTTCCCGATGCAGCTGCCGAAGGCGCCCGGCACCAAGCAGCCGTCCAAGCAGGACCTCGCCAAGCTGAAGGCGATGCTGACGGGGAGTGGCGGCTGATGGCGCTCAAGTCCCTGCGGGACGTCAACCAGAAGCTCGTCGCGATCGTGACGCTGGCGGTGCTCGCCGCCGGGCTGATCTTCGCGTTCGCGATCGGCCAGCTCCACCTGTTCGACCGGGGCTACACGATGAGCGGCTACTTCTCCGACCAGGCCGGCATCAAGAAGGGCGACGACGTCCGGGTCGCCGGCGTGAAGTCGGGCCGCGTCACCGGCGTCGAGCCGGACTTCGCGCACGGCCGCGTCCTCATCACCTGGCACGTCAACGCCGGCATCGACCTCGGCCGCGACACCCACGCGGAGATCGAGACGACGACGCTGCTCGGCGGCCGCTACCTGAAGCTGTCCGGGCCGGTCGCCAAGCCGTACCTGGCGAGCCTGCCGGAGTCGCGGCGGCGGATCCAGCTGGACCACACCGGCGTCCCGTTCACCGTCCCCGAGGCGCTGCAGAACACCCAGAACATCGTCGGGAAGCTCGACGAGAAGAGCATGACGAAGCTGCTGTCGGAGGTGTCGGCGATCAAGTCGCCGGGCGCCGCGAAGCTGCACCGGATCCTGGAGAACATCCAGGACCTGTCGCGCACGCTCAACGACTCCTACCCGCAGATCCAGAACCTGATCGAGGCCAGCAAGACCATCACCGGCACGCTCGCGAGCAAGGACGACAAGCTCCGGCAGATCATCGACGCCAGCCAGGTGCTGCTGCAGTCGCTGGTGAACCGGCGCAACGAGCTCGCCGCGACGATCGGGCAGGGCAACCGGACGGTCCGCACCCTCGACAACGTCATCTCCCGGAACCAGAAGAAGCTGGACACGCTGCTGGACAACCTGCACCTGCTGACGACCCGGCTGGCGCCCAACATGGACGCCCTGAACACCGACTTCTCGCTGCTCGGCCCGACGTTCCAGCAGGTCGCGAACCTGAAGGGCAACGGGCCGTGGATCGAGGGCGTGCTCACCGGGCTCGGGCCGATCCAGCCGCCGGGACCGATCTCCACGCGGCGTTCCCCCGCCGGGCAGGGAGGCAACTGATGGGCCGCCTCACCCGGGTCTCCCGGAGGACCAGGTCCGGCGCCGCCGCGATCGCGCTCGTGCTGGCCGCCGCGCTCGGCGGCTGCTCGCTCGGCTCGTCCGGCGGGGAGCGCACGATGACCGTCTACGTGCCGAAGGCGCGCTCGTTCTACCCGCAGTCGAAGGTCCTGGTGATGGGCGTCGACGTCGGCCGGGTCGACACCGTCAAGCAGCTGGACGACAAGATCAAGGTCACGTTCCACATCGACCGGGACGTCCCGCTGCCGCAGGGCGTGCAGGCCTCGATCGTCCCGCTGAACCTGGTGGGCGAGCGGAACCTGGTGCTGCACCCGGCGTGGAAGCCGGGCGAGCCGAAGGAGACCTCCAACGTCATCCCGCTCGAGCGGACGACCGTCCCGGTCGAGGTGGACGACGCGCTGAACTCCTTCACCAACCTGGCGAACGCGCTGGACCCGACGAAGATGCACACCGCGCTCGGCAAGGCCGCCGACGCGGTGAACGGCAACGGCAAGGAGTTCAACGCCACGCTGGAGCAGAGCGCCCGGCTGGTGGAGAACGTCGCGGGCCAGGACAAGGACCTGATCGAGGTCGCGCAGAACCTCAGCCGGATGGCCGGGGTGGTGCGGGGCCGCGAGCAGGTGCTCGGCACCATGATCCAGGACTTCGGGCAGGCGACGCAGGTGCTCGCCTCCGAGCGCGGCGACCTCCAGCAGCTGATCAGCGCGGTGCTGGACCTGTCGAAGAACGGCGACAAGCTGCTCCAGAAGTACAAGGGGCGGCTGCCCTACGACCTCGCCGTCCTCACCCGGGTGGCGCTGGTGCTGAAGGGCAACACCAAGCAGCTCGCGCAGCTGCTGGACGTGCTGCCGGGCGTCAGCAGCGCCCTGATCGGCGGCTACGGCAAGAAGGACAAGTCGCTGCACATCCGGTTCGCCACCGACGCGTTCGTGCGGACGTGGCTGAAGGGCCTGATGGACTCCGACGAGGTCGCGTGCCCGCTTCCCGCGCCCAACTCCAACTGTCCCTGGCAGAACGGAGGCAACTGATGGGCAGGAAGGTCGTCTTGCTCGTCCTCGCCACGGTCCTCGCGCTCTCGGGCTGCAACTACAAGACGGTCGGGGCGCCGAAGGGGCACCTCACCCTGACCGCCGAGTTCAGCGACGTGCAGGGGCTCGTCGCCGGGCACAGCGTGAAGATGTCCGACATCACGATCGGCAGCGTCACCAAGGTGCAGCTGGACGGCTACCGCGCGAAGGCGACGCTGTCCATCAAGGACGGCGTCAAGATCCCGCAGGGCACCCGCGCCGAGATCAAGGTGACGTCGCTGCTCGGCGAGAACTACGTGGACCTGCAGATGCCGCCGGGCGCCAGCATGGACCGCGGCCCGTTCCTGGCGAACCACGCGGCGATCACGCAGACCAGCGTGCAGCCGGCGTTCGAGCAGGTCGTCGGGCAGGCGGGGCCGCTGGTGCAGGCCCTCGCCGGCAACGACGTCGCGACGGTCGTCAACGCCGGCGCCACCGCGCTCGACGGCAACGGCACCCGGCTCAACACCTCGATCGCGAAGGCGACGACGCTGCTGAAGATGGTCGCCGACCAGCGCGAGCAGCTCGGTGAGTCGGTCGACCATCTCGCGAAGCTGGGCCGGTCGCTGGCCGCCGGGGACGACGCGCTGAACCAGGCGCCCGTCGAGATCGAGCGCACCACCCGGCTGCTGGACCAGGACAAGCGGAAGATCCTCGGCACGGTCGCCAAGCTGACCGAGGCCGCCCGCCAGCTGAACGACAAGGTGCTGGAGGGGCGGGTCGCCCGGTTCCGCAAGCTGCTGGACGACCTCGACCCCGTCCTCGCGCAGCTCGGCAACAACCGGACCCGGCTGACGAACCTGGTCAACGGGCTGGAGACGTTCACCACCAAGCTGCCGAAGGCCAGCTACGACGGGCAGCTGCTGCTGTACCCGCTGCTGAACATCGTGTGGCCGGACGGGTCGCCGGTGCTCGGCGGCGACAAGCCCGCCAAGAAGACGGGCAAGGCGGCGGGCGGCGCCGGCGGCGGCACGGGCGGCACCGGCGGCACCGAGCTGCCGAAGCAGTTCCGGACGGCGTTCCCGGACCTCGACAAGATCCTGCAGGGGCGGCAATGACCAGGCGAGTGACGATCAACCTGGCCGTGTTCGGCGCACTGGCCGTGATCATGGTCGTGTGGGCGTTCCGGAACGTCGTGCACTTCGACTTCATCGAGCGGCCGTACCACATCACGGCCGAGTTCGAGTCGTCGCCGGGCCTGCACCCGAACTTCGAGGTCGACTACCTCGGGCTGCGGGTCGGCAAGATCGACTCGGTGAAGCTGGTCAGGAACAAGGTCGTCGTGCGGCTCGACATGGACCGCGGGGTGAAGATCCCGCAGGGCGTCACCGCGGCGGCGGCCCGCAAGTCCGCGGTCGGCGAGCCGGTGGTCGAGCTGACCCCGGCGCCGGGCCGGGCGGGCGCCCCGCCGATGAAGCCCGGCACCGTCATCCCGGTGTCGCAGACGAAGGTCCCGCCGAAGTACAGCGACCTGTTCGGCGCGGTCATCAAGTCCCTCGACGCGATCAACCCCGACGACGCGAAGGTGCTCACCCACGAGCTGTCGGAGGGCCTCGCCGGCCGGGAGGACTCGATCCGGCAGATCGTCAACGGCGGCGACCAGCTCACCCAGACGTTCGCGCAGAACACCGAGCTGCTGGACGGGCTGACCAAGGACCTCGGCAAGATCACCAGCGTGCTGAACCGGAACCGCGGGGCGCTCGGCGCGGGCATCGACAACGTCGCCGCCCTCACCTCCGCGCTCGCGCAGGTGCGCGGCCAGCTCGCCGAGCTGCGCGACCGCGGCCCCGGCCTGCTGTCCACGGTGAACAACCTGCTCGACGAGACCGGCCCGAACTTCGACTGCACGGTCGACACGCTCGGCAACTGGGGCATCTCCGCCTACAACCCGAACTACCTGTCGGACCTGAAGACGACCCTCGCCGTCGCGCCGCAGCTCAAGACCGTCCTCGACAACGTGATCGGGCTGGACCAGGGCAAGCCCGTCCTGAACGTCATCTTCGAGATCACGCTGAAGCACCAGGCGGCGCTGGAGTACAAGTACCCGCTGCCGCAGCCGCAGCTGGCCACCGTGCCGACCTGCGCCGGGGGCCGGACGCCCGACCTGGACGTCAAGCAGAACACCTACCGGGCGAAGAACCCGGGCGACGTGATCCCCACCCACGATCCCGCGCTCGACAAGCCCCTCAAGGCCCGGAACGCCGCGAACAACGGCAAGGACTCTTCTGGTGGGCCGCCGGTTTGGCTAGTGTACATTCCCCCGGTTCTGGCACTGATGGTGCTGATCAGGGTCATGATGGGCTCGGTGCCCGTGGTGTCCCGCCTGTCCCGGCTTCGCCGCCGGCACAAGGACTGACCCCAATCCCCGTAGGAGTACCGAAGTGACAGCCAAGACCACCAAGGAAGCCGCGGACGCCGCCCGGGAGAGCCACCCGGACGGCGAGGCCGACGAGGTCGAGGCGGTCGCGTCCGAGCAGGACGAGGCGGTCGAGGACGCGCGGGCCGCGAAGGCGGCCGCGTCCGAGCAGGAGGACGGCGCGGAGGACGACGGCGCGGAGGAGGCGGCCGAACGGCCCGCCGCGCGGCCGAAGCGCAAGCGGCGGGTCCGGGTCATCGAGGTCATCGACGACGATGACGACCTCGAGGACGTCCTGGAGGCGATCGAGGCCGAGGACGACGAGGACGAGCCCCCGGCCCGTCCCGCGGCGAAGACCGCGAAGACGGCGAAGGCGGCGAAGACCGCGAAGCCCGCCGCCAAGGCGTCCCTCGCCAAGCCCGCCGCGGCGGCCAAGCCCCGTCCGGAGCGGCTCGAGCCCCCGGAGGAGGAGGCCGAGGAGCGGGCGGACGCGGTGGCGATGCGCCCGGCCCGCAAGGTCGGCCCGTTCTCCTACACCCCGACCCGCCCGCCGAAGGAGCACGCCGGCTCATCGTCGCTGGTCCGCGTCATCGTGACGGTCGTCGTGGTGGCGCTGCTGGCGAGCCTGGCGATCTGGCAGTGGACGAGGGCGAGCGGCCTGGCGTCGGACAAGGACGCCCGCGGCGAGGTCTCCAAGGTGGCCCTGCAGTACGGCGACGTGGCGTTCAACTACAACGCGTCCAACTACCAGTCGCAGGCGGCCAAGGCCGAGAAGCTGATGGCCGGTGACCTGCTCGACCAGTTCAAGCAGTCGACGCTGCCGGGCCTGACCGCGGCGTTCAAGAGCGACTCCCAGGTCGGGATGTCGTCCAAGAGCAGCGACGTCTTCGTCGGCAGCGTGAACGGCAAGTTCGCGACGGTCGTCGTCATGGTCGACATCGGCCTGCAGACCAAGGACGGGAAGGTGAGCCAGCCCTCCACGCTGCTGCGCCTCGCGCTCGCGAAGGTCGACGGCAAGTGGAAGGTCACCAAGCAGTACCCGTCCGGCGTCAACGACAACAACCAGAGCAACCAGAGCAACGGGAGCAACGGCCTGGTGCCGGGGAGCAGCGCCGCGTCGCCGTCCCCGAGCACGACCAAGACCGGCAAGCCGTAGAACCGGTACGTTCCGCGGCCCGCGCCCCGCACGGTGGAAGCCGTGCGGGGCGCGGCGCGTTGTGGCGGGTGAAGTGTCGGAGGTGGCGGGCAGAATGACGACGGTGACGGAGCGTACGGTCTCAGACGAGGGCACCCGGGTGCCGGACGAGGTGATCCACGAGTTCGGGGCGCTGCTCGGCGCCGCCGCGCTGCTGGAGCGCATCGCGGGCCGCGAGCTGGAGCGCCGCTGCGGCATCCGGCACGCGGTGTTCGAGGTGCTGCTCCGGCTGTCGGACGCGGGCGCCGACTGCCCCGACATGGGCGGGCTGGCCGGCGAGCTGATCCTCACCAGCGGCGGCATGACCCGGCTGGTCGACCGGATGCAGGAGGCGGGGCTCGTCCGCCGCCGTCCGCACGCCGGGGACCGCCGCCGCCACCTCGTCGAGCTCACCGACGCGGGCCGCGCGAAGCTCGACGAGGCGATGCGGGTACACGCCGAGACGCTCCGCGAGCACTTCGCCGGCCCCCTCACCGACGAGCAGCGCCACGCCCTCGTCTCGGCCCTCCGCACCCTCCGCACCACCGCCCGCGAGGAACTCGGCACCCTGAGGTAGCCGGACATGCCCGTCCGTCGTGACGGGGGTTCCAGGGGTCGCCCCCCTGGGAATCACCGTGAGTAGTGCTCGACGACGAGTTGTTCGTCGCAGATGACGGGGATCTCGCGGCGTTCGGGGAGCCGGGTGAGCTGGGCGGCGAGGGCGTCGTGGCGGACGTCGAGGTAGGGCGGGACGGTGTCGGTGTGGCCGCCGGCGGCGGCGATCTGGAAGGCGTCCATCTTGTGGCTGCGTTCGGCGACGGTGATGACGTCACCGGGGCGGAGGCGGAAGGACGGGCGGTCGACGCGGCGGCCGTTCACCAGGATGTGGCGGTGGACGACGAACTGGCGGGCCTGGTAGATGGTGCGGGCGAAGCCGGCGCGCAGGACGAGGGCGTCGAGCCGGCGTTCGAGGTCGACGAGGAGGGCCTCGCCGGTCTTGCCGCCGGCCTTGGCGGCCTTGGCGAAGGCGTTGCTGAGCTGGGCCTCGCGGATGTTGTACTGCGCGCGCAGCCGCTGCTTCTCGCGGAGCCGGACCTTGTAGTCGCTCTCCTGCTTGCGGGCGCGGCCGTGTACGCCGGGCGGGTAGGGGCGGGCCTCGAAGTACTTGACGGACTTCGGGGTCAGGGGGATGCCGAGGGCCCGCGACAGGCGGACCTTGGGCCGGGGGTTGTTCATCGCGCTCCTCAGTGGTTAGGTAAGCCTTAGTTAGGCAAGCCTAACCTAGTACGTCAAGGAGGCCATGGTGGGGCGAGCGGACACGACGGGGACGCGGGTGGGCGGGCCCACGGCGGCGGAACGGGCGCGGACGCTCGCCTACGGCATGGGCGACGGCGTCCTCGCGGCGCCGGGCGTCCCGCACACGCCCGTCCCGGCGTACACGACGGACCTCGACGGGCGCCCGCTGCTGCTCCTGCCGGCGGAGTCGGCGCTGGTCAAGGCGCTGGCCGGGGAGGAGGACCTGCCCGCCACGCTGCGGATCAGCGACGTCGCGCCGGTCCCGCTCGCCGACCGGGTGCGCGGCCGGGCGTGGCTGCACGGGTGGCTGACGGAGCTGCCGCCGGCCGGGCTGCGGGACGCCGCGCTGAAGCTGTCCCGCCCGCATCCGCGCCCCGAACTGCTCGACCTCGCCGCCGAGAAGCCGCCGCGCGACCGCGAGTGGACGGTGCTCACGATGGACGTCGCGCAGGTCGAGATCGAGGACGCCTGGGGCGGCGCGACTCTCGAGCCCGAGGAGTACGCCGCCGGCGCGCCGGACCCGTTCGTCGCCATCGGCGCGGGCATCCTGACGCATCTGGACTCGTGCCACCGCGACGAGCTGAAGGGCCTGCTGCCGGTGTCGGCGTCGCCGTCGGGCGATCCGGACGGGCTGCCGGAGGTCCGGCCGCTCGGGCTGGACCGGTACGGAATGTGGCTGCGCTGCTCCGCGCCGTCGCCGGACGGGGGCGGGACGTTCGACCTGCGGCTGACGTTCGGGGAGCCGGTCAGTGATCTCCACGGCCTGCGCCGGGTGTACCGGCACCTGTTCGCGCACGCGACCCCGTAGTCCGTACGGGACGAACACCGAAATATCCGTCCATATGGCCGTGATCTCCCGGATGGCGCGGACCGTCCCCGGCGGGACATGCTCGGGTCTCCGGCCGCGGGACGCCGCCCGTCGCCCGCCCGGGACGCCCCGGCCGCCGGCTCGCCCTCGCGGGGTGGGTAAGCAGGCGGACGGGAACCGTACCGGGCGGCGGAACGGCGGCGGCCCCGGCCGGGCCGGTGGTCCGGCGCCGCGGAGCGTAAGCCGGGGGCGTGGTCCGGGCCACTGGTCGAAACCTCCGCCGCGTCCAGGCCACTGCCCGCGATTGGCTCTGCCGCCGGCGGCCGCCGCGCCGCACGCTGGGAGCATGACCGGACATCACCCGCAGACCCGCGCCGTCCACCCGCCCGTGATCACGCCGTCCGGCAGCCGCCCGCTCGGCCAGCCGATCTACCAGAGCCACCTGTTCGCCTTCGACGCCGCCGACGACCTCGCCGCCGCGTTCCACGGCCCCGGCCAGGCGTTCCTGTACGGCCGGATGAGCAACCCGACCGTCCGCGCCCTGGAAGAGGCCCTCGCCGAGATCGAGGGCGGCGCCGGCGCCCTCGCCACCGCCGCCGGGATGGGCGCGATCAACGGGGTCCTGATGGCGCTGCTGAAGTCGGGCGACCACGTCATCGCGCAGTCCTCGCTGTACGGCGGCACGTACGCGCTGCTGCACGACCTCGCCGACCGGTGGGGCGTCGAGCTGACCCACATCCCCGGCGACGACCCCGCCGAGGTCCGTGCGGCGCTGCGCCCGAACACGCGGCTGCTCTACCTGGAGACGATCGCGAACCCGACCACGCACGTCACCGACATCCCCGCGTTCGCCGAGGCGGTCCGGGGGACGGGCGTGCTCACCGTCGTCGACAACACGTTCGCGCCGCTGCTGTGCAGGCCGCTGGAGCACGGCGCGGACATCGTCGTCCACTCCGTCACCAAGTACCTGGGCGGGCACGGCGACGTCATGGGCGGCGCCGCCGTGTTCGCCGACCCGGACGTCCACCGCCGCGTCTGGGACCACGCCGTCGAGCTCGGCTCCACCGCCGACCCGTTCGCCGCCTGGCTCACCCTCCGCGGGCTCGCGACCGCGCCGATGCGCGTCGCCCGGCACAGCGCGAACGCCCTCGACCTCGCCCGCCGCCTCGCCGGGCACGCCTCCGTCGACCGCGTCCACTACCCGGGGCTCATCGACCACCCGCAGCACGAGACCGCGCGCCGGCTGCTGCCCGACGGCGCCGGCGGCGTCCTGGCGTTCGAGCTCGCCGGCGGACGCGAGGCCGGGCGGGTGTTCAGCGAGTCGGTGCGGCTGGTGTCGCTCAGCCCGTCGCTCGGCGACACCGGCACGCTCGTCATGCACCCCGCGAGCACCTCGCACCGGCAGATGGACGCCGCGTCCCTCGCCGCCGCCGGCATCGGCGAGGGCACCGTCCGCCTGGCCGTCGGCCTCGAAGACCCCGACGACCTCTGGGAGGACATCGAGCAGGCCCTCGCCAAGGCCACCTGACCGGACGGGAGGCTAGAGGTAGAAGCCGGTGGCGGTGGAGGGCGGCGCGTGCGTCTCGGGGCGGTGCTCGCCCTTGCGGAGCGCGGCGAGCTCGGCGAGGGTGGCGCCGTCCGGGCCGATCTCGGACGCGGCGTCCGAGCCGTCCAGCCACGCCACCGACTCCTCGCGGGACAGCCGGCCCACCTCGATCTGCGCGAGGCAGCGGCCCGGCCGCACCACCGCCGGGTGCAGCATCGCCAGGTCCTCGTTGGTGGTGATCGCCACCAGGACGTCCCGGCCCTGCCCGAGCATCCCGTCGGTGAGGTTCAGCAGCCGCGACAGGCCCTGGCCCGTCGACTGCTTCGCCTCGCCGCGGATCAGCTCGTCGCAGTCCTCCAGGATGAGCAGCCGCCACCGGCGGTTCTCGTCCTCGTCGTCGCCGACCGCCACCTCCATGAGGTAGCTGGGCGTGCCGAACAGCGCCTCCGGGTCGAGCACGCAGTCGGCCTGGCACCACTTGCCCCACGCCCGCGCGAGCGCCCGCAGCGCCGTCGTCTTGCCGGTGCCGGGCGGGCCGTGCAGCAGCAGGAGCCGGCCCGCCACCTCGTCGCGCGTCAGCTTCATCACCCGGTCGAGGGCGTCGGCGACGGCACCGGTGTAGTTGCCCCGGATGTCCTCCCACGCGTCGGCGGAGATCGCCCGCTCGTCGCGCGACGGCCCGTGCATCCCCATGTGCCAGAAGCCCATCTCGACGCTGGTCTCGTCGGTCTTCGGCGGATCCGTCGCGTCCTTCACCGACGCGTCCAGCACCGACTCGGCCAGCGCGTCCGACACCGCCGACACCGCGAGGTACGCGCTGCCGTTCTTCCACCGGTTCGTCAGCAGCGTCCAGCCGTCGCCCTCGGCCAGCACCGACTCCTTGCCCTTCTCGCGGGCGACCCGCACCAGGCGCGCGCCCTCCGGGCGCAGCGGCGCCTCCGGGCGGACGTGGTCCAGCCGCGTCGACCGCGACCACGGCTGCTCGCCGGACGCGAACGGGCGCAGCGACAGCACGTCCATCACGTCGGCGGGGGAGTTGTTGTCGCTGAGGTTGAAGACCACCGGCAGCGTCGCCTCGGGCCCGGGATCGGTCGCGTTCTCCCCGGGCCCGACGAGATGCAGGACGTCCTGCGGCCTCTCCTGCGACATGGTCATGTCATTGATCATCAGGCGTGCCCGGCGGGCGCGTCCACCGAATTAGCGGCACCGGCGCGGCTCAGGCGCCGCCGCCCTCGCGCTCCTGCCGGGCGGCCCGGCGGGCCTCCGCCTCCTGGAAGTCGAGCTTCTCGGCCTCCTCCGGCGTCGGCGCGGTACCGCCGAGATAGGCGGGCTGCCACCACTTCTCGCCGGCCTTCGGGACGTCGGGGTACTCGCGCTGCGCCTTCTCCAGCAGCTCGGACATGCGGGCCTGCAGGTCCCGGGTGACCTGGTCGTAGTCGTCGCCGCGCTTGGGGTGCATCGGCTCGCCGACCAGGATCGTCACCGGGACGTTGCGCTGCAGCAGGCGGCGCTTGCGGCCCTTCGTCCACAGCCGCTGCGGGCCCCAGATCGCGATCGGGATCAGCGGGGTCTTGGACGCCACCGCCATCCGCACCGCGCCGCTCTTGATCTCCTTCACCGTGAAGGAGCGGCTGATCGTCGCCTCCGCGAACACCCCGACGATCTCGCCGCCGCGCAGCGCCTTCAGCGCCGCCGCGTACGAGGAGGCGCCCGCCTCCCGGTCGACCGGGATGTGCTTCATCCCGCGCATCAGCGGCCCGCCGACCCGGTTGTCGAAGATCTCCTTCTTCGCCATGAACCGCACCAGCCGGCCGGCCGGGTGCGCGGCCAGGCCCGCGAAGATGAAGTCGAGGTAGCTGACGTGGTTGCTGACGAGCACGGCACCGCCGGTGCTGGGAATGTGTTCGGTCCCCTCCAGACGGAACTTGATGTTCAGGGCCTTGAACACGCCAAGAGCCGTCTTGATCACTGGCGGGTACACGCGTTCGGACATGTCAGCACCGTACTTGAGGTGCGCCATGATCAGCGAGTGCGGCGCCGGGATCGCGATGGATCCCACAAGCGGCCGGAACTCTGAGAAGGTGGGGTGTGACGTGATCCGCCGATGGTGAAGGGGGATGAGCATGGAACCGTTGGACGCGGCGGCGGACGTGCACGCGCTCATCCGCGACGTGCTCCCGGCGCTGGCGCCCAGCGCCTGGTTCGACTCCGGGACGTCCGAGGTGGTGCTGCCGCTCGGCCGGTCCGAGGCGCGCGCCTCCAGCTGGACGGTGCTGGAGCGGTGCGCCCGCGAGCCGCGCTCGGCGTGGCCGCAGGTGGTGGACGAGTGGGTCCGCGAGGTCGGCGACCGCGCGTTCCTCGCCGTCGGCGAGATGGAGCTGTTCGGCGACGTCCGCGAGCTGCTGCGGCTGCGGATCGTGCCGAAGCTCGCGCCCCGCGACCGGGAGGGCCTCGTCGTCGTCCCGGCCGGCGACCACTTCGACGCGATGGTGATGATCGAGCATCCGCGCTACGGCGGGCCGCTGACGAAGGCGCGGGCCGGCCTGCTCGGCCTGCACAAGCTCGGTTACGTGATGACGAACACCCATGACCGCGAGCTGTCGGACGTGTCGGTACACGACCAGCCCCTGCTGCCCGGCCGGAACGTCCGGGTGGTGGCCAAGCCGGGCAGCCGGTACGTGTCGGCGCTGCTCAGCGAGGTCGACCAGTTCCTCCCGGTGCCGAACGAGCACGGCGCGCTGGTCGGCGTCCCGTGCCACAGCACGCTGCTGCTGTACCCGATCACGTCCACGGCCGTCCGCGAGGTGCTCCCCGTCTTCGCCGACGTCGTCCGCGAGATGCACGCCGCCGCCGACGACCCGTGCGCCCCAGGCGTCTACTGGAGCCACGGCGAGCGCCGCCTGACCCCCCTCCCCGCCGACGCCCCCCACGAGGGCACCGGCGAGTTCGCCACCCTCCTCCGCCGCCTGCCGTCTTGACCCAGGGGGGCGACCCCCTGGAACCCCCGTTGCGACGGAGGACGCGTTTCCCGCTCCGCTGGCGCTCCGCGGGAAACGCGTCCTCCGTCGTCGGGCAGGCCCGCTGCGCTCGCTGGCGCTCGCTCCGCGTGCCTGCCCGTGGCGGCGGCTGGGGTCCGGTCTTCCGTATGCGCGTTCAGCCGGCTCTTACGGGAGCTTCCAGTCGATGGGTTGGGCGCCCTGTTGTTCCAGGAGCTGGTTGGCGCGGCTGAAGGGGCGGGAGCCGAAGAAGCCGCTGTTCGCGGAGTAGGGGCTCGGGTGCGGCGACTCGATGCAGGGGACGTTGCCGAGCATCGGCTTGAGGTTGCGGGCGTCGCGGCCCCACAGGATCGCGACGAGGGGGCGGTCGCGGGCGGCGAGGGCGCGGATGGCCTGCTCGGTGACCTGCTCCCAGCCCTTGTCGCGGTGCGAGCCGGGCTTGCGCGGCATGACGGTGAGGGCCCTGTTCAGCAGCAGGACGCCGCGCTCGGCCCAGGGCGTCAGGTCGCCGCTGGACGGCTCGGGGTGGCCGAGGTCGTCGCAGTACTCGCGGAAGATGTTGACGAGGCTGGCGGGCAGCGGCCGGACGTCGGGGGCGACGGAGAAGCTGAGGCCGACCGGGTGGCCGGGGGTGGGGTAGGGGTCCTGCCCGACGATCAGCACCCGGACGTCGTCGAACGGCTGGGTGAAGGCGCGCAGGATGAGGTTCCCGGCGGGCAGGTAGCGGCGTCCGGCGGCGACCTCGGCGCGCAGCCAGTCGCCGGCGGCGGCGATCGTCCCGGCGACGGGGGCGAGGGCCTGCGCCCAGCCGGCTTCGACGATCTCGGTGAGGGGGCGTGCCGTCATGGCGCATCAGCCTAGTGCGGTGATCACCGGGCCCGCGGCCGAACCGTTTCTTGATCAGGCCTGTGAAGTTTCCTGACCACATAAGGACGGCGGATCGGGAAAAGGTTTCCTGGTTGCCCGAATCGGCAGATGAACCGGGTGAAACGTCCCGTTAAGTCGGCGTTACTTCCCGCCGTGGAGCGTTGACGTTCCGCGTCCGCCGCCGAAACCTGGGAGGGCAGGCAAGTGCCGGACGAGCGGACGGGACGATCGGATGACCCAGCTGACCAGCGTGGACGCCACATTCCTGAACGCAGAGATGGGCAACGTGCACGCCCACATCGCGGGCCTCGGGGTGCTCGACCCCGCGTCGTGCCCGGGCGGGCGGCTCACCACCGCGATGGTGGCGGGCCTGGTGCGCGACCGCGCCCACCTGGCCGCGCCGCTGCGGCGGCGGCTCGTCCGGGTGCCGCTCGGCCTGGACTTCCCGTACTGGGAGGACGACCCGGACTTCGCGCCGGAGAAGCACATCGTCGAGATCGGGCTGCCCGCGCCGGGTGACGACCGGCAGCTCGCCGACGCGGTCGCGATGCTGCACGAGCAGCCGCTCGACCGGTCCCGCCCGCTGTGGGAGATCGCCCTGATCCAGGGCCTGCGGGGCGGCCGCGTCGCCGTGTACGTGAAGGTGCACCACGCCGCGATCGACGGCGTGCTGGCGGCCGAGACGCTCGCCGCGCTGCTCGACCTGTCGCCCGAGCCCCGCGAGCTCCCGCCGGACGACGCCGCTCCCACGCGCGCCCCGAGCCCGGCGGCGATGGTCGGGACGGGGCTGCTGCGGATGGCGGCGCACCCCGTCCGGTCGGCGCTGTCGCTCGCGCGGAGCGCCCCGTACCTGGACGAGATCCCCGGCCTCGCGTCCATCCCCGGCGTCGGGTCCGTGTCGGCGGCGATGCAGGCCGCGCTGCGCCGGCCGGAGGCGCCGCCGGTGCCGCGGGTCGCCGCGCCGCCCACCCCGTTCAACCGGCCGGTGGGACGGCGCCGCGCCGTCGCCTGCGGCGAGCTGCCGCTCGCGGACGTCAAGGAGATCCGGCGCGGGCTCGGCGGCAGCGTCAACGACGTGGTCATGGCGCTGTGCGCGACGGCGCTGCGGCAGTGGCTGGACAAGCGCGGCGACCTGCCCGACGGCCCGCTGGTCGCGGGCGTGCCGGTGTCGCTGCGGCGCGCGGGCGGCGGCGGCCCCGGCGGCAACCAGGTGTCGATCATGAGCACGCCGCTCGCCACGCACATCCCCGACCCGGCCGAGCGGTACGCCGCCGTCCGGCGCGACATGGACCTCGTCAAGCGGCGGTTCACCGCGTCGGCGGGCGGCTGGGTGCGGGAGATGAGCGGGCTCCTGCCCGCTCCCGTCGCGGGCGCCGTCACCAAGTTCGCGCTGCAGGCCGCGTCGGCGGTGTCGCTGCGGCCGGTGAACCTCGTCGTGTCGAACGTCCCGGGCCCGCAGTTCCCGCTGTACCTGTGCGGTGCGCGGGTCGTCGGCTACTACCCGATCTCCGTGATCACCGACGTCAGCGGCGGCATGAACATCACGGTCTTCTCCTACGACGGCAAGGTGGACGTCGGCATCGTCGCCTGCCGGGACCTCGTGCCCGACCCGTCGGAGATCATCGACCACCTCGACGACGCCCTGGACGAGTTGAGGGCGCTCAGCCGGCAGGCGCTCGGCGAGGGCTGACGGTCAGGCTTGGATGCCCAGGGCGGTACGGTGCCGGCGGGCCAGGGCGAGTGCGGCGGCGCCGGCGGGCTGCATCGGTTCCGGAACGGGGCCGTCGAACGCGGCCGTGGACACGCGGCCCTCGTCGTTGACGGCGACGAGGCCTCCGAACAGTTCCGTGAAGGCCGCGTCGTCCATCACGACGGCGGTGAGGAGGTCGAGCGCGAACGTCAGCGGGTCCACGCCGAGGCCGAGGAAATAGGCGCGGATACGGCGCTCATTGCGCGCGCGGGTCATCGTCCGGTGGAAAGGCCATTCCTCCTGGACGAAATCGTCGCCGTAGTCCTCGTCCATTCCGAGCAGTTCCTCGGCGTATTCGCGGACCATGCAGCGCCACAGGTCGAGGTCCGCGCGCTCGTCCGCCAAAGGCTGGAAGACGCCGACCGGCATCACCTGGTGCAGGCCGCCGGCGTGCGCGACCTTCGCCGGGTCCCGCCAGTGCAGGACGTACGCGCCGGACACCGTGACCGTCAGCGTGGTGATCGCGCACAGCGCCGTCCGGCGCCGCAGGTCGCGCGGGTCGCCGACGCGTTCCCGCAGGGCGGCGCGGCCGGCGGCCAGCTCGTGCGCGGCGGCCTCGCCGACGTTCACGCCGTCGAAGTAGCGGCCGGGGCCGAACCGCAGCACCGGAGGGGCGGCGGCGAGCAGGCGGTAGCTCGGCCGGTCGTCGAAGATCCGCGGCGGGGCGAGCGCGGCCATGGCCTCGGCGTAGGTGCGGTAGCCGTCCGGGAGCCCGTCGGACGGCGCGGCGACGGCGGGCGGACCGGGTTCGGGGTCCCACTCCAGCCGGACGTCCTCCAGCGGGAGCGGGGCGTCCGGGATCCACTCCTCGCGGCACATCAGCCGGGTGCCCGCGACGCGCGGGACGCCGGGGTAGAGGTCGTCGCTCGCGATCCGGCCGAGGCGGTCGCGCTCGGCGTTCAGCCGTGCCCGCTCGGCTCTCCACCGTTCCTCGTCAGCGTTCATCAGCACCGACCGTAGGCCATCGGGGACCGCCGGGTCCGGGGCCGGGCCATCGGGGAACGTGACCTAAAGTAACTTTACGTGCAGACCGCCCAAAGTATCGAAAACCCCCTGGAGCCCCTGGAGAAGCGGAGCGCGGCACCCCTCGCCTGGGCGCTGTGGGGAGTGGGCGTCCTCGCCTACGTCGTGGCGGTCCTGCACCGGACGTCCTTCGGCGTCGCCGGCGTCGACGCCGTCCACCGCTTCGGCGCGTCCGCCGGCATGCTCGCCTCCTTCACCGTCCTCCAGCTCCTCGTGTACGCGGGCCTCCAGATCCCCGTCGGCCTGCTGCTGGACCGCGTCGGCCCGCGCTGGATGATCGCCGGCGGCGCGCTGCTGATGGCCGCCGGGCAGGCGCTGATGGCCGTCTCCACCTCCGTCGGCACCGCCGTCGCCGCCCGCGTCCTGGTCGGCGCCGGCGACGCGATGACCTTCATCAGCGTGCTGTCGATCGTCGCCACCTGGTTCCCCGGCCGGCAGGCCCCCGTCGTCACCCAGCTCACCGGCCTGCTCGGCCAGCTCGGCCAGGTGCTCAGCGCCGTCCCGCTCGTCGCGCTGCTGCACGGCCCCGGCTGGACCGCCGCGTTCGGCTCCGCCGCCGCCCTCGGCGTCCTCGTCGGCGTGCTGGCCGTCGCCGTGCTGCGCGACTCCGCGCCCGGCGCCGTCCGCACCGCGTCCCCGCCGCTGCGCCAGGTCGGCCGCGACCTCCGCGCCGCCTTCCGGCACCCGGGCACCCGCCTCGGCCTCTGGACGCACTTCGTCACCCAGTTCTCGTCCAACACGTTCGCGCTCATGTGGGGCTACCCGTACCTGGTGTCCGGCCAGGGCATGCGGCCCTCCGCCGCGTCCGCCCTGCTCACCCTGTTCGTGCTGGCCAACGTCGTCTCCGGGCCGTTCGTCGGGCGGCTCGTCGCCCGCTACCCGCTGCGCCGGTCGCGGCTCGTCCTCGGCATCGTCGCGACCAACGCCGGCGCCTGGGCCGCGGTCCTCGCCTGGCCGCCGCCCGCCCCGTCCTGGCTGCTGGTCCTGCTGGTGGTGTGCGTCGCGCTCGGCGGCCCCGGCGCCATGATCGGCTTCGACTACGCGCGGACCTTCAACCCGCCCGCCCGGCAGGGCACCGCCACCGGCATCGTCAACGTCGGCGGCTTCGTCGCGGCTCTGATCACGATCCTGCTGATCGGCTTCGTGCTGGACGCCCTGTCGCCCGGCAAGGAGTTCACCCCGTCCGCCTTCCGCGCCGCCTGGACCGTCCAGGTCCTCATCTGGACGGTCGGCGTCGCCGGCGTGCTGCGCACCCGCCACCTGACCCGCCGCCACATCGCCCTCTCCGAAAGCCGATAAAGGCGCCGGAAAAGCCATTCCCCGCGCGACCGTAAATGCGCCGTCCGTGCGGTCAGATATGCGTTGACGCTCGGTGGACGCGGATGTGTAGAGTTGATCTGTTTTGATCGGCGACCGCAGGGAGGCACCGGGTGGCGGACGGGCAGGACGGCGGCACGGCCGCCTGGACAAAGGTCGTGTACGTGCCCTCCCGCCGTTTCCAGCAAGGCGACGCCTTGGCCGAATTCGCGCTGAGCCGGTTCGAGGACGGCCGCCGCGTCCTGCCCATGTACTCCTCCCTCGAGCTCCTCGTCGCCGGCTGCGGCGAGGACCAGCCCTGGGTCGCCGTCCAGCTCCGCGCCCCCGAGGGCGTCGAGGAACTCGCCGAGCTCGCCGGCGCCGACGTCGTGCTGTGGGACGTCGACTTCACCCAGATGGACGGCGACGCCCCATGACCGGCGAGGCCCCATGATCGGCGGCGGCATCGGTCCCGGCGGCACCGGGGAGGCGGCGCCGCCGGGCGGGTGCGTCAGGGGCGCAGCTCCAGCGTGCAGCACTTGGGGCCGCCGCCCGCCTTGCGGAGCTCGGACAGGTCCACCGGGACGGGCTCGTACCCGTGGTCGCGCAGCGTGCCGATGAGGCCGGTGGCCTCGGCGTTGATGACGACGTTGCGGCCGTCGCAGACGGCGTTGAGGCCGAGCACGGCCGCGTCCGCCTCGTCGGCGATGACGGCCTCCGGGAAGAGCCGTTCGAGCACCGCGCGGCTGCCGGGGGAGAATGCGCCCGGGAAGTAGGCGACGTTGGAGCCGCCGAGCGGGAACAGCGCGGTGTCCAGGTGGTAGAAGCGCGGGTCGATCAGCCGCAGCGTCACCACCGGGCGGCCGAGGAACTCCTGCGCCTCCTGGTGGGCGGCGATGTCGGTGCGGAAGCCCGTCCCGGCGAGGATGACGTGGTCGAGGGTGAGGAAGTCGCCCTCGCCCTCGTTGGTGTGCTCGGGCAGGAGGACGTCCGGGAAGCCGTTCTTGCGGAGCCAGTCGGCGTAGGCGGGGCCTTCCGCGGCGCGTTCGGGGAAGGTGAACTTCGCCCCGTACGCGCGCCCGCCGACGACGAGGGCGCCGTTCGCGGCGAAGACCATGTCGGGCAGGCCCTCGATCGGGTCGATGAGGCTGACCTCGTGGCCGAGGGCGCGGTAGGCGGCGAGGAGCGCCTCCCACTGCGCGACGGCCCGCCCCGCGTCCGCGCCGGCGGCCGGGTCCATCCACGGGTTGATCGCGTAGGTCACGGCGAAGTGCTCGGGACGGCACATCAGGTAGTGCCGCCGAACCGCGCTCCGCCGCGGGGTGCTCGGCTCCGTTGTCGGCATCACGGTCATGCTCGTCTCCTGGGGCTTCCAAAAGGACTCGACTGAGCGAAAGCCTAGAAACGAAAGCCGCGCATTCCAATGCGTCGACCTTGCGCTGACCTGCGGATTCGTTGCGTGTTCCGGTGGTGCGGCAGCGATTCGTTGCGCACCGCGCGGGTGTCAGGCGGGCGGGCGCGGCAGCGGGGTGAACAGGTGGTCGAGCATGGTGTGCAGGAAGGCCCGGAACCCCTCGACGTCGTCGTGGGGGCACGGGGCGCTGCTCGGCGTGTGGCGGCGGGGCGGCTCGCCCGGGCCGCTGCGGACGAGGCCGCCGGTGAGGAAGCCGTACACGCACCAGACCACGCTCCAGATGAGGTAGTCGGGGTCGACGTCGGGCGGGACGAGGCCGCGCACGGTGTCGGCGATGTCGCGGGACAGGGGCTGGGTGTAGAGCTCCTCGAGGTCGGGCAGGTCGGCGGCGTCGCCCATCCAGCGGTGCTGCCAGAGCGCCAGGACCTGCGGGTGGGAGACGTAGAAGTCGAGGTAGGCGTCGGCGAGCATCAGGACGCCGCTCCGGTCGGGCGTGAAGACGGCCAGCGCATCGCGCAGGGCGGCCTCCTCGACCTCGTCGGCGTTGCGCATCACGGCGCGGTACAGGTCCGCCTTGGTCGCGGCGACGGAGCGGACGGCGCCGATGCCGAGGCCCGCCGCGTCGGCGATCATCTGCAGCGACGTCCCGTCGTACCCGAGTTCGGCGAAGATCCGCGTCGCGGTCTCGATGAGCCGGTCCTCTTCGGTTCCCCCCATGCGCTCACTCTAAGTGACGTCCCGGCGACGCTTCGCGGGTGCATGGGCCGGGCGGTGTGCGCGCCCGGCCCGTCCCGGCGGGTCAGGCGGACTCGGTGGGGAGCCCGGCGGCCACCCAGTCCTCGATGCCTTCGCGGTACTTGCGGACGTCGGTGTAGCCGAGGGCGGTGAGCCGGTCCGCGACCTGGCCGCTGTTGGCGCAGGCCGGGTTGGAGCAGTAGGTGACGATCGCGGCGGCGCGGTCGGGCAGCAGGGCGGGCGCCTGCGCGTCGACGTCGGCCGCGACGAGCGGCACCGCGCCCGGCAGGTGCTGCTTGGCGTAGTACTCGCCGCCCAGCGCGTCGACCACGGTGACGGTGCCGGCGTCGATGGCCGCCTTGAGCTCGTCCCGGCCGATGAGTGCGGTCATGGCTGTGCCTCCAGAGAAGACGGACTATAGTCCGGTTATGGCTCGAGACGATACCGGACCACAGTCCGCTTCTGCAACGCCCCTGGAACTGCTCCGCACCCCGCCGCCCAAGGAGCGCGCGGACGCGGCCCGCAACCGGGCGGCGGTCCTGGAGGCGGCCGGCCGGCTGTTCGCCGAGCGGGGCGTCGAGGCGGTGTCGATGGACCAGGTGGCGGCCGAGGCCGGCGTCGGCAAGGGGACGCTGTTCCGGCGCTTCGGCGACAAGGCGGGGCTGGCCGCCGCGCTGCTGGACGCGCGGGAACGCGTGCTGCAGGAGGCGATCCTGCACGGGCCGCCGCCGCTCGGCCCGGGGGCGGGGGAGGAGGAGCGCCTGGTCGCGTTCGCCGGGGCGTACCTCGACTACCTGCTGGAGCACCTGGCGCTCGTGCGGATGTCGGAGACCGCGTCACCGGGCGCGCGGTACCGCATCGGCGCGTACCGGTTCTGGCACCGGCACGTGGCGATCCTGGCGGCGGGCGCGGAGGACCCCGAGTACGCCGCGCACGCCCTGCTCGCGGCGCTGTCCGCCGAGCACGTCGCGGCGCTCCTGCCCGACCTGGGGGAGGAGCGCGTCAGGGAGGGGGCGGCCCGGCTCGCCCGCTCCGTGCTGCGCTGACCGGACGGCGGGTCCGGCACGCGAGGCCGCCGGAGCCGGGCGGCGGGACGCGAGGCCGCCGGAGCCGGGGCGGCGGGACGCGCCGCGGAAGAACGCGAGGCGGCGTGCCCGTCCGCGGCGGGCGGGCACGCCGGATCGGGTCAGAGGTTGATCATGTGGCCGGCGAGGCCGTGCACGGCCTCCTTGACGGCCTCGCCCAGGGACGGGTGCGCGTGCACGTTCCGGGCGACCTCGTGGACGGTCAGGTCCCACTGCTGGGCGAGGGTCAGCTCGGGCAGCAGCTCGGTGACCTCGGGGCCGATCAGGTGCCCGCCGAGGATCTCGCCGTACTTCGCGTCGCTGATCAGCTTGACGAAGCCGTCGCCCTCGCCGAGGCCGAGCGCCTTGCCGTTGGCGCTGTAGGGGAACTTGGCGACCTTGACGTCGAAGCCCTGCTCGCGCGCCTGCGCCTCGGTCCAGCCGAACGAGGCGACCTGCGGCTGGCAGTAGGTGGCGCGCGGGATCATCACGTAGTCGAGCTCCATCGTCTCGGCGCCCGCGATGGTCTCGGCGGCGACGATGCCCATGGACTCGGCGGCGTGCGCGAGCATCAGCTTGGCGGTGACGTCGCCGATCGCGTAGATGTGCGGGACGGACGTGCGGCAGCGGCCGTCCACGTCGATCGCGCCGCGCTCGGTGAGCTGCACGCCGGTCTTATCGAGCCCGTAGCCGTCGACGTTCGGCTGGAAGCCGATCGCCTGCAGCACCTTGTCGGCCTCGATGACCTGCTGGGCGCCGTCCTTGCCGGTGACGGTGACCTTGACCTTGTCGCCGGAGTCGTCGATGCCGTCGACCCGGGTGGAGGTCAGCACGTCGATGCCGAGCTTGCGGTACCGCTTCGCCAGCTCCTTGGACACGTCGGCGTCCTCGTTCGGGACCATCCGGTCGAGGAACTCGACGATCGTGACCTTGACGCCGTAGTTGTGCAGGACGTAGGCGAACTCGACGCCGATGGCGCCCGCGCCGGCGATGACGATGCTCTCCGGCAGCTCGGAGCTGAGGATCTGCTCCTCGTAGGTGACGACCCGCTCCGACAGCGACGTCCCGGGCAGCAGCTTGGTGTGCGCGCCCGCGGCGATGATGCAGCTGTCGAAGGTCACGGTCTCGGTGGCGCCGTCGGCCTTGGCGACCTGCAGGGTGTTCGGGTCGGTGAACGTCCCGCGCCCGTCATAGGAGGTGATCTTGTTCTTCTTCATCAGGAACTGGACGCCCTTGACGAGCTTGTCCGATACCTGGCGGCTGCGCTGGTAGGCGACGCCGTAGTCGAAGGTGACGTTGCCCTCGACGCTGATCCCGTAGGTCTTCTGCTCCTGGGTGAAGATGTGCGCCAGCTCGGCGTTGCGCAGCAGCGCCTTCGAGGGGATGCAGCCGACGTTGAGGCACACCCCGCCCCAGTACTTCTCCTCGATGATCGCCGTCTTCAGCCCGAGCTGTGCCGACCGGATCGCGGCGACATATCCACCCGGGCCCGCGCCCAGGACCACGACGTCAAAGTGTTCGCTCATATTCATTGACGATATTCGGCGCGGGGCCGTGCTCGCATCCCGGACGGCGCCGCAGCGACGCAGGTCGCACCCGCGGCCGGGCGCCCGCCGGAAACGATCACGCCGCGTGACCGCCCGCCTCCCGTGCGGCTCCCTCGTCACTTGCTGTTAAGGTTTTCGGAGTCCCCCGCCGGTGCACGTCCGCGGGGGCGGGCGGCGCGGACGGCGTGACGGCGCCGCCGCCGGACGCGTGCTCCCGTGACGTCCGGCCGCCGGCGTCCGGCCGCGCGAGCCCGGCGGAGGTCCGGAACGGCCGCGAACGGCGCCGTTTCCCGGGCCGCTCCCCGGGCCGGGGCGCCGCTGGAACACGGCGGCGCCGGCCGATCGTTGCCCCCAGATGCCCCTGCCGGGCGCAGCGGCCCGTCCCGAGCCGAGTGGAGGAGAAGCCGAGTGAGGATTCCCAAGCGCGTCAACGCCGTCCTGGACTGGATGGAGCAGCACTTTGGCGCACTTGCGGCGGTCGTCGCGCTGGTCGTCGTGGCGCTGGTCGCCACCCTCGCGCCGCCGCTGGTCGGGTTCCCCGTCGCCGGCTTCGTCATCGGGCTCGCCGCCGGCGGGTTCCTCGTGCACGTGCGGCTGAGCCGGCGGATCGCGCGGGCCCGCGGCGAGGTCGACGACCTGCTGCGCGAGAACGGCGCGCTGCGGCACCGCAACACGATCCTCGCCAGCGGCGTGATCACCCGGGGCGCGCAGGAGACGCAGGCGCTGGTCGCCATCCCGGAGGACGACGAGGACCTCGTGGAGGACGACCCGGCCCGCACCGCGGCGCTCCCCGAGCTGACCGACGAGCTGCTCGGCGGCGACCCGGGCGACACCCTCGGCGACGGCGTCAGGGGCGGCGCCGAGGACACCGCGGCCCCCGCCGCGGAGCCCGGTCCCGACCCCGCCGCCGACCCCGCCGCCGACCCGGCCGCCGTCGAGGGCACCGCGGACACCGAGGACGACGAGGACACCGCGAAGAACGTCCGCAGGGCGTAGCCGCGCGCCTCCGCCGCGTCGTCGGGCCGCGGCCGCCGGGCGTTAACTCCGCCGATCTTCGGGCAGAGGGAATGCCGGGAGGTGCGGATGAACGCAGAGTCCGGTCCGGAGCCCGCGGGGACGGGGACGGCCAGCGGAGGCGACCACGCCGCGCGGGAGGACGTGGACCTCGGCGCGGTGCACAAGGCCGTCATCGCGTCCGCGATGGGCAACTGCATCGAGTGGTTCGACTTCGGGGTGTTCAGCGCCGGGGTGATGACCTCGATCATCGGCACGAAGTTCTTCCCCTCGGACATCTCCGGCAGCGCGACGCTGCGCTCGTTCGCGCTGATCGCCGCGGCGTTCCTGGCCCGCCCGTTCGGCGGGCTGTTCTTCGGCCCGATGGGCGACAAGCTCGGCCGCAAGCGGGTGCTCGCCACCACGATCATCCTGATGTCCGGCTCCACCTTCGTGATCGGCATCCTGCCCGGGTACTCCGCGATCGGGATCGCGGCGCCGCTGCTGCTGCTGGCGGTGCGGCTCGTCCAGGGGTTCTCCACGGGCGGCGAGTACGGCGGCGCCGCCACGATGATCGCCGAGTACGCGCCGACGAACCGGCGCGGCTACTTCGGCAGCTTCCTGGAGTTCGGCACGCTGACCGGCTACATCATGGGCGCCGGGCTCGTGCTGCTGGTGAACCTCGCGGTCGGCGACGACGCGATGCACTCCTGGGGCTGGCGGATCCCGTTCCTGCTCGCGCTGCCGCTCGGCATCGTCGGGCTGTACGTGCGGACCCGGATCGAGGACACCCCCACGTTCCAGCGGATGGAGGAGGCGGGCAAGAAGGCGCGGTCGCCGCTGAAGGAGACGCTGCAGCACTACTGGAAGATCATTCTGATGCTGATCGGGATCGTCTTCCTGCTGAACGTCGCGGACTACACGCTGCTCACCTTCATGCCGTCCTACCTGGTGGACTTCCTGCACATGGGCAGCGTGAAGTCGCAGCTGGTGACGATCGGGGTGGAGGCCGCGATGATGGCGGTGATCCTGCCGACCGGCCACCTGTCCGACCGGATCGGCCGCCGGCCGGTGCTGCTGATGGCGGCGGTCGGGTTCCTGCTGCTGAGCTGGCCCGCGTTCGCGCTGATGCAGACCAACAACTGGCTCGGCATCGTGCTCGGGTACGCGATCATCGGCGGGCTGCTGGTGCTGATGCTCGCGGTGATCGGCGCGACGTTCCCGGCGATGTTCCCGACGAAGGTGCGGTACGGGGCGTTCGCGATCGGCTACAACATCTCGACGTCGCTGTTCGGCGGGACGGCCGCGGTGCTCGTCGGGTCGCTGATCGACGTGACCGGCAGCAACTACGTGCCGGCGTACTACATCATGATCGCGGCGGCGGTGGCGCTGGTCCCGATCCTGATGATCAAGGAGACGGCGAACGTGCCGATCGAGCGGGTCGGGATGGAGAACGCCCCGGAACCGGTGGGCTCCGGGGCGCGGCGCTGACCCCCGCCGCGCGGGCGGGGGACGGGGCGCGTCAGCGGGCGAAGTGCCGGCGGGCCCAGCCCACCAGCGATCCCGCGATCACGAGCGCGGCGGTCGTCTCGATCGCCAGCGCGGTCCACACGATGGTCACCGGGGGCCTCCCTCCGTCTGTGGCCGGACGCGTCCGTCCCGCGTCCGATGCTCACCAGGCGTAACACCAGGATGCGGCCCGGTTGTCCCTGCCCGGGCCGCTGGACGGCGTGATTCGCGTCACGTCGCACCCCCTCTGACCTGCGACGAAACCTCCATGGACGGTAAAACCGCTGGTCGAGCGCCCGCCGCCGGACGCCGCGTCCGGCCGGCCGGTCGGCGTGCTCTCGCGGGCTCCGCGCCGGGCTATCCCCGGACGGTCTGACTTCTGTGGCCCGTAGGCGAACATATAGCTCGTTGCGCCCGTTCGATTACGGTCGGTAGCGTCTCCGTTGGTTGATCCATGGCAGACCCACGACGAATCGGTGGTGTGGACGTGACGGAAGAGCAGTTGAGCCTCAGTACCTCTGCGGCGCGGAACCTGGCGACCACGACCAAGTCCGTCCCCCAGATGCAGGGGATCACCTCCCGGTGGCTGCTGAAGCTGCTGCCGTGGGTGGAGGCGTCCGGCGGCGCCTACCGCGTCAACCGGCGGCTCACCTACACGGTCGGCGACGGGCGGGTGACGTTCGTGACGACCGGCGCGGACGTCCGGGTCATCCCCCGCGAGCTGGGGGAGCTGCCCCCGCTGCGCGGCTACGAGGACGACCTGGCCCTGGACGCCCTCGCCGGCCGCTTCACCCAGCAGGAGTACGAGCCCGGCGACGTCATCGTGGAGGAGGGGCGGCCGATCGACCGGGTCGTCCTGGTCGTGCACGGCAAGCTCAGCCGGGTCGGGTCCGGCGAGTACGGCGCGGAGGCCGTGCACGGGACCCTCGCCGACGGCGACTTCTTCGGCGAGCAGGCGCTCGTCGGCTCCGACGAGGGGGCGGAGCCGGCGACCTGGGAGCACACCGTCAAGGCGCTCACCGCGGTGACGGTCCTCAGCATGAGCGAGGCCGACTTCCAGGAGACGCTCGGCCAGTCCGCCTCGCTGCGCGAGCACCTCGACGCCTACCGGGCGAGCCCCGACCGCGCGAGCAACGAGCACGGCGAGGCCGCGATCGACCTGGCGTCCGGGCACGACGGCGAGCCCGTGCTGCCCGGCACGTTCGTCGACTACGAGGGCTCCCCCCGCGAGTACGAGCTGAGCGTCGCGCAGACGGTGCTGCGGGTGCACACCCGCGTCGCCGACCTCTACAACGAGCCGATGGACCAGGTGGAGCAGCAGCTCCGGCTGACCGTCGAGGCGCTGCGCGAGCGGCAGGAGCACGAGCTGGTCAACAACCGGGACTTCGGCCTGTTGCACAACACCGACCTGGCGCAGCGGGTGCACACCCGGTCCGGCCCGCCCACCCCCGACGACATGGACGACCTGCTCACGCTCGTCTGGAAGGACCCGGCGTTCTTCCTCGCCCACCCGAAGGCGATCGCGGCGTTCGGCCGCGAGTGCAGCGCCCGCGGCGTCTACCCCGACAGCGTCGACGTCGGCGGCCACAAGGTGCCGGGCTGGCGCGGCGTCCCGATCTTCCCCTGCAACAAGATCCCGGTCAGCCGGACCGCGACCAGCTCGATCCTGCTGATGCGGACCGGCGAGGCGGCGCAGGGCGTCATCGGCCTGCACCAGACCGGGCTGCCGGACGAGTACCAGCCGGGGCTGTCCGTCCGGTACATGGGCATCGACGACAAGGCGCTCATCAACTACCTGGTCAGCTGCTACTACTCGGCGGCCGTCCTGGTGCCGGACGCCCTCGGCATGCTGGAGTCCGTCGAGGTCGCGCACGGCGGTGCGGCGTAGTGCAGCCGTTCGAACTCCCCGAGTTCTACGTGCCGCACCCCGCGCGGCTGAACCCCCGGGTCGACGCGGCCCGCGCGCACTCCCGCCGCTGGGCGCACGAGATGGGGATCCTCGGCCCCGACGAGACGGGGCCCGAGGTCTGGGACGAGGACGAGTACGACGCGCACGACTACGCGCTGCTCACCGCGTACACGCACCCGGACGCGCCCGGTCCCGTCCTGGACCTGGTGAACGACTGGTACGTGTGGGTGTTCTACTTCGACGACCACTTCCTCGAGAGGTACAAGCGGCCCCGCGACCTCGCGGGCGCCAAGGAGTACCTCGCGCGGCTCCCCGCCTTCATGCCGGTGAAGGCGGGGGGACCGCCGCCCCCCGAGCCGGCGAACCCGGTCGAGCGGGGCCTCGCCGACCTGTGGAAGCGGACCGTCCCGCTCATGTCGGAGGACTGGCGGGCCCGGTTCGCCGAGAGCACCCGCAACCTGCTGCAGGAGTCGGCGTGGGAGCTGGCGAACATCGACGAGTCCCGCGTCCCGAACCCGATCGACTACGTGCACATGCGCCGCAAGGTCGGCGGCGCGCCCTGGTCGGCGAACCTGGTCGAGGTCGCGGCGGGCGCCGAGGTGCCGGCGCGGGTCGCCGGGACGCGCCCGCTGCGGGTGCTGAAGGACGCGTTCTCCGACGCCGTCCACCTGCGCAACGACATCTTCTCCTACCAGCGGGAGACCGAGAGCGAGGGCGAGGTGAACAACGGCGTCCTGGTGATGGAGCGGTTCTTCGGGACCGGGCCGCAGCGCGCCGCCGAGATCACCAACGACCTGCTCACGTCCCGGATGCAGCAGTTCGAGCACACCGCCGTCACCGAGGTGCCGGCGCTGTTCGAGGAGGAGGCGCTGAGCCCGGCCGAGCGCGGCGCCGTGCTGCGGTACGCGCGGGGCCTGCAGGACTGGCAGTCCGGCGGGCACCAGTGGCACCTGCGGTCCAGCCGCTACATGAACCAGGGCGCGGTGCGGCGGCGCGTCCCGCCCGGGCTGCCGGAGGTCGCCGGGCTGCTCGGGCTCGGGACGTCGGCGGTGCGGATCCGGTCGCTGACCCGCGCCCCGGGCGCTGGGGCGGGCGGCGGCGAGGGGTTCCGGATGCCCGAGTTCTCGCTCCCGTACGAGCCGCTGCTCAACCCCCGGGTCGCCGGGCTGCGCGCGCACACGGCGGAGTGGGCGCGGAAGATGGGCATGCTTGACGCCGACGTCCCCGGTACATGGACGCCCGAGGCGTTCGACGCCGCCGACTACGCGCTGTTCGCCGCGCTCACCCACCCCGACGCGCCCGGCCCCGAGCTGGAGCTCATCGCCGACTGGCATCTGTGGCGGTTCTTCTTCGACGACTTCTTCGCCGAACGGTTCAAGCGGCCCCGCGACCTGCTCGGTGCCCGGGCGTACACGGCCCGGCTGCTCGCGCCGCCCGCGGGGCACGTCCCGTCCGACCCGGTCGAGCGGGGGCTCGCCGACCTGCGGGCCCGCACCGAGGAGGCCATGTCCGGCGACGAGCGCGCCGGGCTCGACGACGCGCTGCGGCAGCTCGCCGACAGCTGGCTGTGGGAGCTGGCGGGGCTCGTCCACAACCGCGTCCCCGACCCCGTCGACCACATCGAGATGCGCCGCCGGACGAGCGGCGCCGCGTTCACCGCCGCGCTGCTGCGGCACGCCCACGCGGGCGGGCTGCCGCCGGACGTCCTCGCGTCCACGCCGATGCAGGCGCTGCACGACACGTTCGCCGACGTCGCCGGGCTCCGCAACGACCTGCTCTCCCACCCCAAGGAGGTCGCGTCCGACGAGGGGCTCAACAACGCCGTCGTGGCCGTCGAGCGGTTCCTCGGCTGCGGGACCCAGCGCGCCGCCGACATCGTCGCCGACCTGGTCGAGGCACGCGTCCGGCAGTTCGAGCGGACCGCCGCCGCCGAACTGCCGATCCTCGCCGCCGAGTCCGGGCTGGACGCCGCCGCCCGCGACGGCCTCGCCCGGTACGTCCGGGCGATGCGCCGCTGGATGGCCGGCGACCTGCACTGGTCCACGACGACCGGCCGGTACGCCCGGCCCGCGGGCGCGCCCCGGCCGCCCGTCCCGCCGCCCGTCCCGCCGCCCGCCCCGCCCGTGCGGTTCCGCGTCCCGTCCGGCCCGTCCGGG
>NZ_WBMR01000094.1 GCF_008923365.1 Actinomadura montaniterrae
GGGGCGGGGCAGGCGGAGCCTGCCCCCATCACCTGCCCAGGGGCCGCAGAGGCTCCAAAGTCAAGGGTGGACGAAGTCCATCGCGTAGCGACGCCGAAGGCGCCCTTGACTTTGGAGGGGCGGCCCCGTACGCAAGCGCCACCCCACCACCCGAACACCCATTCGCTGTTATCGGCCTTGGAGAACCCGCTATGGGCCTTGGAGAAATCTGCTATGGATCTGGAGAACCTGCTATGCGCCTGGAGCAACCTGCTATCGACTTTGAAGAGCCTGTTATCGGTCTAGAGAACCCGTTGTCGGCCTAGGCAACCTGCTACGAGCGCGGAGAACTGTTACGGGCGCGGTGAACCCGCCTCGGGCCTGGTGAACCCGCCTCGGGCCTGGTGAACCCGCCTCGGATCCGGTGAACTTGCCACGGGCCCAGAGAGCCTTCTATCGCCCCAGAGCACCTGCCATCGGCCTGAAGGAAATTCGTGGGTCTCAAGGGTTGGTGGCGGATGCCAGGAAAAGAGGGAGGGCCACGAAGAGGCGGTTGGTTCGGGTGCGTTCTTGCTGGTCGGCTAGCCAGTCGTCGGCGAGGCGGGGTTCGGCGAGGCGGGTGAGCAGGGGGAGGACGGCGGCGTCGGTGAACACGGCGGTGTGGACCTCCACCGCGACGTCCTGGAAGCCGGCGTCCAGCAGCAGGCCGCGGTACTGGCGGGCGGCGCGCGGGGACGGGATCTCGTCGGCGCGGGCGTGGACGAGGGTGCGGGTGAGGTCGGGGAACGCGGAGTCGATGACGAGGGTGTCCCAGTCCTGGCCGCAGAGGACGATGCGTCCGCCGGGGGCGAGGACGCGGCGGGCCTCGGCGAGGGCGTGCGCGTGCGCGGGGGCGGGGAGGTTGTGGAGGACCTTGTCGGCGCGGTAGCCGGTGAGTTCGGCGTCGCGGAACGGGAGGGCGCGGGCGTCGGCGACGCGGAGGTCGGCGTCGGGGTGGCGGGTGCGGGCGGCCTCGATCATCTGGTGGTCGAGGTCGATGCCGGTGGTGCGGACGCCGCGGGCGGCGAGCTCGGCGACGGCGCGTCCGGTGCCGCAGCCGATGTCGGCGACGTGCGCGCCGGGCGCGGTGCGGAGCAGGTGGTAGGTGCGGGCGCGGAGCCGGGTCGCGGCGGGGGTGGCGTCGGCGGCGTCGAGCGCGGCGATGAGGTCGGTGGGCATGCGGCCATGCTGGGACTTCAAGTGAACTTGAAGTCAAGCGCCGCGGAACGCGAAGAGCCCCGGGCGCGGGCCCGGGGCTCTTCGGAGGAAGGCCGCTACTGCACGTCGCCGTGGAAGGCGGTCTGGATGAGGCGCTTGCCGGCGCGGCGGTCGGAGTGGGTGCCGCGGCCGACGGGCAGCGGCCCGGGGCGGACGTCGAACAGGTTGCCCTCGTCCTTGTTGCCGGACATGATCAGCGCCGGGCTGGCCATGTCCTTCAGCCGCTGCATGACCGGGTCGTACATGGCGCGGCCCGCGCCGCCCATGGTGCGGGCGAGGATCAGGTGCATGCCGATGTCGCGGGCCTGCGGCAGCAGCTCGGCGACCTGCGCGAGCGGGTTGCCGGACGGGGTGGCGACGAGGTCGTAGTCGTCCACGACGAGGAACAGCTCCGACCCGCTCCACCAGGACCGGTTTCGCAGCTGCTCGGGCGTCAGGTCGGACGGGGGGAGCCGGTTGACGAGGGCGCCGTTGACGTCCTTCATCAGCCCGGCCGCCGCGGTCGACGACGCCGCGTACCCGATGACCTGGTCGCTCTCCGCCGAGTCGAGCAGGGCGCGGCGGTAGTCGAGCATGATGATGCGGGCCTCGTCGGGGGTGTAGCGCGCCTTGACGGCGTCGACGATGACGCGCAGCAGGTTCGACTTGCCGCATTCGTTGTCGCCGACGACGACGAAGTGCGGGTCGTTCTCGAAGTCCAGCAGGACGGGCGACAGGGTGTCCTCGTCGATGCCGATCGGGATCCGCTTGCCGGTCTCGGCGACCTGCGGCAGCGAGGTGAGCGGCAGCACGTCCGGCAGCATCCGGACCTGCGGCGCGGGCGGGCGGCCCTGCCAGCCGGCCTGGACGGTCTGGATGAGCTGCTTGACGCCGTCGGCGAGGTCCTCGGAGGAGGGGCGGCCGTCGGCGCGGGGCAGCGCGGCGAGGAAGTGCAGGCCCTCGCGGGTGATGCCGCGGCCGGGGCGGCCCTCGGGGACGTTCGCGGCGAGCTTGCGGTCCATCTCCGACTCGTACGGGTCGCCGAGCTTGAGCTCCAGCTTCGTGCCGAACAGGTCGCGGATGGTGAGGCGGAACTCCGACCACTTGTTGGTGGCGGCGACGACGTGGATGCCGTAACCGAGGCCGCGGGCGGCGAGGTCGGTGATGGTGGTCTCGACGGCCTCGAACTCCTGCCGGACGGTCAGCCAGTTGTCGACGACGAGGAACACGTCGCCGAAGCCGTCGCCGGGGATCTGGCCGGTGGCGCGCAGCCGCCGGTAGGTGGCGATGGAGTCGATGCCGCGCTCGGTGAAGAACCGCTCGCGGGACTCCAGCAGCCCGGACACCTCGGCGACGGTGCGGCGGACGCGGTCGGGGTCGAGGCGGCTGGCGACGCCGCCGACGTGCGGGAGGTCGGCGAGCGGGGCGAGGGAGCCGCCGCCGAAGTCCAGGCAGTAGAACTGCACCTCCTGCGGCGTGTGCATGAGCGCGAGGGAGGTGATGAGGGTGCGCAGCAGCGTCGACTTGCCGGCCTGCGGGGCGCCCGCGACGCCGACGTGCCCGGCGGCGCCGGACAGGTCCAGCCACATCGGGTCGCGGCGCTGGTCGAACGGCTTGTCGACGATGCCGGCGAACGCGTGCAGCTGCCCGCGGCCGTCCCAGCCGGCGGTGGTGAAGCCGAACTCGGGGGTCTGCTGCAGGTTCGGCAGGACCTGGTCCAGGGTGGACGGGTCCTCCAGCGGCGGCAGCCAGATCTGGTGCGGGGGCGGGCCGTGCCCGGCGAGCTGCTTGACGACGAGGTCGAACAGGCTGATCTGCGGGCCGTCGTCGTCCTTGGCCTGCCGCTGCTGCTGCTGCGGCTGCTCCTGCATCCGCGGCTGCACGTAGGCGGGGGTGAACGGGACGATCTGGGCGAGCTGCCGCGGCCCCTGCTGCCCGTTCTGCGCCGCCCCTTCCTCCTCGGGACGGTACGCGCCGGACACGTACGCGGCGCGGAACCGGGTCAGCGACTCGGTGCCGATCTTCAGGTAGCCGTTGCCGGGCGCCTGCGGCAGCTCGTAGGCGTCGGGGGAGCCGAGGACGACCCGCGACTCCATCGCGGAGAACGTCCGCAGGCCGATCCGGTACGACAGGTGGGTGTCGAGGCCGCGGAGCTTGCCCTCCTCGAGGCGCTGCGACGCGAGCAGCAGGTGGACGCCGAGGGACCGGCCGAGGCGTCCGATCATCACGAACAGCTCGGCGAAGTCGGGCTTGGCGGACAGCAGCTCGGAGAACTCGTCCAGCACGACG
The DNA here is from genome assembly GCF_008923365.1 of Actinomadura montaniterrae. Classification (GTDB taxonomy): domain Bacteria; phylum Actinomycetota; class Actinomycetes; order Streptosporangiales; family Streptosporangiaceae; genus Spirillospora; species Spirillospora montaniterrae. The sequence goes on from NZ_WBMR01000094.1 coordinate 3,505, forward strand.
AACAGGGTCGGCATCGGCTTGAGCGCGGCGCCCTGCTCGCGGGCCTTCTCGTAGTCGCGCAGCGAGGCGTAGTTGCCGGCCTGCCGCAGCCATTCCTGGCGCCGCACCATCTCGCCGTGCAGCGCGTCGTACATGCGGTCGACGAGGGGGAGCTCGTCCTCCAGGTTGGTGATGATGGCGGAGACGTGCTGGAGGCCGTCCATGCCGAGGAACGTCGCGCCGCCCTTGAAGTCGACGAGGACGAAGTTCAGCACCTCCGAGGAGTGCGTCATCGCCAGGCCGAGGACGAGCGTGCGCAGCAGCTCCGACTTGCCGGAGCCGGTCGCGCCGATGCACAGGCCGTGCGGGCCGTACCCGCCCTGCGCGGCCTCCTTGATGTCGAGCTCGATGGGGCGGCCGTCGGCGTCCAGGCCGATCGGGACGCGCAGCCGGTTGCGCGGGGCGCGCGGCTGCCACGCCTGCCGCGGGTCGATCCGGGTCGGGTCGGGGACGCCGAGCAGCGTCGTCAGCGTCGTCGCGGCGGACAGCGCGTCCAGCTCGGCGCCGGCGGCGGCGCTGGCCCGCAGCGGCGCGAGCTGCCGCGCGAGGCCGTCCGCCTGGACGTAGCTGTAGTGGTCGGGCTTGCCGAGGGAGCTGGCGACGTCCTTGCCGGTGCGGTCGCGGCGCAGCATCGCCATCTTGTCGGCGGCGACCCGCAGCCGCAGCATCGTGTTGTCGGCGGTGGGCGCGACGTGCCCGGTGAGGTCGATCACGCAGACGCCCTCGATGCCGTCCGAGCCGATCTGGGAGTCGGGGGTGACGGCGCCGCCGTCCACGATGACGACGTGGTAGGGCAGGTCGTTCTGCGACAGGCCGGGGGTGAACCGGGCGCGGTCCTTCACCTCGGTGCCGAACATCCGCTCGAGCTCCGACAGGCTGCCCGCCATCAGCCGGACGGGCCCCGCCGCGTCCGTCAGCGTCGGGTGCATCGAGTGCGGCAGCCACTTCACCCAGTCCCAGTGCGGCATGGCGTCCGGGGACGCGCACACGCTGACCCGCATGTCGTCGGGGGAGTGGAACGCCGTCAGCTGCGCGATCATCGCGCGGACCATGCCGCGGACCGCGTCGATGTCGCCCATCGGCAGGATCCGCGCGAACGACGGCAGCGACACCGCGACCGGCAGGTTCGGGACGGTGGAGTGCGCGCGGACGAACCGGCGCAGCGCGCCCGCCGTCATCGGCTCCAGGTCCTCGATGGGCTTGGTCTCCGGCGGGATCAGCTGCACGGCGAGCTTCTGCGGGCCGGCGCCGATCCGCACGTTGCCGAAGTCCGCGTCGGAGGGGCGGCGCTCCCAGATCCGGGCGCTCATCACCAGCGACCACAGCGAGTCGGGGGCGGGGCTGTTCCACTCCAGCGACTCGCGCTGCTGCTCGGCGGCGCGCCGCACGCGGCGCCGCACCTGGCTGAGGTAGCGGAAGTAGTCGCGGCGGGCGCCGTTCAGCTTGAACTTGCGCTCGCCGGAGCCGCGGCTCAGCTGCCCGATCATCATGCCGCCCATGGCCAGCGCCATGCCGCCGCTGCTGATCATCATCATCGGCGACTTGGTGCCGCCGCCGACGAACATCAGGCCCATCATCACCGGCATGACGGCCATCGGGAGGTAGGTGAGCACGGCCTGCATGCCGCCGCTCTGCATCTCCGGGATCTCCGGGGGCGACTCGAGGAGCAGCTCGCCCTTCGGGGCAGGGGGCGGTTTCCGGCGCTCCTTGCGCTTGACGAGTTCCGTGCTCACCTGGGGGTTCCCTCCGCGGGCCTACGCGTCCCGAGGGCGGCCGGACGACGACGGGGAGCACGACCGACCCGCGGGTTGGTGGAGTTTGGTGTTGATTTAGCGTAATCGGACGTCACATCCTAAGCTGCGCGTCGATCGGATCCAGCCCGCGATCTGACCTGGAGGACGGGAGCTCCCGTGAATTCCCCCGCCACAACCGAACTGTGCAGGGTCACCATCGTCGCGCCGCGGCGGCGCGTCGACGTGTCCCTGCCCGCCGACGTGCCGCTCGCGCACATGCTGCCGACCCTCCTCCGGGCCGCCGGGGAGAACATGGCCGATGCCGGTCTCGCGCACTCCGGGTGGGTGCTGCAGCGGCTGGACGGCAACCCCTTCGACCCGGCGCAGACGACGAGCGCGCTCGGCGTCCGGGACGGCGAGATCCTCTACTTCCGGCCGCGGATGGCGCAGCTGCCGGAGATGTCGTTCGACGACGTCGCCGACGTCATCGCGACCGGCATCCGGGAGCGCTCGGACCGCTGGCGGCCGACGACGACCCGCTCGTTCGGGCTCGGCGCGGCCGGGGTCGCGCTGGCCGTCGGCGCGGTCGTCATCGCGCTGTCCGGCCCGCCGTGGATCATCCCGGCGGCCGCCGCCGGCCTGATCGCGCTGCTGACCCTCGTCGTCGCGATCGCGCTGTCGCGGGCGCTCGCCGACTCCGGCGCCGGCGTCGTCCTCGGCTACGCGGCGCTGCCGTACGCGTTCCTCGCCGGCGCGCTCGCGCCCGCGCGCAAGGGCGCGGAGCTCGCCGACCTCGGCGCCCCGCACCTGCTCGCCGGGTTCGGGGTGGCCGCGCTCGCCGCGATCATCGCCGCGTTCGGCGTCGCGGACGGGCTGCCGGTGTTCCTCGGCGTCGCGTTCGCCGCGTTCGTCGGCGCGGTCGGCTCCGGCGTCGGGTTCGCGTTCGACGACCTGCCCGCCGCGGGGATCGCCGCCGTCGCCGCGGTGCTGGTGATGATGTTCATCGCGGCGGTCCCGTCGCTGTCGTTCAAGCTGGCGCGGGTGCCGCTGCCGCCCGTCCCGGCCAGCGCGGAGGAGCTGCGCAGCGACACCGAGACCGTCGACGGCCGGATGGTGCTCGCCCGGACCGCCGCCGCGGACCGCTTCTCCACCGGCCTCATCGCGTCCATCGCCCTCGTCGCCGCGGGCGCGATGCTGTTCCTGTTCGGCTCGGACGGCTGGGCCGGGCCCGCGACGAGCGCGGTGATGTCGGTGTCGCTGCTGCTGCGCGCCCGCGTCTTCCGCGGCGTGTCGCAGCGCGCCTGGATGCTGGTCGTCGGGCTGTTCGGCCTGGTGCTGACCGTGATCGGGGTCGCGGTCCACGGCAGCCAGCTCGTCGCGCTCGCCGCCGCCCTCGTCCCGCTGCTGGTCCTCGTCGGCGTCGTGGTCGGGGTGACGATGTGGCTGCCGACGCACAAGCCGACCCCGTTCTGGGGACGCTGGGGCGACATCCTCGACGTCCTGGTGATGATCTCGCTGATCCCGCTGGCGCTCGCGGTGCTGGACGTCTACTCCCGCGTCCGCGGGCTGGCCGGGTGAGGCGCTGATGCAGAGCCGGCGGGATCTCTACCAGGCGCACCGGCTGATGACGCAGCGCGTCGGGCTCGCGCTGCTGCAGGGCGAGCCCGACGTCGCCGAGTCGCCGATGCGGCGGTTGTCGGCGGCCGCGTTCGGCGGCGTGATGGTCGGGCTGCTGGTCGTCGCGGTGTTCGGCATCTGGGGCGTGCTGTCGCCGGGCGGCGCGAAGGGGCTGGACCAGCCGGGCGTCCTCATCATCGAGAAGGAGACCGGCACCAAGTACATCTACGACGCCAACACCAAGAAGATGTTCCCGGTCGCGAACTACGCGTCCGCGATGCTGGCGCTGAACTCCGACAACGTCTCCCGCCGGACGGTGTCGCGCAAGTCGCTGGACGGGTTCGAGCGCGGCGCGATGATCGGCATCCAGGGCGCGCCGGACTCGCTGCCGGGCAGCGACCAGCTCATCCGCGGCCCGTGGTCGGTGTGCGTGCGCGAGACGCAGGCCGCGAACGGCGTGCCGCAGCAGCTCACCGCCCTCGCCGCCGGCCGCGACGTCGGCGGCCGCGGGCTCGGCGACGGCGAGGCGCTGGTGGTGCAGTCCGGCGGCGTCGGGTGGGTCATCTGGAAGGACCACCGGATGCAGCTGTCGCTGCCGCCGAACCAGGTGTCGGTCCTGACGAACGGCCCCGAGGCCGCCCAGGTCCCGCCGAAGTGGCTGAACGCCATCCCGTCCGCCGGCGGCTTCGGCGCCCCGAACGTCCCCGGGCGCGGCACGACGGTGTCCGGGCCGGGCGGCGGGCAGGCCAGGGTCGGCCAGGTGTTCCGGGCGCAGACCGGCGCGAGCGGGCAGACGCTCTGGTACGTGATGCTCCAGGACGGGCTGTCGCAGATCAACGCGACGCAGGCGCAGCTGCTGCTGCTGGACCCGAACGAGAGCCAGGCCTACCCGGGCGCGAGCGTCCGGCCGGTCGACACCGACGTGTCGTCCGCGCAGCAGATCACGTCGAAGACCCGGCTGCTGGACCAGAACCTGCCGCCGACGCTGCCGAAGTTCGTCAAGTGGGACCCGTCGACGCCGCTGTGCTCGGTGTTCCCGGTCGGGTCGTCGACGTCGCACCTGACGGTCGGCGGGTCGCTGCCCGCGCCGTCCGCCGGGGTGCTCGGGTCCGGCTCCGCCGGCGGGTCCAGCACCGTGGACCAAATGGTGCTGCCGCCGGGTGGCGCCGCGCTGATGAGCCTCGTGCCGGGCGGCGGCGACTCGTCCACCACCACCGAGGGCTCGGGGTCGCTGTCGCTCGTCAACGACCAGGGCATCCGGTTCGCGCTGCCGTCGGCGGACGTCGCGAAGAAGCTCGGCTATGACGCGAAGAAGGCCGCCCCGGTACCGTCGAGCGTGGTGCACCTCATCCCGCAGGGCCCCGCGCTGGACCCGACACAGGCCCGAAAGCCCATTCCGACCGCCGGAGGCTGACGAAGGGACCGTCCGAAATCGGTGTGATGTAGATCACGTGAATATTCCCATCCCGCCATGAACCACTAGATCATCATTCACGTCGACATAGGCGGGACATACGACCTATGATCGCTGACATTTCGTGCCTCAGGAGTGCTCCCCGGGCAGGCCGCGCGCCGGCTCCTTGCGGCTCCCGCGGCGCGGCGCCACAGACTCGCAAACGGAGGTGACACTGTGGGTGGACAGTCCGCAGTCGACAGAAACGCAATGCAGCAGGCGGCGACGCGGATCGAGGACTCCGCGAACATCGTCAAGGGCCTGCAGAGCCAGCTCGAGAGCCACAAGTCGTCGCTGATGTCCGGCTGGGCCGGCAACGCCGCGGTGTCGTTCGACCGGGTCTTCAACGAGTTCCAGACCGAGATGAACAAGGTGCGCACCGCCCTCGACGGCATGCACCAGAAGCTGACCCACACGAAGATCACGTACGAGTCGACCGAGCAGGAGCAGACCGACGCGGTCAACAAGATCAACCAGCTGCTCAACGGCGGCACCTGATCGCCCCTCCCACCCGCCGACCCCCTGAACGCGAAGGACTCGTGACGTGAGCGACAGTTACACCAAGGCAAACTTCGGCACCATGCAGCAGGCGCAGGCCGACTTCTCGCTGGCCTACCGCGCCCTGACCGACGAGCTCCACGACCTGGAGTCGCAGCTCGAGCGCCACCTCTCCCAGTGGGAGGGCGACGCCCAGGGCGCCTACTGGGAGGCCAAGCGCACGTGGGACGCCGCCGCCGCCCACATGGGCCAGGTCCTCAACCAGCTCGGTGTCGTCATCGGCGAGGCGCACAGCAACTACAGCGCCGCGGAGCGCCGCAACCAGGGCATCTGGGGCTGAACGACCGCTGGACCGCCTACGTCGTGCCGCCCCGCCCGGGCCGCACGGCGTAGGCGCGCCAGGGGGGTCCGGAGGCCATTCGCCAGGAGGATGAGCTATGAGCAAGTACAACCTGCCGCCCGAAGCGCTCGCGAAGATCGACTACACCTACACGACTGGCGCCGGTGAGTACACGCAGGTCCAGACCCAGCACGGGCTGACCCAGCAGGAGTGGAACGACCTTCCGGAGTACGAGCAGCGGCAGCTCTACTACCAGTACGGTGTCCCGGCCAAGAGCCCGACGGACCCCTCCAACGCCGTCCCGCGCGGCTCCCAGCCCGACGACGAGAAGTGGGGCATCGAGGCCGACGACGGTTACGAGGTCGACCCCAAGGAGCTCCGCGACCTCGCCAGCAAGATGCACAGCGAGTTCACCGGCTGGCAGCAGCGTCTCGCCAAGGTCCAGAAGATCGCCATCACGACCGGCAACCTCGGCGGCGTCCCGGGCAGCGAGAGCTTCGTCGACCTGGCGAACCAGTCGCGCGACGGCTTCGGCACGTACATCAAGAACATCACCGACGCCTACAACGGCGTGATCGAGAAGCTGAAGGCGACCGCGGACGGCTACGAGGCCGCCCACGGCAAGACCCAGCAGCAGGTCAACAGCGTGAACCCCGGCGGCAACGCCAACTTCAAGTAGACCGCCGAACGGAGGGAGGTACAGCCATGGGCCAGGAGTACTACGTCATCCGCGGCTCCCAGTCGTGGTCTAAGCCGACTGCCGACGGGATGAGCCTCGACGACGTCAAGAAGAAGCTGTCGAGCATCAACTCGGAGCCGGTGAAAGAGGCCGGCACCGCCTACTCCGACGCGGCGGACGCCTTGGCGGAGATGAGCACCGCGCTCCGCGGGTTCGCTCAGACGCTGGTGAAGCACTGGAAGGGCGACGAGGCCAAGAAGGCGGTCGCGCAGCTCCAGCAGGTCCACGCGACCTCGATCAATCTCTCGAACAGCAGCCACACGAACGCCTCGACCTACACCTGGTACGGCACCCAGATCCTCGACTGGTACAAGCAGGCCGGCCAGGACGCCAGCGACGGCCTCATCCACACCAGCGGGGACGACAAGCACGGCCGGGAACTGATGCAGCGGTTCCTCAACCGCACCGGCGAAGCGTTCAACGCGCACCCGACCCAGATCACCAAGGACCTTCCTGAGGACCACGGTGGGCTGAGCGACAAGCCGACGTACCCGGGTGGTCCCGGTGGCCCCGGCTCCGGAGGCGGTGGCGGCTTCGGCGGCGGGGGTGGCGGCATGCCCGGTGGAGGCGCCGGTGGTGCGGGCGGAGGCTTCGGCAGCGACCCCGGCGGCCTCGGCAAGTACGGCTCCGGCGGCTCCGGCGGGTCCAGCCCGTTCGCGCCCGCGGCCAACAGCGGTCCGCACCTTCCGGGCGGCGGCTCCGGTAGCGGTGGCTTCGGCAGCGACCCCGGCGGCCTTCCCGGGAGCCACGGTGGCGGGGGCAGCCTCGGCGGAGGCGGCCTCGGCAGCGACCTGTCCAGCTTCCCCGGCGGCGGTGGCGGCGGAGGTCTTCCGTCTACCGGCCTCGGCGGAGGCGGCGGTGGCGGCTTCGGCGCCGACCCCGGTGGTCTCGGCGGAGGTGCGGGCGCCGGTGGCGGTCTCGGCGGCTTCGGCGCGACTCCGGGCGGTCTCGGCGCTGCAGGCGGCGGCCTGGGCGGTGCGGCCGGTGCGGCCGGACGCGCCGGCGCCGGACGCATGGGCGGCGGCATGCCCATGGGCCACGGCGGCCACGGCAACGGCAAGGAAGAGGAGCGCGAGCGCACCACCTGGCTGTCCGAGGACGACGACGTCTGGGGCGCCGACGATGACACCGCACCTCCGGTGATCGGCTGATCGCCGCGGTATCGACGACATGAACAGGGCGGACGGGGGCCTGAACCTCCGTCCGCCCTTTCCGCATCTGGATGGGATAGGACAATGCGACGGCTGATCCAAGCGGCGGCGACGGCGGCCGCGATGGGCCTGGCTCTCGGGCCGGTGACCGCGGCCCATGCGGGACCTGTCGAGCAGAAGGAGTGGTGGTTCGACTCCTGGGGGATCAGGACGGACGTGTGGCCCCAGAGCAAGGGCGCCGGCGTGACCGTCGCGGTGGTCGACACGGGGGTCAACGCCTCGCTGCCCGACCTGAGGGACGCCATCGTACCGGGCAAGGCCTTCAACGCGTCCGGGCAGCCCACGTCCGATGATGCGACGCAGGATCAGGACCCCGAGGAGGGGCACGGCACCGCCATGGCCAGCCTCATAGCGTCCCGTGGCACGCATAGCGGGTTCTACGGCATCGCCCCCGAAGCGAAGATCCTCCCGATGCACGAACCGGGTCTTTCACCGGACGCCACGTCCGCCGTGATCCGCTATGCGGCGGACCACGGCGCCAAGGTGATCAACTTTTCGCAGGGAGCGTCGTCCGCTGTCTATCCGAACCATTGCCCGCCGAAAATGGTCGAGGCTCTCAAATACGCCGACAAAAAGAACGTCGTGGTCGTCGCGGCCGCCGGCAACTCGGGCGACTACAACAACGACGTGGAGATCCCGGGCTCCTGTCCAGGCGTGCTCGCGGTCGGTGCCGTCGACCACCAGGGCAAACCGTGGGAGCACACCCAACGGCAGGACTACGTCACGGTCGCCGCACCGGGCGCCGGCGTCGGCGGTATGGGCAAGACGGGGCACGTCTACAACAACGGCGAGGGGACGAGCCAGGCGACCGCACTGACGTCCGGAGCCGTTGCGCTTCTCCGCAGCAAGTATCCGCAGATGACGGCGCGCCGGGCGGTCCAGGTCCTCACCAACACGGCGAAGGACTTCGGTAAGCCGGGCAAGGACGACCAACTCGGTTACGGCGTCATCAGCATTCCGCGGGCGCTGAAGAACGACGTCTCGCAGACCGCCCCGAACCCCGTCTACGCGCGGCTCGACAAGCTCGCCGTCAAGGGCTCTACCGGCGGGGGCGGCACTCAGGGGGCGCCCGCGACGAAGAACGACAGCAGCGATTCCGGCGGCTCGAACGGGCCGCTGATCATCGGTGGGATCGTGGTCGTCGTCGTGCTGGTCGGCGCCGGGCTCTTCATCGTGATGCGGCGCCGGAAGCCGAGCGGCGCGGGTGGCGGGCCGTACGCGTCGGGGCCTTTCCCGAACGGGCCTCAGCCGATGGGGCAGCCGGGGACGCCTCCGTCCTTCGGTGGCAACACCGGCGGCCAGCCGCTGCCTCCGCAGGGCGGCGGGCAGCAGTTCCAGGGGCCGCCGCAGGGGCAGCCGAACCCGAATCTGGCGCCGCCTCAGAGCGGACCGAACATGGCGCCTCCCGCGCCGCAGGGACCGCCCAACCCGAACCTGGCGCCGCCTCCCGAGTGAGCGTTGCGGACCCGGGCCGGTCGGTGGCCGGCCTGGGTCAGCGGCGCACGCAGGTCTTGCAGGACGACAACGCCGTGGTGACGTCGCGCGCGACGGCTTGGGCGGCCCCGCGCGTCACCGATTCGTCCAGCGGGACGGCTTTCTTCTGAACCGCGACGCCGTCGTGGTCGAGCGGGTAGGTGGCGCCGTCGAAGTCGACGGTGATGACGGCGTTCTCCGTCCGGACGACCATTCTCGTGGTGCCGTTGCGTCCGAGCGCGGTCGTGGTCACGCTGTGGTGCAGGAAGGCCTCGTCGCCGAGTCCACGCGTCAGGATCGGCGCCTCGTTGTGGATCGATCCGACGCTGTCGGTGACCGTTCCCTGCTTAGAGGTCCGCCAGGCAGACTGGTATTCGGACTTCGCATCGGCGAGCCCAGAGGTACCCACGAACAACCGCATCGCGACCCGCAGATGCCGCGAAATCAGCGTCTTGCCCTTCTGGGCGCTGAGCGGCTCGCGCCAATCGCAGGCCGCGTACTGCTGGCCGCCGGAAACCCCACCGGTGTCAGGCGTCGGCTTCTCCGCCGCCGGCATGTACTTGGACACGACGGCCGTGGACGGCGACTGGCACGCCGCCGGCAACGCCGAGAAGTGAATCCGAGGCGCGGGCTTCTCATCCGACCCGGACGTGCCCCAAACCACCGCTCCACCGACCACGACGACCGCCGCAGCCGCCCCAGCGATCGCTGCTCGCGGCCGAGCCTTCAGCCACCCGAGGGCAGACCCCCGCGCCGTCCCCTCAGCGCCTGAGAGGGGCTCTGAGCCCTCCGCAGCCGGCTCCGGCGCGACGACCTCTGGCGCGGCCTCGCCGCCGCCATCCGCCTCCTGAGCCTCTCGGTACGACCCGTCCAACTCCTGATCAGGAGCCACGAACTCCGGCCGCGAACCCTCAGCCAACCTTCAAGCCCCCAAACCACAACGAGCCGTCCGTCCGATACGCCGCGAGATTAACACCGAACCAAAGGCGCTCTCTCACGTCCCGAAATCGAAGACGCTCACCGAGCCACTCCTCCCAGGTAGCACCGCATCGCCTCGACGCGGCGACGGAGCGGCACGCTCCGCCCGCTGTCCTGACTATGGCTTGACTCGTCTTGCGCCCCACGGAAAGATTCCGCGGAATCTCAGCGGGCCGTCTCCCCTCCGCTGAAACCGACCGCAGAGAGGGCGCTGATGCCGGTTCAGCCTCGCAAAGCAGCAGTGCTGTTCCTGGCCTGTGCGCTCGTATCCAGCTGCGACTCCAGGAATTCGCCGACCACGGTCCCGTCCGTCGCCCCGATCACGTCCACAGGCCCCACACCAGGCCACTGGCACGCCGCATGGACGAGAACCCTCGCCCTCGCTCCCGAAGCGGGCGAAATCAGAGACCTGACCCTGGTCGGAGGGGTCCTGGTAACGGCCTCGTCCCAAGACGTCGAGGCGCTCAACGCCCGCACTGGCGCGACCGTGTGGCGCAGCGCCTCCATTGACCGCTCGGGAGTCGCGGCCTTCGCAGTGAGCGAGCAGCAGGTGGTCATCGCCACGCGCAACGGGCGCTGGTTCAGCGTTCACGCACCCACCGGCCGGGTCACTTGGCGATCGCCATCGCCATCCGGCGCCTGGATCCCCTACTCCGACGAACTTCAAGCATTGGCCACGTCCGCAGCCATCCCCGTGGTCTCGATCGATACCAACACCATCAGCGGCGTCGACGGCCTGACCGGGCGCACGAAGTGGAACATCGGCCGCCGTCAACTCTACGGCTGCACACCGGACACATCCCGATTGACCCAGCCCAGCAGCGTTGAGACGAAGCGATACGTCAGCAAGAACTGGCTCTCCGTCCCCGTCACATGCGGCGCACAAGACGCCGTCGTCGCAGTAAACGCCGCCACAGGCCAACCCACATGGCACCATAGCGCGCTAGCGCCGGATGAACCTTCCGGCCCATCCGCAAACGACAGGTTCGTAGGCATCAACGACGACGGCTACGGCCTATTCGAACAACAAGTCACAAAGGGCTCGCACAACCTGATTATTCAAGATCCCTCAGGCCGGGTGAAAACCGTGCGGAACAAAGCCGAGTCTCACGACATCTGGGGCCCGCTCTCCCCGCTGGTAACGGTGAGCACCACCATGATCTTCCCGTTCACGCGGCAAGGCAAGCACTACTTCACAATCACGACTACCAGCGGAGACAACCCCTCGATCGTGAACCTCTCAGAGGAATTACGGGAGGCAGCATTCGACGGCACCCGGGCATACGAAGTTCAAGAGAACGGGCAGATCAAGGTGGCGACAGTCGGCCAAGCGAAGACGACCGACATAAAGCCCCTACTGAAAGGGAAACCCTTCTGGATCGCCGCCGGAAACAACACTCTCTTCATCGCCACCACCGGCCACCCGCCAGCGAAAAATCAAGTAACGATAACGGCGATCGGCAACTAGTGCTCTCGTAGTGAGCCGGGTCGGCTTGCGTGATCTCAAGATCGCACACTGGGGCGTGGCCGGAAGGACAGGCGAGGACGGACCTGGTGCATGGCCGGCCGCGCTGCCGTTCGCTCGAACGGGCTCTCGGTGCAGGTGGTGACGGTCTGCGGCGTCGTCCGAACGGCAAAGGCGGAGGTAACGGGCTCAGCCCAGTCGGATTGTTGACTGAGACTTGACTTGTCTTGCCAGTAGCGGAAAGATTCCGCCGGATCCCGACGGCGCGGTCTCCCGCTCGTTGGAGGCGGACGTGCGGTCGACCTGACCGAAGCCTGCCCGGTGCCGACGGAGATTCGCCGTAGTGCGAGACCGAACCGAGTGGAATCGTGAGTCGGCGGCGTCATCGTCTCCGCTCCGGAACTGCAGAGGAACACGCATGACCACCCCCATGGTGACCGCCGACGGGATCGAGTTCCGGGTCCATCGCGGCGAACTGACCGGCATCGCAGGCAAGGCGGACACGATCGGCAAGCGCATCGCCGAGTTGTCGAAGGTGATCGAAGGACCCTCGCGTGAAGCGGTCACCGGCCATGGCGGTTGGGAGTCGGCCGCTGCTTTGTCGCAATGCGCGACGGCTTGGGCCGGCAACATCGGCAAGCTGGGCAGCCAGACCACCGATGTGGGCAGCAAGCTGCACACGTCCGTGCAGCATTATCACGAGGCGGAGCAGCGCGTTATTCACCACGTCCGGCAGGTCGGGGGGCAGTGACGCGTCATGGTGAGCTTCGACCAGCTACGTAAGGCCAAGCCGGAACTCTTCAGCGAGACGGCCAAGTCGTGGAGTCACTGCGCGGCGAAACTCGATGACGAGGCCGGACATCTGACCTCCCAGGTCTTCCGGCCGATGCAGCGTCCAGACGTGTGGGCCGGGCCGGCGGCGCAGGCCGCGGCCAAACACTGCGGAAACGTCGAGCAGGCCACGACGGACGCCGTCGATGAGATGCGGCAGGTGGCCGGGGTCCTCCGTACCCTCTCGGAGGAGATCACCAGCGCCCAACGGGAGCTGCACAGTGCGCTCGACGCCGCCCGTCGCAGCAATGTGACGGTCTCCAGCGACGGCTCCAAGGTCACCGCTCCGGAGATCCCCGTGCCGGCGGGCCAGTCCGACCTCGCCGCGCAGCGCCAGAAGGAAATGCAGGGCGTTGTCGACAACATCGCGAAGCTGATCAAGGATGCGGTCGATCGCGCGACCAAAGCGGACCAGGCGGCGGCTCAGCAGCTGCGCAAATGGGGTGTCGCCATGCCGGACGCCGACACCCAGGCGGCGAACGACGCCAAGCTGGGAGCCCAGGCCAAGCGAGCGGCGGAGCTGGCGAAGAAGGCTCCGATCCTGAGTAAGGCCGAGCTGAAGGAACTGGACGACCTGCTCAAGCAGAACTCGGGCAACCCCTTGTTCGCCACGGCGTTCCTCAACGATCTCGGCCCGCAGGGTGCCCTCCGATTCGGCGGGGTCCTCTCGACGATGGACCCATACGGCGGCGACAAGCAACGTACCGCGCTGCTGGGCGATCTCCAGCGCCAGATGGGTACGGCGCTGGCGGCCGGAACTGACCCGGCCAACCATCAGCACGTCCCGGACGCCTGGGTGAAGCAACTCGAAGCCGCCGGCAAGCAGAAAATGGACATCGGTCTGCGCGATTATCAGCCGTACGGTTACCAGATCCTGGGAAACCTCATGCGCAGCGGTCACTACTCGACATCCTTCCTCAAGGACGTCGGTGGGGACTTGTACGGCTTCGAAAAGAGCCACCCCGGAATCTGGCAGCAGAACAGCCCGACCGGACTGAACGGCCACCTGCATCTCAACATCAGCGACGGTAACGGCGCAGGCAACGACCCCATGTACGGTCTCATGCGCGCCATGGCCGACAACCCCGAGGCGTCCAGGCAGTTCTTCTCCGACCACGGCAAGATCGACTACTTCCTCACCCAGCGCCGGTGGCCCCTCGACTTCAGCGAACCGGCGATGCCGAAGAACTACCAGCCGCCGGCGATGGGCATGTTCGGCGGCGCCCTGGAGTCCGCGACCGCCAACGCCGCCACGGATCCGGCCTCCGCCGAGATCGCCCGCCACACGATCGAGACCATCGGCAAACCGATCGACTCGGGCGGACTGGACGGCCATATCCCGGATGGCCTGCGTGGTCACATCGGCAACGTGGTGGCCAACGACATCAAGGATGTGCACGACGAGTTCGTCGGCGGGAACCTCGACGGGAATACGAACAACTATCGTCGCGTTCTCACCGACCTTGCCAAGGATCCGAACGACTATGCCGCGGTGTACACCGCCGAGCAGTTGCACGCTCATACCACCATGCACGGACCGAAAACGCCTTTCAATCTGGACGCGACCGCGCGCGTTCTGGGCACTCTCGACTACGGGAGAGAAGAGGCGTTGACCGAAGCCGGAGGTAAAGTAGACGATCAGTACAACAAATCTCTGGAGAGATATCACAAGGTTACGAACCTGGTGGTGGGGAACGTCGCCGGCCGGATACCGGTCCCTGGCGTCGGTGAGTTGCTGTCGGGAGGAATCGATTCCGCCTTCAAATCCGCTCATCACAATTCTGCGGAGGCCATGTCGGCGCAGGCCGCGATTTCCAGCGGCAAGAGTGACGACTATATTAGATTCCTCGCCGGCGAGGCGGCGAGGAACGGTTACGGAAGCCTCGACCAATTGAACTCGGATGCTCAGTTGCAGATCTCGCAGGCGCGAGACGCGGCCCGTGATGCAGAGATCAAATCGCCTAATCAGTAGGCCGGTGCGTATTGATGCTGAGTGTGGTGTGACATGCGGGTGAGCCTGACGCGCCGCCGGCTCGGCGTGGGCGCCTTCCTAAGTCTCGTGCTCGTGGTGGGCGTGACCTGGTTCTTGGTCGACCGTACGGATCGTGTCCCGAACGCCTGCCCGCTGGTATCCGCCGAGGATATTGCGCCCTTGGTGGCGCATCCCAGTAAAAGAGCGCACCGGTTTTCAGGTGATCACTCGATATGCAAGTGGACGGAAGGGCGCGAAGAACTCGTTGTCGAGGTGGAACGCTATGCTGGCAAGGGCGGCAAGGATGGAAAGTGGCGTGCCGGGGAAGTTATAGCCAGATATGTCGGCTCCTCGGGAACGGTCGTGCGGCCTCCCGACAAAAAGGGAAGGGTCGATGAAGTCCGAGAGTGGCTCAGCCCTTTCAGTGAATGGTACATGCATATCGCCCTTCGTTTCGACGATATAGTCGTGTTCATTAGTTACGAGCCGGACGGGGGCGTTAAGGGCTGTGGGCCTGGTTGTGCTGATGCTCACGAGCCCGCCTTCCACAAGCTTGCGGAAGATGTGATGAAAAAATTTTCTGAATGAGCCTGTCTCGGCAGGCCCACGCTTCGTCGGTGTCCAGTTCGCCGTGAGCTCGGACGACTCGCCAAATCGGCGTCAGATCCTAATAGCCGCGATCGGCTAGTCGCGTCAGGCGGTTGCCCTGCGGAGGCCCGTCCGCTTCGCTACTGGGACCTCGCCCACCTTCTCTATCGTGGAGCTCCCACCGACATCGTCGCCGTCGCCTTTGTGCGGGCGTCCTTGGGGTTGGGGGCGGTCTGTTGGGGGTGGGAGCGGATATGTTCGGGGCGGTCGGTGGTTTGCCGGGAGGTGTGGATCTTGACTCAGGCCGGGTGGTACGCGGACCCGTACGGCGGGGGCGGGCATCGCTGGTGGGATGGGACGAGGTGGACCGAGCACGTTAACGCGACGCCTGCTCAGCCCGTTCAGCAGGTCCAGCCTCAGCAACCGCAGCCCGTTCAGCCTCAGCAGGGCCAGCCGCAGGGGCAGCAGGGGCCGGTTTTGCATAAGACTCGGTATGGCGTTGAGTTGCATGCGGACTCGCATGCGATCACGTGGGACGGGACGACGATCGAGCTGGCGAAGGCGGAGTTCGTCGGGTACACGGCGGTGCAGACGAGGATGCGGGGGCCGTTGAACATCGGCAGCGTCCACACGTCGACGGACTACCACTTCGAGATCGGGTTCTTTCCCGTCAACGAGGCGCCCGGCATCGCGTTCGAGGAGACGGGGCTGCGGGCGAACACGCCGCCGTCGGACTGGCAGTTCCTCGTCGACCTGTCTAGGACGTACGTGGAGCCGCGGCTGCTGCGGCAGTTCCTCGCCGCGGTGGAGGCGGGGCAGACGGTCGACGTCGGCAAGGTGCGGATCAACCGGAACGGGTTCGTCGGCGGGAACGTGTCGCGCGGCTGGGACGGCATCGAGGGCGTCACGTTCGACAAGGGCTGGTACTTCGTCCACGCGCGGGGCGCGGCCAAGCCGATCCTGCGGGTGCCGCAGCAGAACCAGAACGTGATGCTCCTGCCGCGGATCTTCGACGCCCTGAAGCGCTGACGCGGGTCAGGTGCGGGGGTGGAGCCAGGCCGGGGTGTTGTCGGGGGTGCGGGGGAACAGGTCGAGGTCCTCGGCGTAGGCGGACGGCTCCGGGCGGGTCTTCCAGCGCGGTTCGGTGTCGCGGGTGTATTCGACCTGGTAGGAGAACGGGAAGGTCAGCAGGAAGCGGGCGGTGAACCAGGTGCCGAGGCCGTCGGCGTACATGCCGCGGCGGAGGCGGCCGAACAGGGCGTCGGCGGCGGGCGGCGGCGTCCACAGACGGGGCATGTGGGTGTTGCACATGAGGAGCTGCGAGACGGTCTCGGCGTGGGTCCCGAGGGCGTTGTGGTAGACGTCGGCCTGCTGCCAGCCGGCGGGGAGCGCGTCGACGAGCAGTGAGGTGACGTCCTCGAGGAGGTCCTTCTGCTCGACGGGGCCGAGGGGCCGGACGGGCTCGGGCGGCAGTTCCGGGCGGCCCGTGCGGGCGCGCAGCCAGCCGGGGACGTTCTCCTCGGCGCGGGGGAACGCGGCGAGGTCCTGCGCGTAGGCGTCGTCCGGGATATCGGGTTCCCAGTGCGGGTCGTAGTCGTTGTTGAAGCTCGTGTAGTAGGAGCCGGGCGGGTCGAGCATGACGCGCATGCTCAGCCAGGTGCCGCGGTCCTGCCGGTACATGATGGAGCGGAGCTCGGCGGCCATGTCGAGGATGTCGCGGGGCATCTCGGTAGGGCGGGTGGTGCCGTCGTCCATCGCGACGGTCAGGGCGGCGTCGGACACCGCGACCGTCATCATGATCCGCAGGTCGACGCGGCGCCAGCCGGAAGGGGCGGCCTGCGCCAGCAGCACCGCGATGCCGCGGGTGAGCTCCTGGTAGCGGGCCTGGTCGTAGGGGAGGGGGCCGCGGCCGGGGGCCGGACCGGCGGGCTGGGTCATGGCTGCTCCTCTGGCCGGTGGACGGTGGGGCCGGGCTCGCCGCCGGGCCCGGTGATCTCGACGAGGTGGCCGGACGCGACGAGGTCGGCGATCGGGTGGACCAGGTTATAGCCCATCCCGGTCTCCTCCGGGGGCGTGCCGGAGCCGATCGGGCCGACCTCGAACAGGACGGGATAGGCGCGGAGCGGCTGCTGGACGCGGTACACCCGGTAGGTGAGCCCGTGCAGGTTGTTGTGGCCGCGGCGCAGCCAGGGCGTGCCGATCTCGAAGACGAACCGGTCGGCGGGGTCGTGGTAGGTGTCGACCTCCTTGCCCGCCGGGAGGGTCTCGCTCGGCGGCTCGGGGGCCGGTCCTGCGGGTTCCGGTTCGGCGGCGGGGGCCGGGACGGGGAGGCCGGTCGCGGCGAGCAGGCCGCAGATCTCGTGGACGGAGGCGTACGGGCCGTGCTCGGGGGCCGGGCCGGGGAAGCAGACGAAGTAGCCGCCGGGCCGGTTGGCCATCCCCTCCAGGGCGATGTACGGGCCGGGCGCGGAGGGGCGGGGCGAGGAGTAGGTGCGGGTGACCGGCGAGTCGGTGTCCGCTGCGAGGTTCCACGCGTCCTGCTTCTTGCGCGGGGAGCGCTGCCTGGTGATGATCCCGGCGGCGTGCAGGACCTGGCTGTTGATCTCCAGGTCCGCGCCGGCCATGACGCCGGCCATCGCGTGGACGGTGGCGGCGCGCGGGTCGTCGAAGGGCCGGACGGACGCGTCGGGCCCGACGGCGAGCCACGCGCCGTCGGTGCGGGCGATCGTCCAGCAGCCGTCGGCGACGGTCCCGACGCGGAGGCGGTCGACGCCCGGGACGTAGTCGGCGAGCTTCTCGCGGGCCCGCGAGAACAGGGATTCCAGGCCTGGCGGCAGCTGCCGGGTCAGGTCGTCCTCGTCCTGCGGGGCCGTGCGGAGGGCGTCCGGGTCGAACGCCTCGCCGGCGGCGTGCAGGGCGTTGAGGCGGCCGAGCCAGCCGGGGACGTACGCGTCGGGACGGGGGAACCGGGCGAGTTCGGCGGCGGCGTCGGCCGGGGCGATCTCGTCCGTCCAGGCGAACTCGTCGGGCTGGTCGGCCTCGACGCCCCATTCCGGCCCGTCCGGACGGTTCCAGATCGAGTAGGTGAGGGACATCCAGGCGCCGTAGTCGGGGTGGTAGGTCATCTCCCGGTGGCGGCGCAGCAGCGCGGGGATCGCGGTGCCCGGGACGAGCCGCGCGGCGCGGGCGACGGCGCCGGGGGCGGAGCCGTCCTCGTGGCCGGTGAGCTCGATCACCTCGTGGCCGCCGACGGCGCGGTAGGCGAGCCGGGCGTCGCGCCAGCCGCCGCCGAGCAGCCGGACGACCTCGTCGATCAGCCCTTGGAGGTGGGCCTTCTCGTCCTCCGGGGTCATGGTGCGGTCTCCTCGCGCGGTCCGGTGGCCTCGGCCAGGCGGCCGTCCCGCAGGAGATCGGCCACGGAGTCGACGAGGTAGAAGCCGCGGCCGGTGCCGGTCGTCCGCCCGCGGGCGACGATCGTGTGCTCGAGCGGGAACGCGGGGTGGACGCGCAGCGGCCGCCGGACCTCGTAGAAGCGGTGCTCGTACATCTCGGGCATGCCCTGGAGGCCGCGCTTGTGGAACGGCGTGCCGGGCTCGTACAGGAACACCTGGTCGGTGGCGCCGTACCCGTCGAGGACGGTGCCCTCCGGGAGCGTCTCGGCGGGCTCGCCGGGGTCACCGGGGAGCCGGTCGCGGGCGGCCAGCTCGAACACCCGGTGGACGGTCACGAACCCGCCGCGTTCCGGGGCGGGCTCGCGGCGCAGCGTGAAGTAGCCGCGCTCGCGGCCGAGCAGGCGCTCCAGCGGGACGCACGGCACCTCGGGGCCCGGCCGGGGCGCGTCCTCCGACTCGGCCCGCAGCCGCTCGCCGGCCTCGGTGAGGTGCCACGGGCCCCGGTCGGTGCGGTCGTCCGGCCCCGGGCGGACGATCCCCGCCATCTGGAAGATCTTCGGGTTGAGGCCGGTGCCCGCCTCGGTGAGCAGGCCGCCGACCGCGTGCGCCACGGCGGCGCGGGCCGTCTCGTGCGTTACGGCGGCGCGGGCCGCCTCGTGCGCCTCGCCCCCGGCGGGACGGTCGCCCCCGGCGGGACGGTCGCCTGCGGCGGGACGGTCGCCGTCCGTGCGGACGGACCGCCAGCCGTCCTCGACGCGCAGCACCGACCAGCAGCCGTCCTCCAGGCGCCCGACCCGGAAGCGGGCGGCGCCGTCCCTGGTCCAGTCGCCGAGGAGGCGGCGGGCCCGGTAGAACAGGATCGGGCTCTCGGGCGCGAGCGCGTCCGTCAGGTCGTGCTCGTCCTGCGGGAGGGCGGACGGGGCGCCGGTCATTCCGCGGGCCGGTTGATCGTCGCGACGGCCTCGGCGCGGGTCTGCTCGTCCACCTCCGGGACCCGGAAGTTCTCGGCGGACGCGTACCCGACCAGGCGCGGCTCCGGCGGGACGCCGTGCACCCGCAGGTAGTAGTGGACCGCGCCGGGCCAGATCCACGTCCCGTCGGTGTGGTACGTCAGCGGCACCTCGGCGGGACGCGCCGGATCGAGCCGGTCGGTGTCGTAGCCGCGCGCCGCGAGCACGATCGGCGCCTCCCGCAGGTAGCGCAGCAGCCCGTCGAGCTCGTGCTCCGGGACGGGCGGCCGGTCGTAGCGGGGGGTGCCGTCGGCGCCGATCTCGTCGAAGACCCGCGCGACCCGCAGCGCGGCGGGCACCGGCGGCGGCGTCCCCGCCAGGCCGCGCCCGCTCAGGTACTCCTCGAACAGCGGATGGGTCCGCTTGCCGATCGAGCGGATCAGCGCCCGCTCCTCCGCGCTCAGCGGGCGGCGCTCCTGCTCGGCGGTCTCCTCCAAGCCGATCATGGTCTCGTACAGGGCCTTCACCGCGCCCTCGCCGAGCCCGTTGCGCGCCCGGAAGAGCTCCACCGCCGGCACGAAGTCCTCGAACGGCAGTTCCTCGATGTCGGCGTCGCGGTTGAAGTTGATCTCGCTGATGTAGCGCGTCTCCCGCACGAAGTCGCCCGCCCAGGGCGTGCAGGCCACGCAGTCCAGCCCGCCGCCCGGCGGCTCCACGAAGACGACCGGCCGCTCGTTGTAGGTGAAGTAGCGCGGATGTGTCTTCCTCGCCGGGCTCATTGCAGTCGATCTCCGTTACGGCGGACAAGGGGGTTCGGTCCGAGGATAGGGCGGCGTCGCCGCAGGCCGGAGCGGGTGGTCACTGCTCCGCCAGCCGCCGCAGGTCGGCCAGGCCCGGGGCCTGCTGCTCGGCCGCGTCCGCCGGGACGGTGCCGGACAGGTGGTCCTCCGGCAGCCCCCGGAACGCCCGGATCGCCTGCACGGCGTTGACGCCCGCCTCGTACGCGTCCGACAGCCGCGCCTTCCACAGCCCGGTCGCGATCTCCCCGGCCCGGCCCGCCGGGACGCGCCGCAGGTAGCCCGCCGCGTCGCCCGACACCGCCGCCCACACGTACCCGACGAGGTTCCCGCCCAGCACCACCGGCAGGTGTACGACCGGCCCCGCCGTCTCCTCCGGATACGCCGGCATCGGGGCGCTGACCAGCGGACCCCAGCCCTTCGACCGGTCCGCCGGCGTCCCGTCCGGGTACAGGCCGTCCTGGACGAGCGGGCCGGGCGAGCGAGGGGCGTCCGGGTTCAGCGACGCGCCGAGCTCGCTCAGGCTCTGCGCCCACTGCTCCTGCGCGTCCGCCGGGATCGCGCCGCCCTCCGGGTCCTCCGGGGCGCCGCGCCACCGGCGCACCGCGTCCTGCGCGGGCAGGCCCTCGCCGTACGACTGGTCCAGCCGCCGGTTCCACAGCGACGACGCGTCCAGGCTCCGCTCGAAGAACGCCAGGTTGCGGATGAACCCGCACGCCTTGGTGTTGCTCTCGGCGGCCCACACGTAGCCGAGGAGATCACCGCCCGCCATGACCGGCAGGTAGAGCACCCGCTGCCGGGTGGAGCGCTCGTAGCTCTCCGGCGGCGGGACCGGCTCCCCCGGCAGCGCCGGCGCGGGCGGCAGGTCCAGCGGGTCGTGCGCGCCGCCCGGGGACGGCAGCGGCCGCGAAGGGTCGGGAGACCAGGGCATGCCCGGGTACCCGCTGTTACCGCCCGGGTGAGGCGGGGTGCTCATGGCATCTGTCCCTTCCGAATCTGCATGGCCGTCCCGTTATCTGCGCGGCGTCCCGTTCGCGCCGTGTCCCTCCGCGCGGCGCCCCGTTTCCGCGCCGCGTCCCCTGTGCGCGTCCCCTGCGCGGGGCGTCAGCGGGGCGGATGCGCGTCCGCCCAGATGTCGAACGTGGGCCGCTGCACCCAGCCGCCGTCCCTGGTCTGCGTCCAGGTGAATCCAGTATGGACGACGTTCGTGATGCGATATCGGGTGCCTCGGGGCAGGATCAGCTCCCGCTGGTCCGGATAGGCGCTGCGGGTGCCCATCCAGAGCCCGTGCGCGCCCTCCGGCAGCCGCATCCGCATCCGGAACTCGAACGGGTTCCCGTCCACCACCGTCGGGTTCACCCCGAGCGAGGTCGACATGTAGCCCGGCTCCGTCTGGGTCATACCGATCAGCATCCGCGGGTCCCGGTTCCCGAGCGGCGTGCCGTCCGGAGCGAGCAGGAACGACACGTCGTGCAGGCCGCGGACCGTCTCGACCGGCTCCAGCAGCGGCTGGTGCAGCGCCTGGTCCAGCTCGGCGATCCGCCGCCAGAACGCCTCCGGCGTCGGCTCCCCACCGAGGTATTGGCTCAGCCGCTCGTGGTCCTGGTGCTGCCGCCAGATCTCCTGCAGCCGCAGCTCGGGGCTCTCATGCGACAGGACGTACTGGACGATCTGCCGCTGGTAGTCCGTCAGGTCCGGACGGCGCCACATAGCGTTCAGCGCATGCGAGTCGACCGGCATGCTGCCGCCGTTCAGGTACATCAGGTGCCGCGCGTAGTTCTCCTCCAGCCGCACCTGGTTCAGGTACCGGCCGACGTCCGCGCCGGGCCGCAGGTGCGGGTTCGGCATCGACTGCACCGTGTACCAGTGCACCGCCTGCTGGAGATGCGGCGGGAGTTGCTGGAACACGTGCCCGAGCCGCGTCTCGCCGTACAGTTCGCCGTCGTGGTCGCTGTCGAACCGGCGGACCGTGTCCGAGTCGACGTGGCCGATCTCCTGGTGGTGCGGCCCGCCGGGATGCGCGTGCTCGCCCGGCTGGTGCGCCGCGGGATGGCCGGCGGCGGGGTTGTGGGCGCCGGGATGCGTGCCCGGGTGGGCGCCCGGATGCGTTCCGGGATGCGCTCCGGGATGCGTTCCGGCGGGGGTGCCGGGGTGCGCGCCGGGGTGGGTGCCGGGGGCCGCGCCCGGGTGCGTTCCTGGGCGCGCGGCCGGGCTGGCGCCGGGGTGCGCGGCCGGGTTGGTACCGGGGTGTGCGGTCGGTGTCGTGCCGGGACGGGCGCCGGGCGCGGTGCCGGGGTGCGCGGCGGGACGCGCGTTCGGCGGGACGCCAGGGCCTGCGGCGGGACGGCCGCCCGGAGCCGTCCCCGGATGGGCGGCGGGCCGTCCACCGGGACCCGCGCCGGGGTTCGCACCAGGCCGGACACCGGGGGCACCGCCCGGAGCGGCACCGGGGTGCGCGACCGGGTTGGCTCCGGCGTGCACGCCTGGATGCGCACCCGGATGGGCTCCGGGGTGCGCCGCCGGCGTGGCTCCGGGGTGGACGTTGAGGTTCGCGCCTGCGTGGACGCCCGGGTGGGCACCCGGCGTCGCGCCGGGGTGTGCGGCGGGGGTGGCCCCAGGGTGGGCGGCCGGCGTCGCGCCGGGATGGGCCACCGGGTTGTACGGGGTGTGTGGGGCGCCGTAGCCCGGCGCCGGACGCCGCGGATCGGCGTGCCCTGCGTGCCCTGCGTGGCCGGTGTGCGGCGGGCCGCCGTTCCAGCCGTTGCCGGCGGCGGGCGGTTCGGGGTCGCGGCGGCGCCGGAACCAGTCCCGCAGCCCGCGGGCCTCCGCGTCGCCGCGCGAGTGCGCGTCGTCCCCGCCCCGGTGGCCGGGGGCGTAGCCGCCCTCGCCCGCGGGCGCGGTCGTGCCGTCCGGGTGATGCGCGGTCCACGAGCCGTCCGGCGGCAGGCCCGGCCGGACCTGCCCGTCCGCGTCCGGATGGCCGGACGAGGCGTACACGTTCCCGTCGCCGTCCGACCAGGCCAGGCCGTGCGGCGCCACGACCGGGACGCCGAGCCGCTCGGCCAGCCGGGCGGCGAACTCGCCGTCGCCGGTGTGGCAGGACAGCAGCAGCACCTCGCGGCCGTTCCAGTTCGGGTCGTTGCGGATCAGGTCGGCGAGGTCGTCCGCGCCGAGCCGGCGCCCGCCGCCGAGCCGCAGCCCGTCCGCGTCGCCGTGCCCGTCCACCACGAACCGGTGCGGGTCCGCCGGGACCCGCTGCGCCAGGTCGCGCATCGCCGGGTCGGACGGGTCGTGGAACGACCGGCCCGCCGGGGTCTCGTCGCTGCCGCGGAACACCTCGTGGAGGTGGGGCGGAAGGTCCGCGGGGATCGCGGTCTCGCCCGGCTCCGCGGGCTCGTGCTCGCCCTCGTGGGTCTGCTCGCCCTCGTGGGTGCCCTCCGCGGGCTCGTGCGTCCCATGCTCCGGCGGCGCGTGGCCTTCGGATGGCGCATGGCCTTCGGATGGCGCGCGGCCTTCGGACGGGGCGTGGCCTTCGGATGGCGCGTGGCCTTCGGACGGGGCGTGCTGCGGGCCCGCGTCGCGGTGCTGCGGCTCCGGCGGCTCCTCCACGGGCGTGCTCCGCAGGTGCGGCGGCAGCGCCTGGTCCAGGGCGTCCTTGAACTGTTCGTTGAGGCGCCGGTTGACCGCCTCCACGACGGCCCGCTCCTCGTTCGTCAGCCCCGGCTCGCGCGCGCCCCGCGCGGCCTGCTCGTCGGCGACGTTCGGCAGGTCGCGCGAGACCTCGTACAGCGAATGCTCGTGGTCGGCGACGGCGTCGAACGACCGCAGATGCAGGCGCAGCTCGCCGATGTGCCCGTTCGGCATCCGCACCGTCATCCGGATGTCGCGGTAGCCGCTCGGCTGCGGGCTGCGCAGCCGGTCCTTGATCGACACCACGTCCACGCCGTGCCGCGCCGTCACGTCCTGGACGCGGTCGAGCGCGCGGTACAGGTCCGCGACGCTGTCGAACTGGACCTTGCCGCCCAGCAGGTCGTTCAGCGTGGAGGCGTCGCCGTTGTTCTCGTTGATGATCTTGTCGAGGGCGCGCACCCGGTCCTTGGCGCCCGGCCGCATCTTCGCGTCGTCCGGCTCGTTCGCGAGATCGCGCAGGACGTCGTGCAGCGTGCCGCGCTGCTCCTCCGCCGCCCGGTACAGGTCGTCGAGGTAGTCGTTGACCAGCGGGCTGTCCTTCGGGATCGGCCGGCCCTCGCCGGCCCTCGCCCGCTCCTCCGCCAGCGCCTCATGATCGAACCCGGGCTGGCCCGGCGCCTTCGAGGTGCCGATCTCGCCGATGACCCGGTCGCTGATCTCCTGCTGCCAGTCCTCCAGCGGCGTCCGGACGGGCTGCGCGGGCCCGTCGGCCAGGACCGCGTCCGGACCCCGCTCGTTCACCTCCCGGATCGACTCCTCCAGGACGTGGACGGCCTCCGGGTGGGTCAGCAGGCTGTGCAGCGTCCGCGGCCTCGCCAGCAGCGAGTCGTGGATCGCCTGCTCCGCGCGGGTCAGCGGCGGCGGCCCGTTCCCCTCGATGATCCGCGCCAGCTCCGGATGGTCCGGCAGCCGGTTGCGCAGGTCGTCGTCCAGGAGGTCGCCGAGCCGGTCGCCGCGGTCGTTGACGACCGTGTCGCGCGCCTGGTCGACGACCTGCCGGATCTGCTCGTTCTCCTGGATCCGGCGCATCAGCTCCGGATCGGCGGTGCGGGGCCGCTCGCCCTCCGGCTCCGCCGGCCCCCGCGAGCGCGGCTGCGCGTCCGGGTGCGGTGCGGACGCCTCGTTCTCCAGCCGCACCGGGCCCTCGCCGCGTCCCGCCTCACTCGGGGACGGCGCGTTCTCGGTCTCCGGGCGCGCGTCCGCCGCCCTTGGAGCGGTGTCCGTGCTAGGGGTGCCGTCTTCCGCACGAGGGGTGCCTCCAGGACGCGCGGCGTCCGGGCGAACCCCCTCGCCGCCAGGCGGAACCGCGCTCTCGCCCCGAGGAGCCTCCCCGGGACGCGCCGTCTCCGGCGACCGGCTCCCCGGGCTCGCGGTGCCCTCCGTCCGATGCGGCCCCGGCGAGCCGACCGTGGACGACCGTCCCGGACTCCCGGCACCCGCCTCGGGCCTGGGCGCCGTGCTCGGCGACTCCGACTCGTACCAGCCGTAATGCGACCGAGCGTCCGGACGCGACGCCTCCGGCGTCGCCGCCGCCTCGGAACCGGGCCGCTCGTCCGCCCCACGGGCTCCCGGCCCGGACTCCCGCGGCTCACCCGCCCGCGGCTCACCCGCCCGCGGTTCGGTGCCGGACGGCTCGGTCCCGCGCGGTGCGGCCGTATGCGGGTCCGCGCCAGACGGCTCGGCCGTGTGCGGCTCGGTGCTGGACGGCTCGGCGGAACGCGGCTGGGCAGCGTGCGGCTCGGAACCGGACGGCTCGCCGGTACGCGGTTCGGTGCTGGACGGCTCGGCCGTGCGCGGTTCGGTGCTCGACGGGTCGGTGGTGCGCGGTTCGGGGCTGGACGGCTCCGTGCGCGGTTGGGGGGGCGACGACTCGGGGGCCGGGTCGCGGCCGGCGACGCGTTGGTCGCCTGGTTCGGGCCGCGGGCCGCGCATGCGGGGCTGCGGCGCGTCCGACCCGACCGGGTGCGCCGGCGGCTGGGAGCCGCCCGTCGCGGGGCCATTGCTCGCCGGGGGAGTGGGGCCGCCCGGGGAACCGCCGTTGCGGAGGGTCGGCTCCAGGTTGTGGTAGCTCCGGTAGTGCGTGTAGACGGTCGGCTCGCCGCCCGGGATCGGGCTCGGGACGGTCTCCGTCCAGCGGACGTGGACGACCTCGGGCGTGACGTGGTCCCCGTTCGGCTCGGGGAAGAAGTCGATCCGGTCGATCGTGTGCCCGGCCCGGTGCTGGGAGTGCAGGTGCGCCTCGAACGAGCGGCGCCAGCTCTCGCTGGGCTCGAAGTCGGCGCCCCTGTTCCCGCGGTTCGTCTTGCTCTCCTGC
Organism: Actinomadura montaniterrae; assembly: GCF_008923365.1. GTDB lineage: Bacteria > Actinomycetota > Actinomycetes > Streptosporangiales > Streptosporangiaceae > Spirillospora > Spirillospora montaniterrae. The sequence goes on from NZ_WBMR01000094.1 coordinate 29,585, forward strand.
GGGAAGTAGTTGATCCGCTCGCCGGGGCCGCGTCCCTCGTGCGGGAAGATGTGGCCGCCGTCGAAGGACCCGCCGGGGTACTCGCCCGGGTGGTTGGACGAGGCCGTGGCGGGACTGCCGCCGCCGATGTGGCCGACGTCGGTCTGCACGCCCTCGTTGCGCTGCTTGTGGCCCGCGTCGTACTCGGGGCGCCCGGTGGCCGTGTCCGCCTGGCCGTGCTCGTCCGTGTGGTACATGAACGTGCCCGGCTCGACGCCGTTGTCGGTGAAGTCGCCGTGGCGGGCGGCGTCGGGCGGGTCGAGGCGGCTGGGGTTGCTCACCTCGAACCGGTCGTGCGGCTCGATCAGGTAGTGGGTGTTCGGCTTCGGGATGTCCTGCGCGGTGGTCCGGGTGCTGTCGCCGAGCTCGGGGTTGAAGCCGCGCGTCTTGTCGCCGTACCAGGTCCGGACGTGGGTGATGTTGCCTTCGCGGTCGGTCCAGAAGACGCCGTGCAGCTTGCCGTCCGGACCGGTGACCTCGATGCGCGCGTTCCTGGGCAGGTTCGGCTGGTTGCTGAAGGGGCCCTGCGTGCTGGGGTCGTACCGGCCGGGCCACGGGTGCGGCGTCGCGTCGGCGGGCGGGTCGAACCGGACGGCGGACGGGGCCGAGCCCTGCCCGTGGGCGTTCTCCTCGCCGGTGAAGACGTGCGGGTTCACATGGCCGAGGTCGACCCGGTGCGTGACGCCCGGCTCCGGGCGCGTGACGTCGACGTTGTCGTTCGGCGGGACGACGCGGGCGCCGGGCTCGTCCGAGGTGTAGTTCGTGACGTGGCTGACCTCGCCGTTGCGGTCGGTGTAGGCGACGCTGCGCGGGGTCCTCCGGCCGTCCGGGCCGACCTCGTGGACGGTGTAGCGCGAGTTGGGCAGCAGGCCGTCCGCGTCCACCACCCGCTGGGTGGGGTCGAGGTCGATCGACCTGTCGTGGGCGTCCTGCGGCGGGTCCCATTCGGCCTGCTGGTGCGGCATCCGGGGCTCGTCGGGCGACGTGCCGGACGGCGTGTCGGGCGGCGGGTTCGCGCCGTCGCCGCCAGCGGGGTCGGACCCGTCCTCGCCGGGGCGGGACCGCCGGAACTGCGGGCCGTCCTCGCCGGGCGCCCGCCCGCCGGGGTGGGGCTCGGTCTCGCCGGCCGGGCGGCGTTCGCCGGGGGTGAGTTCGCCGCTGTCGTGGCGCGGCGGGGCCTCGCCGCGGCCCGGTTCGGTCTCGTTGGTGCGCGGACGGCCGTCGTCTGGGCGCGGTTCGGTGTCGTTGGAGCGCGGGCGTCCCTCGTCGGGGCGCGGTTCGGTCTCGTCGCCGGCCGGGCGGCGTTCGCCGCCGTCGTGGGCCGCGGGCTCCTTGTCGCGGCCGGGGCCGCTCTCGTGCGGGCGGCCGTCGTCCGGGCGGGGTTCGGTGTCGTTGGAGCGCGGACGTCCCTCGTCGGGGCGCGGTTCGGTCTCGTCGCCGGCCGGGCGGCGTTCGCCGCCGTCGTGGCCCGCGGGCTCCTTGTCGCGGCCGGGGCCGCTCTCGTGCGGGCGGCCGTCGTCGGTGGGGAGCTGCCCGCTGTCGTGGCGGGGCGGGGTCTCGCCCTGGCCCGGTTCGGTCTCGTTGGTGCGCGGACGGCCGTCGTCCGGGCGCATCTGACCGTCGTCGTGGCGAGGCGTCCCCTCGCCCGTGCCCTGGTCATGCGGGGCGCGGGACGGGTCGGTGGTGTCGTCGCCGGTCCGCGGCGCGCCCTCGGGAGTGCCCCGGTCGGTGCCGGGCGTGCCTTCGGGGGTGCCCCGGTCGGTGCCGGGCGTGTCGTCGTGGGAGACGCGGTTGCCCGGAGTACCGCCGTCATTCGCGGACGGGGTGCTCGTGGGCGCCTCGCCGCGGAAGTGGCGGTCCATCACGTCGCCGACGGCCCGGGCGAGCGCGCGCGGGTTCTCAGCGAGGCGGTGCTCGGTGAACGCCTCCGCCATCAGCTCGTGCGGGTTGGTCGCCCCGTACTGCGACAGCGCGTTCTCGATACGGGTCTTCATGGCGGCGTCGTGCGGCTGCGTGGCGTCGTAGGGGACGCCGAGCGCGTCGGAGATCGCCTTGTTCAGCTCGGCCCGCATCACCGGGTCGTTCAGGAGCCGCTGCCCGAGCTGGTGCCCGAACTCGTGCGTGAACACGCCCTCGGTCGACCCGCCGCCCGGGACGGTGAAGCCGTCCGCCTCCTCGTCGGCGCCCTCCGCGTTGCGCGCCGCGTTGTCGCCGAACGCGTCGTCGTTGATGTAGATGCCCTGGTCGGGGCCGCCCGTCCGGGCGTAGGCGAGGGTGTCGCTCTCGTTGGGCGGCATCTGGATCGACTCGATGCGGTTGAGTCGCTGCATCGTGCCGGGGTAGTCGGCGGCGAGCCGGCCGAGGGCCCGGTTGATCTCGGCGGCGGCCGCCGGGTCGATCGGGCGGGACGTGAAGTCGACGCTCGGCGCGTCGTCGCCGAACTGCGACAGGATCTCGCGGGCCTCGTGCTCGGCGTCCCCCAGATCGTGGGTGGTGCCGTCGCCGCCGTCGCCGGACGCGTCGTCCGTGCCGTGGTCGCCGGTGCCGTCGTCGCCCTGGCCGTCGTGCGGGCCGGACGCCTCCGGCTGCTCGTGCTCACCGGGCGTCCCGGCCTGCTTGGGGTGCTCCTCCGGCGTGCCGGAGCCGTCCGCCGGCTCGGCGTTCCGCGGCGACGGCGCGTCGTTCTCCCGCGACGGGCCGCCGTCGCCGGGTGCGGGCTCGCCGGGTGCGGGCTCGCCGGGTGCGGGCTCGCCGTCCTGCGGCGCGTCACCGCGCACGACGCCTTGGTCGTCGACGTCCTGGATGGGACGCTCGCCGGGGTCGCCGTCGGTGAGCGGGCGCTCGGGCGCGGGCTGCCCGCCCTCGTCGCCGGACGGCGCGTGCTCCGGCCCCGGCGCGGCGTCGCTCTGCGGGCCGTCCGGCCGGACGACGCCCTGGTCGTCGAGGTTCTGGATGGGGTGTTCGGCGGGGTCGGCGGGGGTGTTGTCGTCGGTGAGGGGACGCTCCGGCGCGGGCCGGCCGCCCTCGTCGCCGGACGGCGCGTCGGGCGCGGGCTGCGCGTTCTCCGCGTCGGACGGCGTGTGCTCGGACGGGGTCCGTCCGTCCTCCTGCCCGGGGGGCGCCTGCTCGTGCGGCGGCTGGGCGTTCTCCATGCCCGGGCCGGACGGCGTCTCGTGCGGCGGTTGCGCACCGTCCTCGCCGGGCGTGCCGGTGGTGCCGTCACCCGGCCGCGACGGCTTCGGGACGCGGCTCCCCGGCTCCTGCGGCGAGCGCGACGTGGGCTCGGACCGTCCCGAGCCGGACGACGGCGTGGACGTGCGGACCCGCGTGCCACCGGACCCGCCGGACGCACCGCCGCCGCGCAGGGCGGAACCGCCGCCCATACCGCCCATGCCGCCCATCGGCATGGGCACGCCCGCGATGATGCCGGACTGGCCGTTCGACGCGTCGGACCCGCCGTGGTCGGGCGCCTCCATCGCGTCGGGGAGGTCGGCGGTGGAGTGGCCGCCGTCCTGCGAGTCGGACGTCCCGGACGTGGTGGTGGGCGGGACCTCGCCGCCTTCGGGCGCGGACGGGTCGCCGCCGGGCAGCGCTCCGCCGTCCGACGGCTCCGAACCGCCGCCGGTCGCCGTGGAGCCGCCGCCATCCCCGGACGCGGAGCCGCCGCCGGTCGGGGAGCCGCCGCCGGTCGGGGCGGAGCCGTGCTCGCCGGAGGGCGTGGAGGCGCCACCGGAGGGCGTCGTGCCGCCGCCCTCGGACGTCGTCCTGCCGCCGGTCGGCGTCGTGGTGCTCCCGCTCGCCGGAGGCGTGGCCGTGCCACCGGCCGGAGCGGTGCCGCCGCCGGCCGGAGCCTCGGTGCGCCCGCCGGATGGTGCTTCGCCGCCTGACGTGGGAGTGGGGTCGCCGCCTGCGGACGGCGTGGTGTGCTCGGTCGCGGGCGGCGTGGTCTCGCCGCCGGTCGCCGCGTCGTCGCCCGGCGTCCGGGTGTGCTCGCCGCCAGATTCCGGGGTGGGGTCGCCGCCTGCGGGTGGAGTGGTGTGCTCGGTGGCCGGGGGCGTGGTGTCGCCGCCGGTGGGCGCCTCGCCGTCCGCCGTGGGCCTGTGCTCGCCGTCCGAGGGAGGGGCGTGCTCGGTGGGCGACGGGGTGGTGTGCTCACCGGCCGGGGCCTCGGTGCGGCCTGCCGGGTCGGTGGTGCCGCTGGACGGTGAGGTGTGCTCGTCGCCGGGGGTGGGGCCGTCGCCGCCGGAGCGGGACGGGGTCGAGCCGCCGGACGGGGCATCGTCGCGTCCTCGGCCGGAGCCGCCGCCGGACGAGCCCGAGCCGGTGGACGGGCTGCCGCCCGCCGGAGAACCCGGCGTACCGCCGGGCGCGCCGCCACCTGGGCGGGCGCCGGAGGGGCCGCCACCGGAACCGCCCGAGCCGCCCGCGCTGCCGCTGCCCGAGCCGCCGGTACCCGAGCCAGAGCCC
>NZ_WBMR01000095.1 GCF_008923365.1 Actinomadura montaniterrae
CTGCCGCGCCGGGAGCGCGCGAGCCTGCGCCCCGTCGCGCCGCCCGCACCGGACGGCCCGCCCGCCCCGGGCGCGGCGGCATCGGCGGCATCGTCGGCATCGGACGCGCCGGACGCCGAGGCCGGGTCGTCCTTCGCCGCCGACCTGGACGCCTTCACCGCGGGAGCCCGCCTCCCCGGCGCGGCGCCCGCCGAACCGGCCGAGCCTCCCGGGGCTCCGGAAGCCGCGCACGACCTGGAGGAAGGACGGCAGTGAGCATCGCCTCCACGGGCCCCAGCGGCCCCCAGGACTTCGGGTGGCTGCTGCGGCAGTTCGCCTCGTCCACCCCCGGCGTGACGTTCGCGCTGATCGTGTCGTCGGACGGGCTGGCGCTCGTCGAGTCGGGCCCGATGCCGTCGGAGTTCGTCGATCCGATGGCGGCGCTGACCAGCGGGATGATCAGCCTGGGCAACAACATCGCCAAGCACGTCGGCGCCGGCGGCTGCGACCAGGTGATGCTGAAGTTCGCGTCCGGGCACCTGCTGTTCATGGGGATCGGGCAGCTCGCCGGGCTGGTGGTGCTGGTCGGCGAGGGCGCGAACCTCGGCGCGGTCGCGCACGAGATGGCGAAGTTCGTGCACGGCGCCGGGCACGTCCTGACCCCGCAGATGCGCGACGACCTGCGCCGCATGAGCGAACAGGCGATGCCGTGACCGGCGCCGCGGGCACCGCGCCCGCCCCGGTCCGCGCGCGCCGGCCGGCCGCGCCGGAAGCGCCGGGAAGGCCGGTCCGTCCGGGCGCGCCGGAAAGGCCGGACGCGCCGGGAAGGCCGGTAAGGCCGGGCCTGCGGGGAGGAGGGACATGACGGCCAATCCGTGGGTGCGGCCGTACGTGCTGACCGGCGGGCGGACCCGCGGCAGGCGGCACCTGTTCGTGCACACCGTGGTGTCGGGCGCGGGCTACGACGCGGCGTTCGCCGAGCGGCTGCTGCCCGAGGCCAGGGCGCTGTACGAGCGGGCGCACGCCGCCGCCGAGTCGGTCGCCGAACTGTCCGCGCACTGCGGGGTGTCGCTCGGGGTCACCCGCGTCCTGCTCGCCGACCTGGCCGCGGGCGACCGGATCGTGATCGCCGCGGAGGGCGCCTCGCCGTACGACCCGCACGTCCTGGAGAGAGTGATCGATGGTCTACGCGAGCTCGCCTGACCCGGGCCGGGGACAGGGGCCGGACGCCGGGCGCCGCGCGCCGGGCGCGCGGCCGGCGGCGCCCCGCACCTCGGTCAAGATCGTCGTCGCGGGCGGGTTCGGCGTCGGCAAGACCACGCTGGTCGAGGCGATCTCGGAGATCCCGGCGGTGAACACCGAGGCGTGGATGACGCAGGCGGCCCGGACCGTCGACCCGCTCGCCGACGCCGGCGGCAAGACGACCACGACGGTCGCGATGGACTTCGGCCGCGTCACGCTGGCCTCCGACCTGGTGCTGTACCTGTTCGGCACGCCGGGCCAGCCGCGGTTCTGGCCGATGTGGGACGACCTGTGCCGCGGCGCGAGCGGCGCGCTGGTCCTGGTGGACACGCGGCGGCTGGACGTGTCGTTCGCGGCCGTCAACTACTTCGAGAACGACTCCGACGTGCCGTTCATCGTGGCGGTGAACCTGTTCGACGGGCGGCAGACGCACACGCTCGAGCAGGTCGCGGAGGCGCTCCGGCTGGACCCGGGCGTCCCGGTCGTCGCCTGCGACGCGCGGGACCGCGGCTCGGTCGTCGGGACGCTGACGGCGACGCTCGGCCACACCCTCGACCGGACCGCGGGCCTCGGCGGCGTCGCGTCCCGCTGAACCCGGGTGCGACCGGGCCGGGCCGCCCGTCCCGGTGCCCATGACCGCCCCGCACAAGGAGGAAGCGTTGCGAAGGATCCTGATCGTCGGAGCGGGGCAGGCCGGCCTGCAGCTGGCCCTGTGCCTGCAGTCGGCGGGCTACGAGGTCACCGTCATGTCGGCGCGGACGCCGGAGGAGATCCGGCACGGCCGGATCATGTCGACGCAGTGCGTGTTCTGGCCGCAGCTGCAGATCGAGCGCGACCACGGGCTGAACCTGTGGGAGGACCGCGCGCCGAAGATCGTCGCGCAGCGGGTGACGGTGGCGGGGCCGCCCGGGAACCGGGCGTTCCAGACCCTCGGCCGCTGGGACCACTACGCGCAGTCGGTGGACCAGCGGGTCAAGATGGCGGGCTGGCTGGAGCTGTTCGAGGAGCGCGGCGGCAACGTCGTCTACCACAGCGTGATGACGTCCGACCTGGAAGGGCTCTCCGCCCTGTACGACCTGACGCTGATCGCGGCGGGCAAGGGCGAGCTGGTGGACCTGTTCGACCGCGACGCGAGCCGGTCGCCGTATGACCGTCCGCAGCGCAAGCTGTCGTGCGTCTACCTGCACGGCATGACGCCGTGGCCGGACCACCCGGAGCCGCACGTCCGGATCACCGCGACGCCCGGGGTCGGCGAGCTGTTCTTCATGCCCGGCTACACCAACACGGGGCCCTGCGACATCCTGCTCTGGGAGGCCGTGCCGGGCGGCCCGTTCGACGTGTGGGACGACCGGCCGGACCCCGCCGGGCACCTGGCGCGCACGCTCGACATGATGCGGCAGTACGCGCCGTGGGAGTACGAGCGGACCGTCGACGCCGAGCCCACCGACGCCCGCTGCACGCTGTACGGCGGGTACGCGCCGGTCGTGCGGCGCCCGGTCGGGCGGCTGTCGGAGTCCGCGCTCGTCCTCGGGATGGGCGACGTGGTGGTCGCGAACGACCCGGTGACGGGCCAGGGCGCCAACAACGCGGCGCGCTGCGCGGAGATCTACTTCCAGGAGATCCTGCGCAACGGCGACCGCCCGTTCGACGCGGCCTGGATGCAGCGGACGTTCGACGCCTACTGGGAGTACGCCAAGCACCCGACGGCCTACACGAACATGATGCTGGGGCCGCTGCCGGAGCACGTCCAGAAGGTGCTGGCGATCGCGGCGGAGAACGAGGCGGTCGCGTACCGGTTCGCCTACGGTTACGCGAACCCGGGCGATTTCTCGAACTGGCTGCTGGACCCGGTGAAGACCGAGGAGTACCTGGCGACCGTCACCCGCTGACCCCTCTGGACCTCGCCGAAGGCCGCCTCGCCGAAGGCCGTCCGTACTTCGCCGAAGGCCGCCCGTCCCGCCGGGACGGGCGGCCTTCTCGCCGTGGCGTGCGCTGGATCACCCATCCACCGTGTTGCATGATCATGCATTGGCGTGCATACTTCTACTCATGTCCAAGGTGCTCACCTCTCTGCCTGTCGGCCAGCGCGTCGGGATCGCCTTCTCCGGCGGCCTCGACACCTCGGTAGCGGTCGCGTGGATGCGCGAGAAGGGCGCCGTGCCCTGCACCTACACCGCCGACATCGGCCAGTACGACGAGCCCGACATCGCCTCGGTGCCGGGCCGCGCCACCGCCTACGGCGCGGAGGTCGCCCGGCTCGTCGACTGCCGGGAGGCCCTGGTGGAGGAGGGGCTCGCGGCGCTGGCGTGCGGAGCGTTCCACATCCGCTCGGCCGGCCGCGCCTACTTCAACACCACCCCCCTCGGCCGCGCCGTCACCGGCACCCTGCTGGTCCGCGCGATGCTCGAGGACGACGTGCAGATCTGGGGCGACGGCTCCACCTACAAGGGCAACGACATCGAGCGGTTCTACCGCTACGGCCTGCTCGCCAACCCGTCCCTGCGGATCTACAAGCCGTGGCTGGACGCCGACTTCGTCGGCGAGCTCGGCGGCCGGACCGAGATGTCGCAGTGGCTGCTCGAACGCGGCCTGCCGTACCGCGACAGCACCGAGAAGGCGTACTCCACCGACGCCAACATCTGGGGCGCGACCCACGAGGCGAAGGCCCTGGAGCACCTCGACGCGGGCATCGAGCTCGTCGACCCGATCATGGGCGTCCGGTTCTGGGACCCCGAGGTGGAGATCCTCACCGAGGACGTCACCATCGGCTTCCAGCAGGGCCGCCCCGTGACGATCAACGGCAAGGAGTTCGCCACCGCCGTCGACCTGGTGCTGGAGGCCAACGCCATCGGCGGACGGCACGGCATGGGCATGTCCGACCAGATCGAGAACCGGGTCATCGAGGCCAAGAGCCGCGGCATCTACGAGGCGCCCGGCATGGCGCTGCTGCACGCCGCGTACGAGCGGCTCGTCAACGCCATCCACAACGAGGACACCCTCGCCACGTACCAGACCGAGGGCCGCCGCCTCGGCCGGCTGATGTACGAGGGCCGCTGGCTCGACCCGCAGGCGCTGATGCTCCGCGAGTCGCTGCAGCGCTGGGTCGGCACCGCCGTCTCCGGCGAGGTGACGCTGCGGCTGCGGCGCGGCGAGGACTACTCGATCCTCGACACGTCCGGCCCGTCGTTCAGCTACCACCCGGACAAGCTGTCCATGGAGCGCACCGAGGACTCCGCGTTCGGGCCCGTCGACCGCATCGGCCAGCTCACCATGCGGAACCTCGACATCGCCGACTCCCGCGCCCGCCTGGAGCAGTACGCGGGGCTCGGCATGGTCGGGGACGCCGCGCACCCGGCGCTGATCGGCGCCGCGCAGGCCGCCTCGACCGGGCTGATCGGCGCGATGGACGCCGGCGGCGCCCAGGCGATCGCGTCCCGCGGCGAGACGACCACCGGCGAGGAGCTCCTCGACGCCGCCGCCATGGAAGCCGGCACCGACTAGCCATCGAAGTGGCGTGCCGCCCCCATGCGTTCCCGCATGGGGGGCGGCACGCCGCAGCGTCAGGACCGCGCCTTGGCGGTCTTGCGGTTGTTGGCCTTCTCGATGGCCTTGACGAGCTGCTTCTTGTTCATCGTCGAGCGGCCCGAGACGTCCAGCCGCTTGGCGACGTCGTACAGGTGCTGCTTCGACGCGTTCGCGTCGACGCCGCCCGCGGTCTTCCGGGAGGTCCTCACGCCGCCCGCCGCCTGCCGGTCGGACGGGCCCTTGGCGCCCTTGGCCTTGGGCTCCCAGTGGTCGCCGACCTTCTCGTGCGTGTGCTTGAGCGCGGAGTAGGCGACGCGGTGCGCCCGCTGCCCCTCCCCGTACTCCTTGACGGCCGAGTCGTGCGCCTTCGCGAACGTGCGCTGCGCCTTGGCGTCCGAGCGCTGGACGGGTCCGGGCAGCTCCTCCTTGTTGACCCGGCCCTTGCTGGTGGTCATCGGCATGGTGCTGCTCTCCTCCGTACGCGTTTCGCGTCCTTGATGACGCCGTACCCACCCAAACCGAACATCCACATCGCCGCGCGCGCCCTCAGAAGTCGGCCCGAGCAACCGGTTAACACCGGGTAACACGACATTGCCCCGTGCGACTCACCATGGACGGGTGGAATTCGATCTCGACCAACCGCGCGCGGCCTACGAGGTGATCGCGGACACCATCGCGGCGGAGATCGCCGCCGGCCGCCTGAAGCCCGGCCAGCGGGTACCGTCCGCCCGCGAGATCGCCACGGACGCGGGCGTCGGCATGCGGACGGCCGAGGCCGCGCTGCGCCTCCTGCGCGAGCGCGGCCTGACCGTAGCAGTGGTCGGAAAGGCGACCTACGTCGCGCAGCCATCCCCCCGAGAGCCGGACGCCGACGGCGGCTAGGTGCGTTGGAGTGCGGTGTTTTGGTGGTTGCGTGGTGGTGGTGCGGCGCGGCTTGATGCGGCGGGGGCCGGGGGGTCGATCTCGGGGCGGGGGCGTGTCAGGATGGGCGCGAGTCCGGAGACGCCGTCAGGGCGCTTCGAGATGAGCAGGGAGAGCCGTCGTCATGACGCGTATTTCGCATGCCCGCACGCAGGACAGGCCGTCCCTTTACGGGGGTGAGTTCTCGCGCCGGATCACGGTGCGGGACATCGCCGCCGCCAAGGAGAGCGGCGAGAAATGGCCGATGCTCACCGCCTACGACGCGATGACCGCGTCCGTGTTCGACCAGGCCGGGATCCCGGTGATGCTGGTCGGCGACACGATGGGCGCGTGCCACCTCGGGTACGACTCGACCGTCCCGGTGACGCTGGAGGAGATCCTCGTCCTGTCGGCGGCCGTCGTCCGCGGGACGGAGCGGGCGCTGATCATCGGGGACCTGCCGTTCGGCACCTACCAGGCGGGCCCGGAGCAGGCCCTCCGCAGCGCGACGCGGCTGGTCAAGGAGGCCGGGGTCGGCGCGGTCAAGCTGGAGGGCGGGGAGCGCAGCGCCCGCCAGATCGACCTGATGGTGTCCGCCGGGATCCCGATCATGGGGCATCTCGGGCTGACGCCGCAGTCGGTGAACGCGTTCGGCGGCTACCGGGTGCAGGGCCGCGGCGAGACGGCGGCGCGGCAGCTGGTGCGGGACGCCCGTGCCGTGCAGGACGCGGGGGCGTTCGCGGTCGTCCTCGAAGCGGTGCCGGAGGAGGTCGCGTCCGAGATCACCGCCGCGCTGGACATCCCGACCGTCGGCATCGGCGCGGGCCCGGACTGCGACGCGCAGGTCCTCGTCTGGACGGACGCGATGGGCCTCACGCCGGGCCGGCTGCCGCGCTTCGTGAAGAAGTACTCGGGCCTCCGCGACACGCTGGACGAGGCGGCGCGCACGTTCGCGGACGAGGTCGTGAACGGCGTCTTCCCGGCGGCCGAGCACGCCTACCACTAGCCCCAGCCGAGCTTGCCGGGCCCCTGCCTCCCGGCGAGGGGAAAGGCAGGGGCCCGGCTCCGGCGGGAGTGCCGGACAATGGCGGTGATCGCCGAGCGATTCGGCTGGAAAGGGGTGCGCGATGGACGGGTCCGCGAAGGTTCCGCCGGCGGCCGGGGTGGACATGACCACGCCGAGCGTCGCGCGCATGTACGACTACTTCCTCGGGGGCAAGGACAACTACGAGTGCGACCGGGTCGCGGCGCAGGAGGTCGTCCGGGCGCTGCCGACGGTGGAGGGCGTCGCGCGGGCGAACCGGGCGTTCCTGCAGCGTGCGGTGCGGTTCGTCGCCGAGTCCGGCATCGACCAGTTCCTCGATCTCGGCACCGGGCTGCCGACGCAGGGCAACGTGCACGAGGTCGCCCGCGCGGTGCGGCCCGGCGCGCGGGTCGCGTACGTCGACAACGACCCGCTGGTGGCGGCGCACGCGCGGGCGCTGGTCGACGCGGACGAGCGGACCGCCGTCGTCCAGGCGGACCTGCGGGTGCCGGCCGAGGTGCTGGACGACCCGCAGGTGCGCGAGCTGATCGACTTCGGGCGGCCGGTGTGCGTGCTGTTCGTCGCGGTCCTGCACTTCGTGCCGGACGAGCGGGACCCGGCGGGGATCGTCCGGCGGTTCACCGAGGCGGTCCCGCCCGGCAGCCACGTGATCCTGTCGCACGCGGCGGTCGAGGAGCGGCGCAACGTGAACGTCGGGGAGACGTACCGTTCGCAGTCGGCGAACGCGGCCCTGATCGCGCGGACGCGGGAGCAGGTGGCGGGGCTGCTGGACGGCCTGACGATCCTGGAGCCCGGCGTCGTCCCGCTGCACGAGTGGCGGCCCGCGGGCGGCGAGTACATCACCGGCGCGGGCTGGACGGCCGTCGCCCGCAAGGACGGCTGACCGGCCGGGCCGGTGGCCTTGGCGGGTGGCCGGTGGTGCGTTTCTCGGGTTCGCCACATAGCGTGATCTGGACACCCGTTCACACCGGCAGGAGACCCATGAGCCCGCATCCCGCCGCCGCGCCCGTGCCGCCGCCGGGCGCGGGCGAGACCGTGCAGGAACCGGAGCCGAGCGGAGGCCCGCCCGTGTCGCGGGCGGCCCTCGTGAAGCTGCTGGTCCTCGGCGCGGTGCTGCTCGGCGTGGGCGTGCTCGTGGCGATCGCGGGCGGCTCGGTGTGGGGCGACGTCAGCGACTGGGTCGACTCGCTCGGCTGGTGGGGGCCGCTCGTGTTCGCGGTCTGCTACGCGGTGGCGGTGACCCTGCTGGTGCCCGGGTCGGTGCTGAACGCGTCCGCCGGGGCGCTGTTCGGCGTGGCCGTCGGCGTGGGGTCCGTCCTGGCCGGCGCCACCGCGGGCGCCGCGATCTCGTTCGCGCTGGCCAGAGCACTCGGACGGCCCGCCGTGGCCCGCTATGCCGGGTCCGGGCGGCTCGCCCGCCTGGACGCCTACCTGTCGCGCCGCGCGTTCGAGTCGGTGCTGGTGCTGCGGATGGTCGGGCTGTTCCCGTTCGGCGTCGTGAACTACGGCGCGGGCGTCGCGGGCGTCCGGTTCGGGCCGTACCTCGCGGGGACGTTCGCCGGGATCATTCCGGGGACGCTCGTCTACACCGGGCTCGGCAAGGCGCTCCGCGAGCCCGGCTCCCCGATGGTGTGGATCGCGCCGGTCGGATTGGTGCTGCTCAGCGCGTTCAGCTGGTGGCTGTCGCGGTACGTCCGTGCTCGCGGCGAGCGCGCCGAGGCAGGCGCCGTGCCCGCCCTCGCCGAGGTCGACGACTAGCCGCGCCGACCACCGGGGTTGACCTTGACACCGGTGTGAGGCCCTAGCGTCGCGGCCGTCGAAGGGAGACGTGATGCCGGGAGCAGTGGTCATCGGGGCCGGGCCGGGGATCGGCGCGGCCGTGGCGCGGCGGTTCGCCCGCGAGGGGATGCCGATCGCCCTCATCGGACGGAACGCCGGGAAGCTCGCCGAGATCGAGGAGGCGGCGGCGCCCGCCGTCCGGCTGTCCGCCGACGCCGCCGACGAGGCGGCGCTGCGCGGTGCCCTCGACGCCGCGGCGGCCGAGTTCGGCGTCCCGGACGCCGTGGTCTACAACGCGGCGCTCGTCCGGCCGGACCGGGTCGGGGAGCTGTCCGCGCGCGAGCAGCTGGACGCCTGGGCGGTCAACGTCGGCGGGGCGCTGACGGCCGCCGCCCGCGTCGCGCCGGACATGGCGCGGCGCGGGAGCGGCACGTTCATCGTCACCGGCGGCATGCCGGAGCCGAAGCCGGAGTACGTCAGCCTCTCGCTCGGCAAGGCCGGGGTGCGGACGCTGGTGGCCCTGCTCGACCAGGAGTACGGGCCGTCCGGCGTCCACGCGGCGAGCGTGACCGTGGACGGCCCCGTCGCCGCCGGGACGTTCTTCGACCCCGACCGGATCGCCGAGCACTACTGGCGGCTGCACGTCCAGCCGCGCGGCGAGTGGCAGCGGGAGATCGTCCACACTCCCGGGTAGGTCACCAGGGGAGGCGGCCCTCGGCGTCGAAGTAGCCGCCGGTCGGCCCGTCCGGCGCGACCCGCGCCATCCGGACGATGATCTCGGCGCCCTCCTCGACGGTCTGCGTGCCGGTGCGGCCGTTCAGGTCCGTCGCGGTGAACCCGGGCTCGACCGCGTTGATCCGCATCTCCGGGAACGCCTTCGCGAACTGCACGGTGACCATGTTGACCGCGGTCTTGGACGCCGGGTACGCGACGCCCGGGTAGGCGTACGCGGGCGTCGCCGGGTCGCTGACCGCCGCCAGCGAGGCGAGCCCGCTGGACACGTTCACGATGACCGGCGCCTCGGACTTCCGCAGCAGCGGCAGGAACGCGTGCGTGACGCGCACCACGCCGAACACGTTCGTCTCGAAGACGGTCCGCATCTGGTCCGCGGTGACGTCGGCGGCGCCGGGCACGCCGTTGTCGGGCAGCCGGGCCTCGATCCCGGCGTTGTTGACCAGGACGTCGAGGCCGCCGTCGGCCTCGATCGCCTTCGCGGCGGCCTCGACGGACGCGTCGTCGGTGACGTCGAGGACGACCGGCCGCGCCCCCAGCTCGGCGGCGGCGCGGCGGCCGCGCTCGGCGTCCCGGCTGCCGATGTAGACGGTGTGGCCCGCGGCGATGAGCCGCCGCGCGGTCTCGTAGCCCAGGCCCTTGTTCGCTCCGGTGATCAGTGTCGTCGTCATGTCTCCAGGTTGCGGCGCGGAGGGGCGGGCTGCCAGCCGTCCCGTCTTCCTGGGAACGGCGGTACCAGGCAGGCGCCCGGCGCGGGCGGGCAGACTGGGGGCATGGCACCGGGGAAGTTCGGCAGGACGCTGCACCGCTGGCGGGACCGGGTCCGGCCGGAGGCGGCCGGGCTGCCCGGCGGCGGGCACCGGCGGACGGCCGGGCTGCGCCGCGAGGAGCTGGCCCAGCTCGCGGGGATCTCCGTCGACTACGTGACCCGGCTGGAGCAGGGCCGCGCGTCCAACCCGTCGCCGCAGGTCGTCGAGGCGCTGGCCCGCGCGCTGCGGCTGTCGGCGGACGAGCGCGCGCACCTGTTCCACCTCGCCGGGCTGGTGCCGCCCGGCCCGGACGCGGTGCCCGCGTACATCACGCCGAGCGTCCAGCGGCTGCTGGACCGGCTGTCCGGGACGCCCGTCGCGGTCTACGACGCGGCGTGGACGCTGCTGCTCGCGAACCCGATGTACACGGCGCTGATGGGCGACACGTCCGGCTGGCGGGGGATGGAGCGGAACGGCGTGTGGCGCAACTTCCTCGGGCCGGAGGGCCGCGTCCGGTACACGCCGGAGGAGCGGCGCGCGTTCCTGGCCGCGCTCGCCGGGGACCTGCGCGAGGCCGCCGGCCGGTACCACGCCGACCTGGGCCTCCAGCAGCTGATCGCGGAGCTGCACGCTGAGAGCGAGCTGTTCGCGGAGCTCTGGGACACGGGAACGGTCGGCCGGCACGAGGCGTCCCGCAAGACCATCGACCATCCGCGGGTGGGCGTGCTGACGCTGGACTGCGACGTGCTGACGGTGCGCGGCCCCGACCTGCGCATCATGATCTACACGGCGGAGCCCGGCACCGAGGACGCGGACCGGCTGGCGCTCCTCGCCGTCCTCGGCACGCAGTCGCTCACGGGCTAGCGAGCTCGGGGCCCTTGTCGGGGTCGGCCCTGGTGATGCCGCCCGGCGGCCGTTCCAAGCTGACCGTCGCGGTGGTCGCGGCCCCGCCCGGATTGGGCCCGCCGACGCCGCCCGCAGCCTGCTCCGCAGGCACGAGGGACTTGCCGTCCGCCTCGCCGGGCTCGGCGTCCACCAGGTCCGCGGGGTCGGGGACGGGCGCGGGGCGGTTCCGCTTGATCAGCTGGCCGGCCGCGTAGGTCGTCCCGTTGCCGGCCCAGACCAGGCCGGTCCCGAAGAGGGCGGCCATGGACACCGCGACCCCGGCGATCACGTCCAGCACGTAGTGGTTGGCGGTGATCACGACGACGATCGCGGTGACGACGGGGTGCAGCACGGCGAGCCAGCGCACCCGGTACCGCGGCAGCAGCGCCATGATCACGACCGCGACCCACACCGCCCACCCCATGTGCAGGGACGGCATGGCGGCGAACTGGTCGGCCTCCACGCCGCCGGGGCTGTGCACGGTGCCGAAGCCGGCCATGGCCACCGAGTCGACGAACCCCTCGTCCGGCAGCAGCCGCGGCGGCATCACCGGCAGGACGAAGAACACCACGAGCCCGGCCAGGTTGGTCAGGACGAGGGCGTTGCGCGCGGGCCGGTAGACGCCGGGGCCCGCGAGGTAGCACAGCAGCAGGATGCCCATCGTGAAGCCGGTGTGCATGTGCTGGTAGATCCAGACGGCCACCTCGGACAGATCGTGATGCCGCGTCAACCAGTGGTTGGTCCGCAGTTCAACGTCCAGGCCCAGGTGCTTCTCTATGCTCAGGACGTCGCGGCCATGGGCGAGCGCCGGCCCGTACCGGGTGTCGGCCAGCGAGCGGATGTAGCCGTAGACCTGGAGCAGCACGAAGACGATCGCCAGCTCGCCGATCAGCCATGGCCGCTTGCGGCGCGGCCGGCGGACGTCGGTGTCGTGGCCGGTGCGGCGCCCCTCGGGGCGCAGGAGTAGCGCGCGGACGGCTCAGCCCTCTTTTCCCCACGACGGCCCGGCGGGACCCTGCGCGAGCCGCTCAACGGCCGACCGTACATCCCTTCCGGCCCCCGTGGCACACCGGGGTCCGATCATGTGCCCGGCTACGGCCTTCCCCCGGCCGGTCGCCTGGTGGTCGAGCGCGCGCCATCGCGCGTCCATCCGCAGGTCAAACAGGGTAAAGCCGACTTCACGGGCATAGGTGCGGCCGATCCCGGCCGCCGTCCCCGCATCAAAACCGTATAACGATCGGTTTTTTCGCCCGGAAGCATTGACGCACAGAAACCGATCAGTTTACGGTTTTCGCTGTTCGACGGGCCGCCGCCCCCGCCGCGGCGCCGCCCCACCCCCCGACGTCCCGCCGGCGACGCTGGTCCCGGCCCTCCAGACGGAGAGATCATGACGAGGTACTCCACCCGGATCGCGGCCTCGGCGGCCTGCGCCGCGGCCGCGCTGGTGCTGACGGGCTGCGGAGGCGGCGGCTCGGCGAGCGGCGGCGCCGGCGCCGAGCTGGACATCGCCACGCTGACCGCCGCGCAGAGCCTGGACCCGGCCGACGCGATCGGCAGCGCGCTGCCCTACTTCCAGGCGACCTACGACACGCTGATCAAGCGGGACCCGGACGGCTCGTTCAAGCCGATGCTCGCCACGCAGTGGTCCTACGACAAGGACCGCACCCACCTGTCGCTGACCCTGCGCGACGGCGTGAAGTTCACCGACGGGACGGCCTTCGACGCCGCCGCCGTCAAGGCGAACCTCGACCACTTCAAGAACGGCGGCGGGGGCGGCGCCAAGTACGTGAAGTCGGTCAAGGACGTCAAGGTCGTCGACCCGACGCACGTCGTCCTGGAGCTGTCCCAGCCGGACCCGGGCCTGCTGTTCTACCTCAGCGACGCCGCGGGCCTCATGGCCGGCCCCGCCAAGCTCAAGGACGGGAGCCTGAAGACGGCCCCGGTCGGCACCGGCCCCTACGTCCTGGACAAGTCCAAGACCGCGGTCGGGAGCAAGTACGTCTTCGACCGCCGCACCGACTACTGGGGCGACAAGGCGAAGTTCAAGACCCTGACGATCAGCGTGTTCGACAACGAGACCGCCGTCGTCAACGGGCTGAAGACCGGGCAGATCGACACCGCCGTCCTCCAGGACGCCGGGCAGCAGCAGGCCGTGGCGTCCGACGGGCGGCTCACCAAGACCCCGTACAGCTTCGACTTCCAGGGACTGCTGTTCTTCGACCGGGACGGGCTCCGCACCCCGGCGCTGAAGAAGCCGCAGGTCCGCCAGGCGATCAACTACGCCCTCGACCGCGCGACCATGCTCGACAAGATCCGCCAGGGCCGCGGCGAGATCACCGACCAGGTCTTCGGGCCGGAGACCAAGGCCTACGACCGGACCCTCGACTCCTACTACCCACACGACCCGGCCAAGGCGAAGCAGCTCCTCGCCGACGCCGGATACGCGGACGGGTTCACGCTCAAGCTGCCGCGCGTCACCGCCATCGTCGGCGACGCCCTCGCGTCCTCGATCGAGACCGACCTCAAGGCCGTCGGCATCAAGGTCGTCTGGGACCAGCTCGACGCGGGCAGCGCCGTCCAGAAGATCTACCGGGACCGCGCCTACTCCGCGATGGTGATGAACATCGGGCAGTCGTCCACCGACTGGGTGACCGACCAGGACCTCGTGACGCCCGGGACGTTCAACATGTTCGGCACCACCGACCCGACCGTGACGCGGCTGCTCGGGCAGGTGCAGGCCGGCGACGACGCCGCGGCCGCCGCCGCGTCGAAGGAGCTGAACAAGTACCTGGTCGAGCAGGCCTGGTTCGCGCCCTTCTACCGGATGAAGTACCTGCTGGTCGCCGGGGAGGGCGTGAAGGCGGTGCCGCAGTCGGGCATGGGCGTCCCGTCGCTCTACGACTACACCCCCGCGTCCTGACGCGCGGGAAGGCACGAGCGAGCATCGCCATGGCGAGACGGGGGCCGTACGAGAAGGGCCAGGCCAAGCGCAAGGAGATCCTGCTGGCCGCGCTGGAGGTCTTCGCGGCCGAGGGGTACCGGGGCACCTCCCTGCGCAAGGTCGCGGACCGGTGCGGCCTCAGCCTCCCCGGCCTGATGCACTACTTCGAGTCCAAGGAGGACCTCCTCACGCAGGTGGTCCGGATGCGCGACGAGACGGCCCGCCTCCGGCATCCGGACCACACCCCGGAGACGTACCGGCGGATCGTCCGGGAGGGGACGTCCACGCCCGGGCTCGTGGAGCTGTTCGTGTCCATGGCGGCGGCGGCCGGCGACCCCCGGCATCCCGCGCACGGCCACTTCGCGGAGCGCTATCCGCAGATCCGCGGCCAGGTCGCCGCGTTCCTGCGCGGCTGCATGGACGAGGGCTGGATGCGCGCGGACGTCCCGGCCGACCGGCTCGCGGCCCTGTTCGTCGCCGTCGCCGACGGCATCCAGATGCAGTGGCTCGTGGACCGCTCGATGGACATGGAGCAGCCGATCGCGGACGTGATGCGGCTCCTCACGTCCCCGGATGCCCGCGCGGCCACGGACGCCCGCGCGGCCGGGACGCGCGGCACGGGTGAAGAAGGAGGAGGCCGATGCTGAGACTCGTCGCGCGGAGGCTCGCCGGGGGAGCGGTGCTCCTGCTCGTCATCTCCCTGCTGTCGTACCTGCTGCTGTCGATCCCGGACAACGACGTCGGGCGGCAGCTGCTCGGGCAGGGCGCGGACCAGGCGGCGGTCGACGCGAAGAACGCCGCGCTCGGCCTCGACCGGCCCGCCCTCGTGCAGTACGCCGACTGGCTGTCGCACGCGGTCCGCGGCGACCTCGGCACGTCCTGGTTCACCAGCGAGGACGTCACGCAGACCATCGCCAACCGGCTCCCCGTCACCGTCAGCCTGATGCTGGGCGTCACGCTGGTGACCGCCGTGCTGTCGTTCCTGCTCGGCGTCTGGGCGGGCGTGCGGCGCGGCGCCGTCGACCGGTTCGTGCAGGTGCTCGGTGTCGCCGGGTATGCGCTGCCGGGGTTCCTGGTGACGCTCGTCCTCGTGCTGGTGTTCGCGGTGAAGCTCGGCTGGTTCCCCGCGATCGGCTACACCCCGTTCGACGAGTCGCCGGGCGGCTGGCTGTCCACGATCACGCTGCCGGTGGCGTCGCTGTCGGTCGCGTCGATCGCGGGCGTCTCGCAGCAGGTGCGCGGCGCCGTCATCGACGTCCTCCGCCAGGACTACGTCCGGACGCTGCGCGCCCGCGGCCTGTCCATGCCGCGGATCGTGCTCAAGCACGTGCTGCGCAACGCGTCCGCGCCCGCGCTGGTGCTGCTCGGCCTGCAGTTCGTCGGGCTGCTCGGCGGCGCGGTGCTGGTCGAGCAGATCTTCGGGCTGCCCGGCATCGGCAGCATGACCGTCACCTACACCGCCCGCGGCGACATCCCGGTGATCATGGCGCTGGTCATGCTCACCGTCCTCGGCGTCGTGCTGATCAACCTGGTCACCGACGTGCTGATCGGCTGGCTGAACCCGAAGGCGAGACTCTGATGAGCGAAGCGAACCGGGGGGTGCGGGGGGTCGTCCCCCCACAGGAGACAGGTATGAGAGAGGGCGTCCAGCGCCGGGGCGCGTTCGGCCGGCTGGTCCGCAACCCGCTCGGCGCCGCGTCGCTGCTGGTCCTGGCGCTGCTGGTGCTGGCCGTGGCGCTGGCGCCGCTGCTCGCTTCGCAGGGGCCGCAGGCCGCGTCGCTCGCGCACGCCTTCGACGGGCCGTCCGGCGGGCACCCGCTCGGAATGGACTCGGCGGGCCGCGACGTCCTGTCCCGCATCCTGTACGGCGGGCGCACCACGCTCGGCGGCGCGGTCGTCAGCGTCGCGATCGCGCTGGTCCTCGGCGTCCCGGCGGGCCTGTACGCGGGCTACCGCGCGGGCCGGTTCGACGCCGCCGCGAGCTGGACCGCCGACCTCGTGATGGCGCTGCCCGCGATGGTGGTGCTGCTCGCGTCCCGCGCCATCCTCGGGTCGAACGTGTGGGTCCTGATGGTCGTCCTCGGGTTCCTCGTGGCGCCGTCGTTCTTCCGGCTGGTGCGCGGCATCGTCGCCGACGTGCGCGGCGAGCCGTACGTGGACGCGGCGCGGGTGTCCGGGCTCTCCGACCTGCGGATCGTCGCGCGGCACGTGCTGATCGTGGTGCGCGGGCCCGTCATCATCCAGGTCGCGCTGGTCGCCGGGCTGGCGATCGGGCTGCAGGCGGGGCTGGAGTTCCTCGGCGTCGGCAGCGGCTCCACCGCGACGTGGGGCGCCATGCTCAACGAGGCGTTCCAGAACATCCAGCGCTCCCCGGTGCTGCTGCTGTGGCCGGGGCTGGCGCTCGGCGTGACGACCGGCGCCCTCGTCCTGCTGGCCACCGCCCTGCGGGACGCCCTGGAGGACCGCGCCGGGACGCCGCCGCGCCGTCGTCGCGCTGACGCTCTGGTACCGGCCGACGTCTCCCGGGACGACCGCGCCGAGCTGCTGTCGATCCGCGGGCTCGCCGTCGCCTACGCGCGTCCCGACGGCACCGAGGCCGAGGTCGTACACGGCGTCGACCTGGACGTCCGGCCGGGCGAGATCGTCGGGCTCGTCGGCGAGTCCGGGTCCGGGAAGACGCAGACGGCGTTCTCGGTGCTCGGGATCCTGCCGGACGGCGGGCACGTCACCCGCGGCAGCGTCATCGTCGCAGGTCAGGAGGTCGCCGGGCTGCCCGAGCGGCGGCACCGCAGGCTGCGCGGGACGACCGTCGCGTACGTCCCGCAGGAGCCGATGAGCAACCTCGACCCGGCGTTCACCATCGGCAGCCAGCTCGTCGAGCCGATGCGGCACGTCATGGGCCTGTCCCGCAAGGACGCCGCCGCGCGCGCCCTCGACCTGCTGCGCATGGTCGAGATCCCCGAGCCCGAGCAGGTGCTGCGCCGCTTCCCGCACCAGATCTCCGGCGGCATGGCGCAGCGCGTCCTCATCGCCGGGGCGATGTCCTGCGACCCGGCGCTGCTCATCGCCGACGAGCCGACGACCGCGCTGGACGTCCGCGTCCAGGCCGACGTCCTCGACCTGCTGCGCCGCCTCCAGGCCGAGCGCGGCCTCGGCGTCCTGCTCGTCACGCACAACCTCGGCGTCGTCGCCGACCTGTGCGACCGCGTCGCGGTCATGAACGGCGGGCGCATCGTCGAGACCGGCCCCACCGACCGGGTCCTCCGCGACCCGCAGGACCCCTATACCCGCAGGCTGCTGGACGCCGTCCTGGACGACGCGCCCCCGCGCGCGCCCTGGCGGCCCGTCGAGGCGAGGAGCGAGACCGCGTGAGCACCACCGCGTCACCTACCGGCCCGCTGCTGTCGCTGCGCGACGTCCACGTGTCCTTCCCCGGGAGGCGGCGGCGCGCGCGCACGGAGGTGCTCAAGGGCATCGACCTGGACGTCCGGCCCGCCGAGACGCTCGGCCTCGTCGGCGAGTCCGGGTCCGGGAAGACGACGATCGGCCGGGCGATCCTCGGGCTCGTCCCGGTCGCGTCCGGCACGATCACGTTCGACGGCGAGCGGATCGACACCGCGACCGCCGCCCGCCGGCGCGCCCTCAGCCGCGACCTCCAGGTGATCTTCCAGGACCCGTACACGTCGCTGAACCCGTCGCTGACCGTCGGCGACACCCTCGCCGAGCCGCTCGTCGCGCAGGGCGGCGACGCCCGCGCCACCCGCGCCCGCATCGCCGCGCTGCTCGACCGCGTCCACCTGCCCGCCGACGCCGCGCACCGGCTCCCGCGCGAGTTCTCCGGCGGGCAGCGCCAGCGGGTCGCCATCGCCCGCGCCCTCGCGCTGCGGCCCCGGCTGGTCGTCTGCGACGAGCCGGTGTCCGCGCTGGACCTCACGACCCAGCGCACCATCCTCGACCTGCTGCTGGAGATCCAGGAGGAGACCGCCGTCGCGTACCTGTTCGTCTCGCACGACCTGTCCGTCGTGCGCTGCATGAGCCACCGCGTCGCCGTGATCCACCGCGGCCGGATCGTCGAGACGGGCGAGTCCGCGCAGGTCACCGAGCATCCCGAGCATCCGTACACCCGCACGCTGCTGCTCTCGGCGCCGGTCGCCGACGTGGCGGAGCAGCGCCGCCGGCGGGCGGCGCGGGCCGCCGCGGCCGGGGATTTTTAGAACGTGTTCTTGTCTTGTGCGGACGGACCGGTCAGGCTGTCTCGCATGGACCTGGAAGCCCTGGAAGAGATCCGCCGGCTCAAGCACCGCTACCTGCGCTGCGTCGACCTGAAGCAGTGGGACGAGTTCGCCGGGCTGTTCCTCCCCGGCGCCGTCGCCGAGTACGACACCCCCGTCCTCAAGAAGACCCTCCGCCTGGAGGGACGGGACGCGATCGTCGACTACATGCGCGGCAACCTGGGCGACGACAAGATCAGCGCGCACACCGCGGGCGCCCCGGAGATCGACATCGACGGGGACCGGGCGACCGGCGTCTGGTCCCTCGACGACACGATCATCATCCCGGAGCACCGGCTGCTCATCCGGGGCGCCGCGTTCTACCGCGACGTCTACCGGCGCGGCGAGGACGGCCGCTGGCTGGTGGAGAGGACCGGGCACACGCGGACGTACGAGTACATGGTGTCGCTCGACGACGTCCCGAGCCTGAAGTTCACCACCCCGGTGCCCGGCTCCCGGTGATCGGGACCCGTGCGTTGACCCGCACATAGAACGCGTTCTACCGTCCGGTCCCGATGCGCGCGAGCAGCCCCCGCGCACGCGCCGATCCCGCGTCCCCAGGAGAGCCCGGTGGCCACCGACGCAACAGACCGTTCCGACGCCGCGACGCGCCCGTTCGCCGACGCCGTCGTCGAGGCCGAGCAGATCATCCGCAACGCGCCGTTCGTCCGGACGGACCAGGACCTCGCCGAGGGCCTGGACTACCTCGCCGGCAGCATCAAGGCGTCGCTGCACATGGTCGGCGCCTACCAGCACGACCACCCGTACTTCGCCTCGTCCACCGGCCCGTACACCAAGCTGGGCCTGGACAACCCCGACACGCTGTACTTCCACGCCTACCTCCGGGACGACGCCGAGTACGTCGTCACCGGCCGCCGCGGCAGCACCGCCGACCT
This sequence comes from Actinomadura montaniterrae, assembly GCF_008923365.1. GTDB lineage: Bacteria > Actinomycetota > Actinomycetes > Streptosporangiales > Streptosporangiaceae > Spirillospora > Spirillospora montaniterrae. The sequence goes on from NZ_WBMR01000095.1 coordinate 18,945, forward strand.
CAGCTTCCAGATCATGAACGGCGACTACTCGCCGACGCAGTCGCCGGACAGCCTCACCGCGTTCGACGACCGGAAGCTGGACATCGCCGCGGACGGGAGCTTCCGGCTGCGGTTCGGCCCCCCGAAGGACGGCGAGGGCGACGACTACGTCGCGCTCGCGCCCGGCTCGGCGATGCTGATCGTCCGCGAGGTGTTCTCCGACTGGGAGAACGACCGGCCGGGCGAGATCCGCATCCACCGCGCCGACACCCTCGGGACGTCTCCGGAGCCGATCACGTCCGCCCAGATGGCGCGGCGGTACGCGGTGGCGGGGAAGATGCTGGTGTCCCGGATCAAGACCTTCCTGGCGTTCCCGGAGTGGCACTACCTGAAGCTGCCGGTCAACACGCTGACCGAGCCGCGCTCGACGCCGGGCGGGCTGTCGACGCAGTTCTCGTCCGTCGGGCACTACGACCTCGCCGACGACGAGGTCATGGTCATCACCGCGCCCGCCGCCGACCCGGCGGTGGCGCCGTACATGGGCTTCCAGCTCGGCAGCCTCTGGTACATCTCGCTCGACTACATCAACCACCAGACGAGCCTCACCCGCGACCAGGCCCGCGTGGACCCGGACGGCAAGATCCGCTACGTCGTCAGCGAGCGCGACCCCGGTCTCGCCAACTGGATCGAGCGGACCGGCCACAGCCGCGGCTACCTGCAGTTCCGCTGGCAGCGGCTCACCCGCGACCTCACCCCCGCCGACGGCCCGACCGCCGAGATCGTCAAGTTCGACGAGCTGCCGCAAGCGCTGCCGCACTACGAGGACCAGCGCGTCACCCCGGCGGAATGGAAGGAACGGATCGCGGCCCGCCAGGTCGCCGTGGCGCGGAGGATGCTCGGCTGATGGCCTCCGAACTGCTCAAGGACAAGGTCGTCGTCGTGTCCGGCGTCGGCCCGGGCCTCGGCCGCGGCCTCGCGCTCCAGTGCGCCAAGGCCGGCGCCGACATCGTGCTCGCCGCGCGCAACGAGACCCGGCTCGCGGAGGTCGCGAAGGAGGTCGAGGACCTCGGCCGCCGCGCCGTCACCGTCCCGGCCGACATCAACGACGCCGCCGCCTGCGAACGGCTCGCCGAGACGGCCCTCGCGTCGTTCGGACGCGTCGACGGCCTGATCAACAACGCGTTCGCGACGCCGCCGCTGCGCGACCTGATGAAGGTCGACATCGACGCCGTCCGGGCCGGGTTCGAGACGAACGTGCTCGCCGCGCTCCGCCTGACCAGGCTGCTCGTCCCGGCGCTGGAGGAGCGCGGCGGCTCCGTCGTGATGATCAACTCGGCGGTGCTGCGGCACTCGCGGCGCACCTTCGGCGCGTACAAGATGGCGAAGGCCGCGCTCCTCGCGATGACGCAGAACCTGTCCACCGAGCTCGGGCCGCGCGGCATCCGCGTCAACACGATCGCGCCCGGCTACATCTGGGCCGACAACCTCCAGTGGTACTTCAACCACCTCGCCGAGAAGCGCGGCGTCCCGATGCAGCAGGTGTACGACGAGAACGCCGCGACCACCGACCTGCGCAAACTCCCGGAACCCGACGAGGTCGCCGACGCCGTGGTGTTCATGCTGTCGCCGCTCGCGCGCGCGGTCACCGGGCAATGCCTGGACGTCAACTCCGGCGAGTGGCACCACTAGAAGGGGCGCCATGTTGAGGAAGGCACCGCGATGAGCGCAGGCCGCGACAGCGTGGGGACCGTCGAGGACCTCCACGCGTCCGCGAGCAAGGTCACCGGCATGACGGAGTTCGGTGACGACGACTACCTCGGCGGGCTCGAAGTCCTGCTGGAATCGCTGGCGAAGGACGCCGGGCTCACCCCCGCCGGGAACAAGGCGCAGCGCGCGATGCTGCGCGGCGCCCTCGCCGCCCGGCAGTTCTCCGAGGCCGCCTGGAAGAAGCACCCCGGGTACGCGGACGTGCCGATCGAGCGGCCGATCTTCGTCACCGGGCTGCCCCGCACCGGCACGACGGCGCTGCACCGGCTCCTCACCGCCGACCCCGCGCACCAGGGCCTCGACCTGTGGCTCGCGGAGATCCCGCAGCCGCGCCCGCCCCGCGAGACCTGGGCGGACGACCCGCTCTTCCAGGCGATCGACGCCGCGTACCGCAAGCACCACGTCGAGAACCCGGAGTTCATGGGCGTCCACTACATCTCGGCGGACTCCGTCGAGGAGTGCTGGCAGCTGCTCCGGCAGAACATGCTGTCGATCTCGTTCGAGTGCCTCGCGCACCTGCCGACGTACTCGTCGTGGCTCGCGGAACAGGACTGGACGCCCGCGTACGCCCGGCACCGCCGCAACCTGCAGCTCATCGGCATGAACGACGCCGATCGCCGCTGGGTGCTGAAGAACCCGAGCCACCTGTTCGCGCTCGACGCGCTGCTGGAGGCCTACCCGGACGCGCTGATCGTCCAGACGCACCGGACGCCGCGCACCGCGATGGCGTCCATGTGCAGCCTCGCCGCGCACGCCACCGCCGGCTGGTCGGACGTCTTCACCGGCGCGACGATCGGCCGCGACCAGCTCGACCTGTGGAGCCGCGGCCTGGACGCGTTCCGCGCGGAACGGGCCCGGCACGACCAGGCGCAGTTCGCGGACGTGTACTACGACGACTTCGTCCGCGACCCGATCGGCACCGTCGAGGCCGTCTACGCGCACTTCGGGCTGCCGTTCACCGCCGAGGCCCGGACGGCGATGACGGACCTGCACGCCGAGAGCCGCGCCGGTTCCGCGAAGCCGGCGCACCGCTACTCGCTGGAGGACTTCGGCCTGACCGCGGACGAGGTGGACGAGCGGTTCGCCGACTACGCGAGCGGCCTGCGGTAGACCCCCGCGGGCGAGGGCGGGGCCGGTCGCGGTCCCGCCCTCGTCGCGTTCCCGGGAACCTTCCCTCAATTACTACAGTTGTAGAAGCAGGTGCGGACCGTCCGCACGGCGACGGGAAGGGAAGCGATGGCTCTCTGGAACAGGCTCCGCGAGTCGACCCAGACGATGCAGACGCAGCTGCTCACCAAGAAGAACGAACTGACCAGCGGAGCGTTCCGCGACGCGAGCATGGCGATGTGCGCGCTGGTCGCGGCCGCCGACGGCACCGTGGACCCGGCCGAGCGGCAGCGCACCGCGTCGCTGATCATGGGCAACGAGGTGCTGCAGAACTTCCCCGCCGACGACCTGCAGCGCCGCTTCAACGACTACGTCGCGAAGCTCACCGCCGACTTCGACTTCGGCAAGGTGTCGGTCCTGCAGGACATCGGCAAGGTGAAGAAGAAGCCCGCCGAGGCCCGCGCCGTCATCCAGATCGGCATCGTCATCGGCGGCGCCGACGGCGACTTCGACGACGCCGAGAAGGCCGTCGTCCGCGAGGCGTGCTTCGCCGTCGGGCTCCCGCCCGCCGAGTTCGAGCTGTAGTCACCACACCGGCGGCAGCGCGGCCACGGCGTGGTCGAGCTGCAGCGCGACCGCGGCCAGCGAGCCGGTGAGCAGGGCGTCGCCCAGGAACAGCAGCGGCCCCGCCACGGCGTTGCGGGCGGGCGGCGCGCCGAGCAGCGCCTCGACGCGCCGCACGACCCCCGAATCGGCGAACCCCAGGGCCGGTTTCGCGGCCGCGGGCTGGGCGAGGGCGACCTTGGCGATCGTGCGGGCGACCAGGCCGCGGTCGCCGACCGCCTCGGCGGCGTCCTCGTCCGCCCACCGCTCCACCGCCAGCCGCAGTGCGCCGTCCAGCCGCCGCAGCGGCAGCAGTGCCGCCGCCGCCGCGCCCGCCGCCAGGTACCGGTGGTGGCGGTGCCGCAGGTGCGAGCCCTCATGCTCGAACACCACCCGCAGCTCGTCGGGCGCCAGGCCGCGCAGCAGCCCCCGCGAGACGAGCACCCCGCCGCCCCGTCCGGGCACGGCGACGGCCATCGGAACCCCGGTCTCCAGGACCTGCTGTGCGCCGTCGCGGGCGGCGCGCAGCTCCCGCGCCCACTGGACGGCCGTCCGGCCCGCGACCGCGAGCCCCGCCGCCGACAGCAGGACCGCCGGTATCCCCACCACGTCCGGCACCGGCTGATCGTCGCCGAACAGCGCCCACTCCGGCAGCCGCGCCGCCGCCGCGGGCGCCAGCGTGGCCGCGTAGTTCACCGCGACGAAGAAGCCGGTGCCGAGCGCCGCCACCGCCGTCATGCCCGCGGTCGTGGCCAGCACCCGCGCGCACCACGCCGGATGCAGCGGCAGCACGACCCGGCCCAGCACCACGCTCAGCGCCACCGTCAGCGCGAACGGCAGGACGGTGAACCAGGTCATTCCGCACCGCCGAGGATCTCGCGCAGCTTCCGCTCCTCCTCGGGGGTCAGCGTCCGGACGAACCGGCTCAGCACGCTCCCCGGGTCGCTCGCGTGCCGCAGCTGGTCCCGCATCCGGTCCGCGACCAGCGCGGATTCGTCCACAGCGAGCCGGTACCGGTACTGCCGCCCGTCCCGCACCCGCGTCACGATCCCCTTGCGGTACAGCCGGTACAGGATCGTGCCGACCGTCGTGTACGCGGGCTCGCCCTCCAGCCGCGCCATCAGCTCCGCCGTCCCGGCGTCGCCGCCGAGCCCGGCCAGCGCCGCGAGGACCTCCGCCTCCAACTGCCCCAGCGCCCGACGCGACACGCCCCCAGCGTAGTGAATCCGGCGCCCTCGGTCAGCGTGCGGCGGGCTCCCACCAGGTGAGGTTCGCGGCGGCCTGGGCCACTGGCTCGATGATCTCCCACGCCTCGCTGATCAGCCCGCCCTCGACCCGCCAGATGTCGACGACCGCGATCTCCGGCCCGCCGTCCGGGAGCCGCCGCCGCGTGTGCAGCACCACGTGGTCGCCGTCGGCCAGCAGATGCCGGATCTCGACCTCCATGCCGGCGAGCGGCACGAGCGCCGCCTCCACGGCCGCGAGCCACTCCTTCTTGGTGGACGACGTCGCGTCCGGCCGGTGGTGGACGAAGCCGCCACTGAGCAGCGGCGCCAGCCCCGCCGTGCTGCCCGTCGCGATCAGTTCCGAGAGTGCCTGCTGGACGATGTCCTTGTTCGTCATGGCCGCAGTGTTTCCGGGGCCTCTTCGGATTGTCGATGTAATCCCATTTCATGGCGTCCGGCGCCACGCTGAGTACCCTCGGGAACCGTGCACACGGTCGGGGAGCTCCTGCGGCAGTGGCGGCACCGCCGGCGGCTCAGCCAGCTCGACCTCGCGATCGCCGCCGACGTGTCCGCCCGGCACGTCAGCCTCGTCGAGACGGGCAAGTCCAACCCCAGCGCCGCCATGGTCCTGCGGCTCGCCGACCAGCTCGACGTGCCGCTCCGCGACCGCAACACGCTGCTGCTCGCCGCCGGGTTCGCTCCCCGCTACGCCGAACGTCCGCTCGACGACACCGCCCTGTCCGCCGCCCGGAACGCCGTCGAACGGGTGCTCCGCGCGCACGAGCCGTACCCGGCGCTGGCGTTCGACCGCCGCTGGGACATCATCATGACCAACCGCGCCGTCGACCCGTTCCTCGCCGAGGTCGACCCCGAGCTGCTCCGCCCGCCGGTCAACCTGCTGCGGCTCGGCCTCGACCCGCGCGGACTCGCCCGCCTCGTCGTCAACCACGCCGACGTCCGCGCGGTGTTCCGCGCCCGGGTCAGGCGCCAGCTCGCCGCCGCCCCCGACCCCGGCCTCGCCGCCCTCTACGAGGACCTCCTCGCCCCCGCGGCCGGCGACGCCCCCGCCGACTCCGACGTCATGATCCACATGATCGTCCGGCACGCCGGCCGCGAGCTGCGCCTCTTCTCCACCATCACCACCTTCGGCACCCCGCAGGACATCACCCTCGACGAGGTCGCCATCGAGTCGTACTACCCCGCCGACCCCCAGACCGCCGCCCACTTCGAGGGCTAGAACGGTGCACGGTGCCGGCCGACGTACCTCGGGCGGCGTCCCACGGTGAGCGCGGTCGCCCAGCTCGCCGACACGGCCGCCGCGAGCGCGATCGCCGCCGTCACGAGCGCGGTCACAGCCCCGGCGTCCCGTCCAGCAGCCCCTTGACCGCCAGGATGGCGTCCGCCACCCGCTCCACCTCCGCGACCGGCCGGCGCCACCCCGTCCAGAACCACGGCCGCCCCCCGTCCTCCGCGCGCGGCTCCACGGTCATGACCAGGCAGGGGTGGACGGTGCAGCAGCCGTCCGCATCGGGGTTCTCGACATGAAGGCCGTCCGGCGTGAACCACGCGCTCAGCCCGTGCGCGCGCAGAACCGTCCCGAGCGCCTCAAGCCGCGCCCTAGCATCAGGTGTCATGGGTCGTTCGCCTCCCAGGGCGTCCGGCCCTAGGCCCGTCCGGCGTTGCACCGCCGAACGGGCCGCTTTTTTTGGGCACCCCAAGCTTAGGCAACCTACGCGCGCTGCGCAGCCTATGCGAGCTAAGAAGCATACGCGACATGCGCATACCGTTGGATCATGGTCGAGCTGGACGGGGAGGCGCCGCTGCGGGTGCAGTTGGCGGACCTGGTCGCCGCTCGCATTGCGGACGGGACCTACCCGCCCCGGACGGCCATCCCCTCCGGGGCGGAACTGGCCGCGGAGTGCGACGTCTCCCCGCGGACGGCGACGGAGGCGGTGAAGATCCTCAAGGCGCGCGGTCTCGTGCGGGGCGTGCCGGGTAAGGCCGTCATCGTGAAGGCGGATGCGCTGGACGTTCTCGAGAGCACGGCGCCGGAGGCCGGGTAGCGGGCGTCGGGCCCCGGTGGATCTGCGGGGGCGGGCGGCCGGAAACGGTCGTTGGGGGCGGCGATGAGTTCTGCGGGCGCGGGCGGTCTGCCATGGTGGGGCGAACGGCCCCGGGGCGGATGCGATCCCGCCCGACGAGAACCGCCACGAGATGCTCGGGAGACCCCAGATGCGCACTCTGATCAGCACCGCGTTCGTTTCGCTCGACGGCGTCGTCGAAGCCCCCGGCGGCGAGCCCGGGTACCGGAACTCCGGGTGGACGTTCAAGGACGTCGAGTTCCTGCCGGAGGCCTACGAGATCAAGGGGCGGGAGCAGAAGGAGGCCGCCGCGATGCTGCTCGGCCGCGTCAGCTACGAGGCGTTCAGCCCCGTGTGGCCGGGCATGGCGGAGTTCGCCGACTACAAGGTGATGCCGAAGTACGTCGTGTCCACGACGCTGGGCGAGGGCGACCTCGTCTCGGACTGGGGCGAGACGACGATCCTGCGCTCGCTGGACGAGGTCGCCGCGCTGAAGGAGACCGAGGGCGGCCCGATCATCATGCACGGCAGCGCCACGCTCAACCGGGCGCTGTCCGACGCGGGCCTGATCGACCGGTACCACCTGCTCGTGTTCCCGCTGCTGCTCGGCGCGGGCAAGCGGCTGTTCAGCGACACGGACAAGGACGCGCAGAAGCTCAAGCTCGTCGAGCACGAGGCGTACGCGAACGGGATCCAGAAGAACGTGTTCGACGTCGTCCGCTGACCCGCCCGGGCTGATGCACTTCCGTGGATCCCCCTACCGAACGCCGCACGTCCTCGGCCTAATGGTGTGTGCAACATGAGTTGCGCAAGATGTCTTGCATAGTGGCCGGGGTGGGTGCCAGCATGGCGCGCATGGCCGATGCGGACGACTCCAAGGTGACCGATGAGCGGGTGCTCGCCGCGATGGCGCACCCGCTCCGCCGGCGGCTGCTGGACGTGCTCAAGGTGCACGGCCCGGCCACGGCGAGCGCGCTGGCCGGCCGGACCGGGCAGGCGGTGCCCAACATCAGCCACCACCTGAAGGTCCTCGGCGCGGCGGGCCTGATCGTGGAGGCGCCGGAGCTGGCCCGGGACCGGCGAGAGCGCTGGTGGCGGCTCGCGGCCCCCGAGATCCGCTGGGTGACCGCCGACTTCGACGACGATCCGGCCCGGCAGGCGGTGGCCGGCGCGGCGGTCTCGCTCGGCCTCGACCGGCAGGTCGGCCTGGTCCGCGCCTGGTTCGCCGTCCGGGAGGAGCGGCCGGCCTGGAACGGGGCCGCGTTCTCCGTCGACACATGGCTGCGTCTGACCCCCGCCGAGCTGGGCGAGCTGGAGCGGGAGATCCTCGCCGTGCTGGACCGGTGGGAGCGGCGCGGCGTCCCCGACGACGGGCAGGCGCGCGAGCCCGTCTTCCTGTTCGCGCACGGGGTTCCGGCGCAGCCGTGACGGCCACTGGGGCCGCGCCGCCGCACGCGTCCCGGGGCCGGCGCCGTGGCCCGTTCCGGCACCGGGACTTCCGGTCGCTGTGGATCGGCCAGACCGCCAGCAAGCTCGGCAGCGGCGTGACCGGTGTGGCGCTGCCGCTCATCGCGGTCACCGCGCTGGACGCCGGCACGTTCCAGGTGGCGCTGCTCCCAGCGGCGGCCTGGCTGCCCTGGCTCCTCGTGGGACTGCCGGCCGGCGCCTGGGTGGACCGTCTGCCGCGCCGCCCGGTGATGCTCGCTTGCGATCTGGCCGCGCTGCTGCTGTTCCTCAGCGTCCCGGTCGCGGCGTGGCTGGATCGGCTGAGCGTCGGGCACCTGCTGGCCGTCGCGCTGGGGGCTGGCACCGCGAGCGTCTTCTTCCACACGGCCTGCCAGGTCTACCTGCCGTCCCTGCTGGACGGGGACGAGCTGGCCGAGGGCAACGCCCGGATGCAGGCGTCCGAGGCCGCGGCCGAGGTCGGCGGCCCGGCCGCCGCGGGCCTGATCACCCAGCTCGCGGGCGCGGTAAACGCGCTGCTCGCCGACGCGGCGAGCTTCCTGGTCTCGGCGCTGTGCCTGCTCGCGATCCGGACGCGCGAGCCCCGCCGGCGGCGGGCCGGGCACGGCGGCACGCTGCGCCGGGAGATCGGTGAGGGCCTCCGCTTCGTGGCGGCGGATCCCTACCTGCGGGTGCTGACGGTGTTCTCGGCGGCCAGCAACATCGGGCTGGTCGGCTACCAGTCGATCCTGGTCGTGTTCCTGGTCCGCGAGGTGGGGGTAAGCCCGGGCGCGGTCGGCGCCCTGACCGCCGCGGCGGGCGCCGGCGGGGTGCTCGGCGCCGTCTCGGCCACCGCCCTGGCCCGCCGCTTCGGCTCGGCCCGCGCGCTGCTCGCCGCCGAAGCCGGTGCCGCGCCCTTCGGGCTGCTGATCCCGCTGACCACGCCGGGCCCGGGACTGGCCCTGGCCGTCGCGGGCGGGCTGGCCGCCGGCGCCGGTGCCGCAGTCGGCAACGTCCTCAAGGGAAGCTTCCGGCAGGTCTACACGCCGCGCCGCCTGCTCGGCCGGGTCACGGTGACTATGCAGCTCGTCGGGTACGGGAGCATCCCGCTCGGCGCGCTCCTCGGCGGGACGCTCGGCACCGCGCTGGGCGTCCGCCCCGCCATGTGGATCATTACGGCCGGGCTGGCGGCGACCGGGACGATCCTGCTGGCCGGGCCGCTGCGCCGGCAGCGTGACCTGCCGGACCGTCCGGCGGCGGCGCCCGGACGCGACTGACCGCCGCGCCCGGCGGGTGCGAGGGGGGGCTCAGTCGAGGCAGAACTCGTTGCCCTCGGGGTCGGCCATCACGATGTGGCCGGCGCCGAGCGGCGGAGCGGGCTCGTGGCGCCGGATACGGGTGGCGCCGTGGGAGACGAGCCGCTCGGCCTCGGCCTCCAGAGCCGTCATCCGCTCGCCGCCGGTGAGGCCAGGAGCCGCCCGGACGTCGAGGTGGACGCGGTTCTTGGCCTGCTTGGGTTCCGGGACGCGCTGGAAGAACAGGCGCGGGCGGGCGCCGTCGGGGTCGACGATCGCCGAGGCGTCGTTGCGGCGTTCGGGCGGGACGCCCATCGCGTCGAGCGCCTCGTCCCAGGTGCTGTAGTTCCCGGGCGGGTCCTGCAGTTGGTAGCCGAGAGCCTCGGCCCAGAACGCGGCCAGCGCGGCCGGGTCGGCGCAGTCGAAGGTCACCTGGGTCTCGCGCGCCACGTCAGTCCGCCTTCCTGCAGGTACGGGTCGCGGAGCAGGCACGCCTCCGCCAGGTGATGGATCATCTCACGATTGACGTGCGTGACAAGCGCCGCCATCGGACGGTCGCCCCCAGGGCCCCTCGGCCTCCCCGCACGGGCGGGCGAGGCCAGGCGCCGCCACGAACGCCGTCCATGTCGGGGCGATGAGCCGACCGAGTCGGGAGAAAGCGGTCGAGCAGGACAACAGCGGCCCTCATCTTTTTTGTGTGCATTTTTCAATAGAAGCCGCATCCGAAAAAACTTTTTGGCGGGGGCGCACCCCTTTCGCTCCTCCCAGCGACTCTTTATAGGCAGCAGGTGCTCGCCGGTGGATAGTCGCGGTTCCGTGTTCGCGAAGTCGCCCGGGCCGGCTGCGGGGTTTCGCCAAGTACGGACGCCAGGTCCAATAGTGAAAGCGGGTTCAAAGGATGTTCCACGGGAATCGGCCCGGGCGGGAGGTTTTCGACGAAAATGAAATTTTCGGACAGGTCCTGGAGATCGCGCGCGGCACTGCCCGGGGCCTTCGGATGAGCCGTGACGAGGTGGAGGACATCGCCGGCGTGGTGGCGTTCGAGCTCTGGAGGCACCCCGCCACGCTCAGGAAGATCGTCGAGGAGGGGCGCGACCCCAAGCAGTACGTCCGGAAAGTCGCCTACCACGCCTGCCTGAAATCCTTCGGGCAGAAACAGAACCGTCACGAGATCGATGCCGTCGGTTTTGAAATCGAGTCGGACGGGGGTGTTCGGAACCCTTTCTCGGGTCCTTCCGGCGAGGCCGCGGACGACCTCCGTCTCCGGTCGGCGCTGGCCCGCCTCGACCTCGGCCTCCGAGTCATCGTGTTCATGCGCATCTACCAGGACAAGACGATCCCGATGATCCATGAGGATATCGGTATACCCCTGGAGACCGTGAAAAGCCGGTGGCGGCGGGCGAAAGAGTTGCTGCGGAAAGAATTCCAGATCGACCAGGACAACGAAGAGGCGGAATGAGATGGGATACTCCGAATCGGACGAGGAGTTCGAGTCGCTGCTCCGGGCGATGGCCGCGGCGGAGATGCGGGGCGTCCCCCCGGTCGCCGTCGACGAGCGCGCCGCGCTGAAGCGCTTCCGACGCCGGCTGCGCGCCCACCGGGCCGCCGAGCGCCGTGCCGAGGTGGTCCGCCATGCCGCCGCGCTCCGCGGCCTCCTCCAGCGGGGGCTCGTACCGACCGGCGGCGTCCGGCTCGTCCTCGTCATCGGCGGGACGGTGGTCCTGCTCGGGATCGGGACCTATCTGAGCCTCGCCTCGTTCCAGGATGAGCGCGGCGGGCGACCCGGCGACGTCGCGCTCGGCTCCCCGCAGGCGCGGTCGCCGCAGCCGTCGCCAACGCGGCGGCTCGCGGGAGGGCGGAGCGTTCCGATCAAGACCTCGCTGTCGGGCCGGACCGCCGTGGACGGTTCCGGTCCGCGGCACACCGCCGGCCCGCCGGGCGCACCGAATGCCGGATCTCCTCCCGAGGTCGCGGAGAACCCGCCGACCGGGACATGGATCGTCAAGGGAAAGGTCATCGTCCGCGAACACCAGATCCGCCTGGAAGCCGAGGCCGAGCAGGTGGAACTGACCGCCGTGGTGAGCGCCCGGAACACCGACGAGCCCTGCCTCTGGTCGGCGTCCGCAGGCACCTATCGCGGTGAGCGCAGGCCGCCCACCACCGATCCGACTCCCGTCACCTTCTCCATCGAGAAGCCGACCGCGGAGATCACCTTGGGCGTCAGGCATCCCCCGCCGTCCGCCGGCTCCCAGGCAGGGGAATGCGTGATGACGGACATCACCGTCAAGGGGACCCCGGTGCAGCCGGGGCCCGGATCGCCGGCCCGGACGCCGGCGGAGACCGCGTCCCCTGCGCCGGGCACCGGGACGGGCGGTGAGGAAGCGAACCGGCGCCGTACCGCACCCACCGCACCCACCGCACCCAGCCCGACGCCCACGCAGCCGACCGCGCCTGTCCCGGCGGCCTCGCCGGAGACTTCGTCGTGAGGCCGGCCGCAGCCCGATTCCGCCCAGAAAGGACAACCGCTCGCATGAGCAGAGCCTTGGGAGAACCCGCGCGCCCGCGAAGCGTCGGGGGACGCACCTGGCGCAAGAGCAGCCATTCGGCCGCTGACAGCTACTGCGTCGAACTGGCGCTGATGTCCGACGGCACCATCGGCGTCCGCGACAGTAAGGCCCCCGACCGAGGCGCGCTGGTCATCGCGACCGAGCAGGCCGCCCGGTTCCTGGGCCGTGCCATGGAAGGAGCCTTCGACCTGCGGGCCTGACGGCCCGCCCGGGACCGGTCCGCCTTGTGGGCGGGCCGGTCCCGCTCCTTTTTGCGGGAGAACCGTACGGGCTCGCCGGTGGACGGCTGCTGCCGGAACCGCGGGGCCGTCCGGCACGTACTGAGGGCAGGTGACTTGCCGGGAATGGTGTGCTTGTTGTTATCTGCGGTGTCTCGGGAGGTCTCCAGGGGGTCGGGGGCGATCCGCTGGAGGGACGGTGAGGCGCGTGGGCGAGGACGTGGACCTGCTGGTCCGGGCGGCGCAGGACGGCGACCCCGAGGCCAGGGAGCGGCTGGTCGCCGAGCACCTGCCGCTGCTGTACAACGTGGTCGGCTGGGCCCTCGACGGCCACGCCGACGTGGACGACGTCGTCCAGGACTCGGTGCTGCGCGCGCTTGGCGGGCTGCACGGCCTGCGCGAGCCCGGACGGTTCCGCTCCTGGCTCGTGTCCATCGCGATGAACCAGGTGCGCCGCCGCTGGACGTCGCTCCAGCGCGGGACGCCGATGGACCCGGACGCGATCGCGCGGGTCGCCGCGTCCGAGGCCGACTTCGCCGAGGCCGCCGTGCTGCGGCTGGAGCTGTCCGGGCAGCGCCGCGAGATCGCCGAGGCGACCCGCTGGCTCGACCCGGGGGAGCGCGAGCTGCTCGGCCTGTGGTGGCTGGAGGCGTCGGGGCATCTGACCCGGAGCGAGCTGGCCGACGCGCTGGGCGTGTCGGCGGCGCACGCGGCGGTCCGGGTGCAGCGGATGAAGAAGCAGCTCGCGACGTGCCGGGCCGTCGTCCGGGTCGTCGGGGCGGAGCGGCGCTGCGGCGCGCTCGCCCCGGTCCTCGCGCAGTGGGACGGGCGGCCGTCGCCGCTGTGGCGCAAGCGCGTCGCCAAGCACGTCCGCGGGTGCCGGGCCTGCGGCGCCCGGCAGCGGGACCTGCTGCCGCCGGAGGCGCTGCTCGCGGGCCTGGTCATGGTGCCGCTGCCCGCCGCGCACCCGCTGCACGCGCTCCCGGCGGCGCTGACGGCCTCGTCCACGCCGACCGCCGCGTCCGGTGCCGGCGCAGTGAGCGCGGCGAAGGGCGCCGGGATGGCCGCGGCCAAGTGGGTGGCGGGCGCGGCGGCCGTCGGCGTCGCGGGCGCCGCGGTGGTCTTCTGGGGCATGCGGGACGGCTCGCCCGACGACCCACCGCCGCGCAACGACCCGCCGGCCGCGGCGCAGCGGACGCCGTCGCGCACGCCGACGCCGCGGTCCGGCGCCACGTCCGTCAAGGAGCACCTCGCGCCGCCTCCCGCCAAGAAGGCGAAGCCGACCCTCGAACAGCAGGTCGTCGACCTGGTCAACCGGAACCGGGCGAAGGCAGGATGCCGCCCGCTGCGCGTCTCGCCCGCCCTGCACAAGGCCGCGCAGGCGCACACGGAGGACATGGCGTCCCGGCACGCCCTCGACCACCGCGGCTCCGGCGGCACCGACCCGGGCGACCGGATCACCGCCGCCGGGTTCCGATGGAGCGCGTGGGCGGAGAACATCGCGCAGGGCCAGGCGTCCCCGCCCGCCGTGGTGACGGCCTGGATGAACAGCCAGGGCCACCGGGCCAACATCCTGAACTGCGGGCTGACGGTGATCGGGGTGGGTTTCGTGCGGGGGTCCGGCGGCCCCTGGTGGACCCAGGACTTCGCGACCCCCGCCTGAGCCGACCCCCGCCTGAGGTGGCCCGGGTGGTCAGCGGCTCGTGCCGAAGTCCTGCGTCCAGTACGGGCCGCCGCTCAGCACCACGCCGACGCCGATCTCCTTGAACCCGCAGTTCAGGATGTTCGCGCGGTGGCCGGAGCTGTTCATCCACGCCTGCATCACGCTCGCGGGCGTCGCCTGGCCCTTGGCGATGTTCTCGCCGTAGGAGGACCAGTGGTAGCCGGCGGCGGTGATGCGGTCGCCCGGGTCCTTGCCGTCGGGGTTGGTGTGGTCGAAGAAGTTGCGGGCGTGCATGTCGGCCGAGTGCCCCTGCGCGGCCCGCGCCAGCTTGCTGTTGACGGTCAAGGCGCGGCAGCCGTGCTTGGCCCTTTCGGCGTTGACCAGCGCGACGACCTGCGAGGCGTACCGTCCGGCGGTCCCGCCCACGGGCGCGGCCGGGGCCTTCGGCTTCGCGGGCGCCGTCGTGGCGGGACGGTGCCGCGTCGCCCGCGGCGTCGGCTTGTGCGACGGCTTCGCCTTCTTGTGGTGCTTCGGCTGCGGCTTGCGGCTGGGCGACGGCTGCGGCGCGTCGGCGACCGGGCTCGGCGGCGCGGCGGCGCTCGGGGACAGCGACGAGCCGCTCG
>NZ_WBMR01000096.1 GCF_008923365.1 Actinomadura montaniterrae
GTACTGATGTCCACTCCTGGTATCGGCGCGGACCAGCGAGGGGGCAGGCGTGCCGGAGGCTCCTCCGGCACGCTCCGCAAGATCGGGGACGGCGCGGCCAACGTCGCGATCAAGGAACCCGGCCGGTTCTTCGCCCTGTGCCTGGACACGGCGCGGCAGCTGTTCCGCCCGCCCTTCCAGTGGCGCGAGTTCATCGAGCAGGCCTGGTTCATCGTCAGCGTCACCGTCGTCCCCACGATGCTGGTCGCCATCCCGTTCGGCGGCGTGCTGTCGCTGCAGGTCGGCGGGCTCATCCGGCAGCTCGGCGCGCAGTCCTACACCGGTGCGACCGCGGTGGTCGCGATCGTCCGCGAGGCCAGCCCGCTGGTCACCTCGCTGCTGGTCGCGGGCGCCGCGGGGTCGGCGATGTGCGCCGACATCGGCTCCCGCAAGATCCGCGAGGAGATCGACGCCATGGAGGTGCTCGGCATCAACCCGCTGCAGCGCCTCGTGGTGCCGCGCACCCTCGCGTGCGCGTTCGTCGCGCTGTTCCTGAACGGCCTGGTGTCGGTGGTCGGCCTGCTCGGCGGCTACTTCTTCAACGTGGTGCTGCAGGACGGCACGCCGGGCGCCTACCTCGCCTCGTTCAACGCGATCGCGCAGCTGCCCGACCTGGTGCAGGCGGAGATCAAGGCGTTCGTGTTCGGCATCACCGCCGGGCTCGTCGCGGCCTACAAGGGCCTGAACGCCAAGGGCGGCCCGAAGGGCGTCGGCGACGCGGTCAACCAGACCGTCGTCATCACCTTCATGCTGCTGTTCGTCGAGAACTTCATCATCTCGACGCTGTACACCCAGTTCGTCCCGGCGAAGGGCATGTGATGGCGGCCCCTACCAAGGCGGGCAAGGCCGTCAACCGGGCGATCAGCGCGCCCCTGGACCGGCTGGACGACTTCGGCCACCAGATGTCGTTCTACGTCCGCGCGTTCGCGTGGACGTTCCGGGTGCTGCGCCGGTACCGGACCGAGGTGCTGCGGCTGCTGGCCGAGGTGAGCCTCGGCACCGGCGGGCTCGCGGTGATCGGCGGCTCGGTGGTGATCGTCGGCTTCATGACGTTCTTCACCGGCAGCCAGGTCGGCCTGGAGGGCTACGAGTCCCTCGACCAGATCGGCACGGCCGCGTTCACCGGCTTCATCGCCTCCTACTTCAACACCCGCGAGATCGCGCCGCTGGTGTCGGCGCTCGCGCTGTCGGCGACGGTCGGCTGCGGGTTCACCGCGCAGCTCGGCGCGATGCGGATCTCCGACGAGATCGACGCGCTCGAGGTGATGGCGGTCCCGTCGATGCCGTTCCTCGTCACCACCCGGATGATCGCGGGGATGGTCGCGGTGATCCCGCTGTACGTGGTGGGCCTGCTCGCCTCCTACGGCGCGACGCGCGTGATCGTGACGATGTTCTACGGCCAGTCGTCCGGCACCTACGACCACTACTTCCACCTGTTCCTGCCGCCGCACGACATCTACTGGTCGTTCGGCAAGGTGATCATCTTCTCGGTGCTGGTGATGCTGATCCACTGCTACTACGGCTACAACGCCAGCGGCGGCCCGGCCGGCGTGGGCATCGCGGTGGGCCGCGCGGTCCGCACCAGCATCGTCGTGATCAACGTGGCGGACCTGCTGCTCGGCATGGCCATCTGGGGCACCAGCACCGGCGTCCGGATCGCGGGGTGACCGGGCTGTGATCGAGAGGAACCGGTCATGAGCGAACGCATGCGCTACCGCGTGCTCGGGCTGGCCATGATCCTGGTGATCGTGCTGCTGCTGGCGCTGACCGTGGCGTTCTACAACAAGTGGTTCACCCCGGTGACGAACGTGAAGGTCGCGACGGAGCGGGCCGGGCTGCAGCTGCTGCCGCACGCGGACGTGAAGGTGCGCGGCATCATCGTCGGCGAGGTGCGCGGCACGCACGTCACCGGGAACGGCGCGACGCTCGACCTCGCGCTGGACCCCGGCAAGGCCAAGCTGATCCCGAACAACGTGCAGGCGCGGCTGCTGCCGAAGACGCTGTTCGGCGAGAAGTACGTCGACCTGGAGATCCCGCAGCAGGCGGGCCCGCAGGGGCTGCGCGCCGGGCAGACGATCCAGCAGGACCGCTCCCAGCAGGCCGTCGAGATCAACAAGGTGCTGGACGACCTGCTGCCGCTGCTGCAGGCGGTGAAGCCCGCGGAGCTGAACACCACCCTGAACGCGCTGGCGACGGCGCTGCAGGGCCGCGGCGAGCAGATCGGCCAGGACATCGACGAGGCGAACACGCTGCTGAAGAAGGTCAACCCGCAGCTGCCGACGCTGGTACACGACCTGCACGGCCTCGCCGACGTGTCCGACATCTACGACCAGGCGGCGCCGGACCTGCTGCAGACGCTCCGCAACATCAACGTGACCAGCCGGACGATCACCGACAAGAAGGCGACGATCGAGCAGCTGATCCCGGCGACGACCGCGCTCGCGCAGGACGGGAACGCGTTCATGACGCAGAACGCCCCGAAGATCGTCGGGGTGAACATCGCGAGCCGCGCCGGGCTGTCGCTGATCGCCCGGTACTCGCCGTCGCTGCCGTGCGTGTTCGCCGGCCTGGTGAAGCTGCGGCCGGAGGCCGAGCGGGTCGCGGGCGGCAACGGGTCCAAGACCTTCAACCTGACCGTCGAGATCGTCAAGCCGCGGCCGGGCTACAAGTACCCGCTGGACCTGCCCGAGGCCAAGGACCAGCGGAACCCGCGCTGCTACGGGCTGCCGAACCCGAAGGTGCCCTCGCCGGACTACCTGGCGCTGGACGGCACCGAGGACGACCTGTGGTGGAAGAACCCCGACGACCCGAACGGCGGTAGCGGGGCCGGCTCGCGCGGCCGCGGCATCTCCGACGTGTTCGTCGACCCGGGCTCGATGAGCGAGAACGAGAAGATCAAGAACATCGTGGGGCCGATGACGCGGACCCCCGCCGACCAGGTCTCCGACGTCGCCTCGCTGATGTACGGGCCGCTGCTGCGCGGATCGGTGGTGACGATCAAGTGAGGACGACCAGCGCCGCGGTCAAGCTCGGCATCTTCGTGGTGCTCACCGCGCTCGCCACCGGCGTGCTGGCGATGACGATCTCCAATGCCCGGTTCGGGCCGTCCCGCGAGTACAAGGCGATCTTCACCGACGCGACCGGGCTGCTCGACAACGACGACGTGCGCGTCGCGGGCGTCCGGGTCGGCCAGGTGAAGGGCATCAAGCTGTACCACGGCAACCTGGCCCAGGTGACGTTCAGCATCCAGAAGAGCGGGGTGTTCGAGGCGGGGCTGCCGGCGTCCACGCAGGCGCAGATCCGCTACCGCAACCTGATGGGGCAGCGGTACCTGTCGCTGAGCGACGGCGCCGGGCAGGCCAACACGTACCTGAAGGCGGGCGGCACCATCCCGGTCGCGCAGACCCAGCCGGCGCTCGACCTGACCGCGCTGTTCAACGGGTTCCATCCGCTGTTCCAGGCGCTGGAGCCGAAGGACGTCAACACCCTCGCCACGCAGATCGTCCAGGTGCTGCAGGGCGAGGGCGGGACGGTCAACAGCCTGCTGTCGCACGTGGCGTCGCTGACGAACACGCTCGCCGACCGCGACCAGGTGATCGGCGACGTGATCGACAACCTGAACACCGTGCTCGGCACGATCGACGACCGGCACCAGCAGGTCGAGCAGCTGATCACCGACCTGCGCGGGTTCGTCAGCGGGGTGTCCGGCGACCGGCAGGCGATCTTCGACTCGGTGTCGGCGATCGACCAGCTGACCGGGACCACCGCGGGCCTGCTGAAGCAGTCCCGGCCGGGGATCAAGAGCGACATCGCCGGGCTGAAGCAGCTCACCGGCACCCTCAACGCCAACAGCGGCGAGCTGAACGCGGCCCTGGAGGGCTCGCCGAAGACGCTGCAGAAGCTGGTCAGCATCTCCCAGTACGGCTCCTGGTTCAACATGTACATCTGCGGCCTCGACGCGCGGGTGCGGCTGCCGGGCGGACCGGTCTACCAGACGCCGGCGATCGTGAACGAGAACGCGAGGTGCAAGTAGATGAGGATCCCGTTCCGGGAGCGCAACCCGGTCCCCATCGCCCTCGTCGCGTTCGCGGTGATCGTGCTGGCGCTCGTGCTGGCGATGAACATCGGGAACATCCCGTTCGTCAACGGCGGCACCACGCACACCGCGACGTTCGCGGAGGCCGCCGGGCTGAAGTCGGGGGAGGAGGTCCGGATCGCCGGCGTCAAGGTCGGCAAGGTCACCGGCCTCGACCTCGACCACGGCCGCGTCAAGGTCACCTTCCGGGTGGACAAGGACGTGAAGCTCGGCGACCGGACGCAGGCCGACATCAAGATCAAGACGCTGCTCGGCCAGCACTTCCTCGCGCTCACCCCGCGGGGGACGGGCAGGCTCGGCCGCAACATCCCGCTGAAGGACACGCACACCCCGTTCGAGGTCGTCCCCGCGATCAGCCAGCTGAGCCAGCGGGTCAACGACATCGACACCGTGCAGCTCGCCAAGTCGTTCGACACCCTGTCGGACACCTTCAAGAACTCCCCGCCGGAGGTGAAGGCGTCCCTGCAGGGGCTGCGGCGGCTGTCGAACACCGTCGCGTCCCGCGACGACCAGCTGCACGAGCTGGCCGGCAAGGCCAAGGACGTCTCGCAGCTGCTGGCCGACCGCAACCAGGACTTCGCCAAGCTCGTCCAGGACGGCGACAAGGTGCTCCAGGCGGTGCAGGCCCGCCGCGCGGTCATCCACCAGCTGCTGATCAACACCGTCTCGCTGTCGCAGCAGGTGAACGCGCTGATCAGCGAGAACCAGGCGCAGCTGAAGCCGATGCTGGACAACCTCACCAAGGTCAACAGGATCTTGCTGAAGAACCAGGACAACCTGGACCGGACGATCCAGCTGTTCGCGCCGTACGCCCGGCAGTTCTCCGACGTCGTCGGCACCGGCCGCTGGTTCGACTCCTACATCCAGAACCTCATCCCGATCCCCGCCTCGATCCAGGACGCCCCGAAGAGCACGGGCACCGGGACGGGCGCCACGACCCAGGGCGGCGGACAGAACAAGCAGAACAAGCAGAACGGCCAGACCGGTACCGGCAACAACAGCGACAACCCGTTGCCGTTCCTCCCGTGAGCAGGCAGGTTCCTAGTGCGTAACTCCGCGTTGATACTTCGCCTGGGCGGCGCGATCCTCGCCGTCGCGGTGCTTGCGGCCGCGCTCGTCCTGCTCCTGCAGGAACCCAAGCAGCGGCACATGACGGCGTACTTCACCAAGACCGTCGGCCTCTACAAGGGCGCCGAGGTCCGCATCCTCGGCATCCCGGTCGGCGAGGTCACCAGCGTCAAGCCCGTCGGCGACGCGGTGAAGGTCGAGCTGAGGTGGGACGCCAAGTACAAGGTCCCGGCGAACGCCGAGGCCGTCATCGTCAACCAGACCCTGGTCGCCGACCGCTACGTCCAGCTCACCCCCGCCTACACCGGCGGGCCCGTGCTGGCGGACGGCGCGACGCTGACCACCACCCGCACCCGGGTGCCGGTCGAGGTGGACGAGGTCAGCGGCAGCCTGAACGACCTCACCAAGGCGCTCGGCCCGCAGGGCGCGAACGCCACCACCCCCGACAAGCAGCAGGGCTCGCTGTCGCGGCTGCTGCAGGTCGGCGCCGCGAACCTGCAGGGGCAGGGCGACGACATCCGGCAGACGATCGCCGACACGTCGCAGATGCTGAGCACGCTCAGCACCGACCGCGGCGACATCGCCACGACGATCCGGAACCTGCGGATCATCACCGACACGATGAAGGCGAACGACCAGCAGATCCGGTCGTTCAGCACCCATCTGAACGGGGTGTCCGGCCAGCTGGACGGGGAGAAGGAGGAGCTGAGCGCGGCCCTCAACACCCTCGCCCCGACGCTGCGGAACGTGCAGAAGTTCATCAAGGACAACCGCACCGAGCTGTCGTCGAACGTCCGGCAGCTCGCGCAGGTCACCGGCGTGCTGGTGAAGGAGAAGGACGCGCTCGCCGAGGTGCTGACCGCCGGCCCGCTCGCCATCAACAACCTGGCCCGCGCCTACGACCCGATCAGCGGCACCATCCACACCCGCGACAACTTCCGCCAGTTCAACAACCTGGCCGACTGGGTGTGCTCGCTGGCGTACTCGGTCGGGACGCCCGCCAAGCAGTGCCTGGACTTCGTCAAGCCGTACAACGGCATCGGCAAGGCCCTCGCCGGGGTCAGCCTGGACCTGTCCTGGATCACGGCGCTGACCACGCACTACGACCCGGTGCCGATCCCGCCGGACGCCTACGGCCCCGGCGGCCGCAGCGGGTCCAAGAGCACCAAGACGTCGAAGAACGCCAAGACGACGAAGACGAGCACGGCGAACGCGCACGACCCGAAGAGCATCACCTCGCTGCTGCCCGGAGGTGCCGGATGAGCAGGACACCCCGCAGGCGCGCCGCGACGGCCACGGCGGCAGGCAAGGCCACGTCCGGCACGGTCGCGTCCGGCACGGTCGCGTCCGGCAGGGCGGGCAAGGGCCGGGCGCTGCCGCGGCGGACGAAGCTGCTCGGCGCCGCCGCCCTCGCGGGCGTCACGGCGCTGTCGGGCTGCTCGTTCAACGGCGTCTCGTCGCTTCCGCTGCCCGGCGGCCCCGACCTCGGCTCCAACCCCCGCACCGTGAAGATCGAGTTCGCGAACGTGCTGGACCTGGTGCCGCAGTCGGTGGTGAAGGTCAACGACGTGTCGGTCGGCAAGGTCACCAAGGTCGACCTCGCCGGCGGCAGCGCCGGCTGGCACGCCGTCGTCACCGTCAAGGTCCGCGGCGACGTGAACCTCCCCGACAACGCCACCGCGACCATCAGCCAGACGAGCCTGCTCGGCGAGAAGTTCGTCCAGCTGTCGCCGCCGGCCGACCAGGCGCCGACCGGGCGGCTCGGGTCCGGCGACGTGATCCCGCTGTCGCGCACCGGCCAGGGCACCGAGATCGAAGAGGTGCTGTCGGCGATGTCGCTGCTGCTGAACGGCGGCGGCATCCAGCAGGTCGCGACGATCAGCCACGAGCTGCAGGCCGCCATGAGCGGCCGGGAGGGCTCGATCCGCGCGGTGCTGCAGGAGGTCAACACCTTCGCCGGGACGCTGGACACCAACCGCGCCGCGATCACCCGGGCGCTGGACAGCCTCGACCGGCTCACCGGCAAGCTGTCCGACGAGCGCAAGACGATCAGCGACACGATCGACCAGACCGGCCCGGCCATCACGATCCTCAAGCGCAACCGGGCCGACCTCACCAAGATGCTGGTCGCGCTGGACAAGCTCAGCCGCACCACCACCGACGTGATCGACAAGTCGCAGGCCAACTTCGTGGCGAACCTGAAGGACCTGAACAAGATCCTCGCCAACCTGAACAAGGCCGGCTCCGACCTGCCGAACGCGCTGCAGTCGCTGATCACCTTCCCGTTCCCGCCGACCTTCGCCAACGTCATCGAGGGCGACTACGGCAACGTGAAGCTCACCGTCGACCTCGACTTCAACGACCTCGCCCAGAACCTGCTCGGCGGCACCGACCTGGAGAACCAGATCGGCAGCGGCAAGCAGATGCGCAACATGCTGCAGGTGCCCAACGTGACCCTTCCCGACTCGCCGCTCGGCTCGCTGCCGCAGTCGTCCGGCGGCGGCGCCGGCGGGCTGCCCGGCCTGCCCGGCGCGACGACGCCGGCGCCCACGCCGACGCCGACCAAGGGCGCGAAGAAGACCGGGACGGCGGGCTCCGGCGGCACCAAGACCGGCGCGCTGGCCCCGGCTCCGGGCGACGACGGTCTGCGGACCCTGATGGGGGGCCTCTGGTGATCCTCAAGCGCGGCGTCATCATCCAGCTGATCGCCTTCGCGGTGATCACGGTCGTCGGCGTGACGATCGTGCTGGTGAACTACATCGGCGTCGGACGGCAGGTGCTCGGCAAGCAGTACACCGCCTACGTCGACCTGTCCGACTCCGGCGGCGTGTTCACCAACGCGGAGGTCACCTACCGCGGCGTCCCCGTCGGCCGGGTCGGCCCGATGTCGCTCACCAAGGACGGCATCAGGGTCAAGCTGCAGCTCGACCGCGGCAAGCGGATCCCGCGCGACGGCACCAAGGCGATCGTCGCGAACCGGTCCGCGGTCGGCGAGCAGTACATCGACCTGGAGCCGACCAAGAAGACCGGCCCCTACCTCGACCAGGGCAGCCCGTACACGATCCCGGCGAGCATGACGTCGCTGCCGGTGCGGACCGAGGAGCTGCTCCGCAACGTCGACCAGCTCGTCGGGTCGGTGAACACCAAGGACCTCGGCACGATCGTCGACGAGCTGGACAAGGCGTTCAACGGCTCCGCGTCGGACCTGCAGTCGATCCTGGACGACACGCACCGGCTGCTGCAGACCGCGAACCAGGCCTACCCCGACACCAAGCAGCTGCTCGACAACAGCGTGACGGTGCTCGACACCCAGCGCAGCGAGGCCGCGAACATCCGCGGCTTCGCCCGCAACCTCAACGACTTCACCGCCTCGCTGCGCAAGGACGACCCGGCGCTGCGGCAGACGATCGACAACGCCCCGGCCGCCGTCGACCAGACGCACAAGGCCATCGACCAGCTGGCCCCGACGCTGCCGACGCTGCTGGCGAACCTGTCCACCACCGGGCAGGTGATCACGTCCCGGCAGAACGGGCTGCGGTCGCTGTTCATCCTCTACCCGGTCGAGGTGGCCGGCGCGTTCACCGTCACCCCCGGCGACGGCACCCAGCACCTCGGCCTCGACCTGAACATCAGCTCGCCGCCCGCGTGTACCAAGGGCTACGAGGGCGTCAAGCACCGCTGGCCGCAGGACACCTCGCTGCGCAACCCGCCGCTGGACGTCGGCTGCAAGGCCCCGCACAACTCGTCGACGGACGTGCGCGGCGCCCGCAACTTCCCCAAGGACGCGCTCACGCCCGTCCCGCAGCTGCCCCCGGGCGCCACCGCCGGCGCGGGGTTCCCCGCGGGCGGCGCGTACGGGACGGGCTCGGACTCGGGTTCCGGCTCGGGCTCGTCCGAGGCGAAGGGCAAGGGCAAGAGCTCCGGCGACGGCTCGGCGAACGGCAAGGCCGCCGCCGCGGCGGCCGCCCCGACCGGCGAGCTGTCGAATGGTCGGCTGTACCTGTCGTATCCGGCCAATTCAGTGGAATTCGCTGGATACGATCCGTCGACGGGCGCGGTCTACGGCCCGGACGGCAAGAAGTACGTCATGCCACGGACCGCCGGCAATCGTGAGTTGGGAGATTCCTCGTGGAAGTGGCTCATGCTCGGACCCCTGAGCCAGTGAGGCGGGGCCGATGAGACGCCTCTCGCCGCAGATCGCCACGCTCGTCCTCGGCGTGCTCGCCATCGCCCTCGCCGTCTTCACCGGCGTCTACTCCGTCCGCGTGTACCACGGCGAGGACGCCTCCGACCAGCGCGCGAAGGCGACGCAGTCGGCCCGCCAGATGGGCGTCAACCTGATGACGATCAGCGCGTCGTCCGCGCAGAAGGATCTCGACCGGATCGTCGCGGGCACCACCGGCAACCTGAAGAACAAGCTCTCCTCGCAGTCCAAGACGCTGCTCGGCACGCTGAGCCAGACGCAGGCGAAGTCGACCGTCAGCCAGGTCGAGGCCGGGGTCGTCTCCATGGACGGCGACTCCGCCGAGGTGATGGTCTCCCTCAACGGGACCGTCACCAACCCCAAGGTGAAGGACGGTGCCCCGCGCGCCTACCGGTACCTGATGGAGCTCAGCCGGGTCGGTGACCGCTGGCTCGTTTCCGATCTGGAGGTGGTCCCGTGACCATGCTCGGCCGGGGCAAGCGCTCCGCACCGGAGAAGGGCAAGGGCCCCCGCAAGGGCGGCGCGGCCGGCAAGGGCGGCGACGAGGGCGGCGAGAGCCGTCCCCGCACGGCCGCCGAGCAGGCCGCGCGGGCCGAGGAGGCCGCGGAGGCGGCCCGGCTCGCCGAGGAGGCCGCCGAGCGCGCGCGCGAGGCCGCGCGGCTGGCGCAGATCGCCGCGGACGCGGCCGCCGCCGTCGACGAGGCGGAGGAGACCGCGGAGGACGCGGACGAGGACGCCGGTGAGGCCCCCGGGAAGGCGGAGAACGCCGTCAAAACGGCTGTGAAGCCCCGTCGCACCAAGAAGGCCCCCGAAGCCGCGCCGGAGGACGACGAGCCCGCAGCGGACGGCTCAGCGCCCGCTGAGGCGTCCGCCGCCGACGTCGACGAGGTCGAGACGGGCGCGAAGCCCGAGACCGAGTCCTCCGAAGAGGACTCCGAGGACGACGACGCCAAGGCGGAGACCGACGCCGAAGACGAGGACTCCGACGAGGACGATGACGCCGACGACGCCGAGGACGACGCGCCCGAGGCCAAGCGCGGCAGGAAGCTGAGCTTCAAGAAGGCCGCCAAGGTCGAGGCCACCGACGACGACGAGGAGGAGGACGAGGACGACGAGCCGGGGCGCCGCTTCGGCACCGGCGGGTTCACGCTGCTCGCCGTTCTGGTCGTCCTGGTCCTCGCGCTCGGCACCGCGTCGACGCTGCTGTTCCTCAAGCAGCAGAAGCAGAGCGCCACGGACGACGCCCGCAAGAACGGCCTGTGGGCCGCGTCCAAGGCCGCGCAGGAGCTGTCGTCCTACGACTTCCGGACGATCGACACCGACACCAAGGCCGCCGCCGCCATGACGACGGGCAAGCTGCACGACGACTACGTCAAGCAGATCCCGTCCTTCAAGGCGCAGGCGACCGCGCAGCAGCTCGTCGGGACGACGACGGTGATGAAGACGGGCGTGATCAGCGCGACCCCGGACCGGGTCGTGGCGCTGGTCTACGCCGACCGCTCGTCCGCCACCAAGAACGACAAGACGCAGCAGCTCCCCGAGTCGCTGCGGCTGAAGATGACCATGGTCAAGGTCCACGGGAAGTGGCTGGCCGAGAAGGTCGACGTCATCTCCTGACGACCGGCGACCGGCGTCTCCTGACGGTCGGGCGACCGGCGTCTCCCTGACGATCCGCGTCCGCCGGCGACCCGCCGGTACGCGAACGGAAGCCTCGGGCGACCACCCCGCGCGGGTGGTCGCCCGAGGCGTTCGCGGAGGGTGCGGCGGGCGGGACCGGAGGGCGCGCCGGGGGCCGGGAGGCGGGTGCTTCGCGCCGGGGTGCGGGGACACCTAAACTATGGCCTTCCTCACTGCAGGTCAGAGCCCGAAAAGTCCAAGTCCGCTCTTGACTGCAAGGCCCTGAGGGGCGATGCTCCATGGCAACGTGATGCATACTGCGGCGCTAGAGTTGCGAGCGGTGTACCGGTCGGCTACACTGCCCCTTTGCGCTGCCCTCTGACTATCCACGTGTGAGAGCACTCCCGAGCGGGTCCGTTTTGGACCCTAACGCACGGGTCTTGGACGTGGATCGTCTGGCGTGCGTGTCGTCAGTTACGCCGCGAGCCCTCGGAAGGACCACTCTTGGCAGCCTCGCGCAACGCCTCGAATACCGCAACCGGTCCGAACCGCGTCTCCTTCGCGCGCATCAAGGAGCCGCTCGAAGTCCCGGACCTCCTTGCTCTGCAGACCAACTCCGTTGACTGGCTGCTGGGCAATGAGAGGTGGAAGGCCCGGGTCGAGGCGGCCCAGAAGGCCGGAAGTAAGAGCGTCCCGACCCAGTCGGGGCTGGAGGAGATCTTCGAAGAGATCAGTCCGATCGAGGACTTCTCCGGGACCATGTCCCTCTCGTTCCGCGACCACCGGTTCGAGCCGCCCAAGTACTCCGTCGAGGAGTGCAAGGACAAGGACATGACCTACTCCGCCCCGCTGTTCGTCACGGCGGAGTTCATCAACAACACCACCGGTGAGATCAAGAGCCAGACGGTGTTCATGGGCGACTTCCCGCTCATGACCCCGAAGGGCACCTTCATCATCAACGGCACCGAGCGCGTCGTGGTCTCGCAGCTGACCCGCTCGCCCGGCGTGTACTTCGACCGCGCCCTCGACAAGGCGTCCGACAAGGACATCTACGGCTGCCGGGTCATCCCGAGCCGCGGCGCCTGGCTCGAGTTCGAGATCGACAAGCGCGACAACGTCGGCGTGCGCATCGACCGCAAGCGCAAGCAGCCGGTCACCGTGCTGCTCAAGGCCCTCGGCTGGGACGAGGCCCGCATCCGCGAGCACTTCGGCGCCTACGAGTCGATCAACGTCACCCTGGAGAAGGACCACACCTCCGGCCAGGACGACGCGCTCCTCGACATCTACCGCAAGCTGCGGCCGGGCGAGCCGCCGACCCGCGAGTCGGCGCAGACCCTGCTGGAGAACCTGTACTTCAACCCGAAGCGGTACGACGTCGCCAAGGTCGGCCGCTACAAGATCAACAAGAAGCTCGGCCTCGACCTGGACATGCGCCAGGGCACCCTGACCGAGGACGACATCGTCGCCACGATCGAGTACCTCGTCCGGCTGCACGCCGGCGAGGAGGAGGCCACCCTCGGGGCCGTCCCCGTGCCGATCGAGGTCGACGACATCGACCACTTCGGCAACCGGCGCCTGCGCACGGTCGGCGAGCTCATCCAGAACCAGGTCCGGCTGGGCCTGGCCCGCATGGAGCGCGTCGTCCGCGAGCGGATGACCACCCAGGACGTCGAGGCGATCACGCCGCAGACGCTGATCAACATCCGGCCGGTCGTCGCCTCCATCAAGGAGTTCTTCGGCACCAGCCAGCTGTCGCAGTTCATGGACCAGACCAACCCGCTGGCCGGGCTGACGCACAAGCGCCGCCTGAACGCCCTCGGGCCCGGCGGCCTGTCCCGTGAGCGCGCCGGCATGGAGGTCCGCGACGTCCACCCGTCGCACTACGGCCGCATGTGCCCGATCGAGACGCCGGAAGGCCCGAACATCGGCCTGATCGGCTCGCTCGCCGCGTTCGGCCGGGTCAACCCGTTCGGGTTCGTCGAGACCCCGTACCGCAAGGTCGAGGACGGCCGGGTCACCGAGCAGATCGACTACCTGACGGCCGACGAGGAGGACCGCTTCGTCATCGCGCAGGCCAACTCCCTGCTCAACGAGGACGGCACCTTCCAGGACGACCGCATCCTGGTCCGCCGCAAGGGTGGCGAGGTCGAGCTGGTCCCGGCCCGCGAGGTCCAGTACATGGACGTCTCGGCCCGGCAGATGACCTCGGTCGCGACCGCGATGATCCCGTTCCTGGAGCACGACGACGCCAACCGCGCGCTGATGGGCTCCAACATGCAGCGCCAGTCCGTCCCGCTGCTGCGCAGCGAGGCGCCGCTGGTCGGCACCGGCATGGAGTACCGCGCGGCGACCGACGCCGGCGACGTGATCACGGCCGAGAAGGCCGGCGTCGTCGAGGAGGTCTCGGCCGACTACGTGACCGTCATGAACGACGACGGCACCCGGACGACCTACCGCGTGTCCAAGTTCAAGCGCTCCAACCAGGGCACCTGCTTCAACCAGAAGCCGATCGTGGACGAGGGCCAGCGGGTCGAGTTCGGGCAGGTCATCGCCGACGGCCCGTGCACCGACAACGGCGAGATGGCGCTCGGTAAGAACCTGCTCGTGGCGTTCATGCCGTGGGAGGGCCACAACTACGAGGACGCGATCATCCTCAGCCAGCGCCTGGTGCAGGACGACGTCCTCTCCTCGATCCACATCGAGGAGCACGAGGTCGACGCCCGCGACACCAAGCTCGGCCCCGAGGAGATCACCCGGGACATCCCGAACGTCTCCGAGGAGGTCCTGGCCGACCTCGACGAGCGCGGCATCATCCGCATCGGCGCGGACGTCGTCCCCGGCGACATCCTGGTCGGCAAGGTCACGCCCAAGGGCGAGACGGAGCTGACCCCCGAGGAGCGGCTGCTGCGCGCGATCTTCGGCGAGAAGGCCCGCGAGGTCCGCGACACCTCGCTGAAGGTGCCGCACGGTGAAGAGGGCAAGGTCATCGGCGTCCGGGTGTTCTCCCGCGACGAGGGCGACGAGCTCCCGCCCGGCGTGAACGAGCTGGTCCGGGTGTACGTGGCCCAGAAGCGCAAGATCACCGACGGCGACAAGCTGGCCGGCCGGCACGGCAACAAGGGCGTCATCTCCAAGATCCTCCCGGTCGAGGACATGCCGTTCCTGGAGGACGGGACGCCGGTCGACATCGTGCTCAACCCGCTGGGCGTGCCCGGCCGGATGAACGTCGGCCAGGTCCTGGAGACCCACCTCGGCTGGGTCGCCTCCCGCGGCTGGAAGGTCGAGGGCGACGACGCCGACTGGAAGCGGGCGCTCAGGGAGATCGGCGCGGACGAGGCTCCGCCGTGGACGAACACCGCGACGCCGGTGTTCGACGGCGCGCGCGAGACCGACGTCACCGGGCTGATCGAGAGCACGCTGCCGAACCGCGACGGCAACCGGATGGTGGGCCCGGGCGGCAAGGCGAGGCTGTTCGACGGCCGCACCGGCGAGCCCTACAAGGACGCGCTGTCGGTCGGCTACATCTACATCCTCAAGCTGCTCCACCTGGTCGACGACAAGATCCACGCGCGCTCGACCGGCCCCTACTCCATGATCACCCAGCAGCCGCTCGGCGGTAAGGCCCAGTTCGGCGGCCAGCGCTTCGGTGAGATGGAGGTGTGGGCGCTGGAGGCGTACGGCGCCGCCTACGCCCTCCAGGAGCTGCTGACCATCAAGTCCGACGACGTGCTCGGCCGCGTGAAGGTGTACGAGGCCATCGTCAAGGGCGAGAACATCCCCGAGCCCGGCATTCCCGAGTCCTTCAAGGTGCTCATCAAGGAGATGCAGTCGCTCTGCCTCAACGTCGAGGTCCTGTCGAGCGACGGCATGTCCATCGAGATGCGCGACACCGACGAGGACGTCTTCCGCGCCGCGGAGGAGCTCGGCATCGACCTGTCCCGGCGCGAGCCGAGCAGTGTCGAAGAGGTCTGATCAACTCAAGGGGAAAACAGTTGCTTGACGTCAACTTCTTCGACGAGCTTCGCATCGGCCTGGCGACCGCCGACGACATCCGCCAGTGGTCCCACGGCGAGGTGAAGAAGCCGGAGACGATCAACTACCGGACCCTCAAGCCGGAGAAGGACGGGCTCTTCTGCGAGAAGATCTTCGGTCCGACCCGGGACTGGGAGTGCTACTGCGGCAAGTACAAGCGCGTCCGGTTCAAGGGCATCATCTGCGAGCGCTGCGGCGTCGAGGTGACCCGCGCCAAGGTGCGCCGTGAGCGGATGGGCCACATCGAGCTGGCCGCGCCGGTCACGCACATCTGGTACTTCAAGGGCGTCCCGTCGCGCCTCGGCTACCTGCTGGACCTGGCCCCGAAGGATCTCGAGAAGATCATCTACTTCGCGGCCTACATGATCACCAGCGTGGACGCCGAGCGCCGCGACCGCGACCTGCCGACGCTGGAGGCCCACATCTCCGTGGAGCGCCAGCAGATCGAGCAGGCCCGCGACGCGCAGGTCGAGGCCCGCCAGCAGAAGCTGGAGGGCGACCTGGCGGAGCTCGAGGAGGCCGGCGCGAAGGCCGACCAGAAGCGCAAGGTGCGCGACGGCGCCGAGCGGGAGATGAAGCAGCTGCGCGACCGCGCGCAGCGCGAGCTCGACCGCCTCGACGAGGTGTGGAGCCGGTTCAAGAACCTCAAGGTCCAGGACCTGGAGGGCGACGAGCTGCTCTACCGCGAGATGCGCGACCGGTTCGGCAAGTACTTCGAGGGCGGCATGGGCGCCGCGGCCATCCAGGCGCGGCTGCAGAACTTCGACCTCGACGCCGAGGCGGAGAAGCTGCGCGACATCATCCGCACCGGCAAGGGCCAGAAGAAGGCCCGCGCCCTCAAGCGGCTGAAGGTCGTCTCGGCGTTCCTCAACACCCGCAACAGCCCGCTCGGCATGGTGCTGGACTGCATCCCGGTGATCCCGCCGGACCTGCGTCCGATGGTGCAGCTGGACGGCGGCCGCTTCGCGACCTCCGACCTGAACGACCTGTACCGCCGGGTCATCAACCGGAACAACCGGCTCAAGCGCCTGCTCGACCTCGGCGCGCCCGAGATCATCGTCAACAACGAGAAGCGGATGCTGCAGGAGGCCGTCGACGCGCTGTTCGACAACGGCCGCCGCGGCCGCCCGGTCACCGGGCCGGGCAACCGTCCGCTGAAGTCGCTGTCCGACATGCTCAAGGGCAAGCAGGGCCGGTTCCGGCAGAACCTGCTGGGCAA
This sequence comes from Actinomadura montaniterrae, assembly GCF_008923365.1. GTDB lineage: Bacteria > Actinomycetota > Actinomycetes > Streptosporangiales > Streptosporangiaceae > Spirillospora > Spirillospora montaniterrae. Next base: position 16,276 of record NZ_WBMR01000096.1, read on the forward strand.
GCGCGTCGACTACTCCGGCCGTTCGGTCATCGTCGTCGGCCCGCAGCTGAAGCTGCACCAGTGCGGCCTGCCCAAGCAGATGGCGCTGGAGCTGTTCAAGCCGTTCGTCATGAAGCGGCTGGTCGACCTCAACCACGCGCAGAACATCAAGTCCGCCAAGCGGATGGTCGAGCGCGCGCGCCCGGTCGTGTGGGACGTGCTGGAAGAGGTCATCACCGAGCACCCGGTGCTGCTGAACCGGGCGCCGACCCTGCACCGCCTGGGCATCCAGGCGTTCGAGCCGCAGCTGGTCGAGGGCAAGGCCATCCAGATCCACCCGCTCGTCTGCACCGCGTTCAACGCGGACTTCGACGGCGACCAGATGGCGGTGCACCTGCCGCTGTCCGCCGAGGCGCAGGCCGAGGCGCGGATCCTGATGCTGTCGACCAACAACATCCTGAAGCCGTCGGACGGCAAGCCCGTCACCATGCCCACCCAGGACATGGTCATCGGCCTGTACTGGCTGACGACGCAGAAGGACGGCGCCGACGGCGAGGGCCGCGCGTTCGGCTCGATCGCCGAGGCGATCATGGCCTACGACCGGCGCGAGCTGGACCTGCAGGCCAAGATCCAGATCCGGCTCAAGGACGTCCCGCCGCCGCGCGGCTGGCAGGCGCCCGAGGGCTACGAGCCCGGCCAGCCGTACCGGCTGGAGACCACGCTCGGCCGCGCGCTGTTCAACGAGGCGCTGCCGGACGACTTCCCGTTCGTCGACGACGAGATCGGCAAGAAGCAGCTCTCGGCGATCGTCAACGAGCTGGCCGAGACGTACCCGAAGGTCGCGGTGGCCAACGCGCTGGACGCGCTGAAGAGCACCGGGTTCCACTGGGCCACCCGGTCCGGTGTGACCATCTCCATCGACGACGTCGTCACGCCGCCGAACAAGCAGGACATCCTGTCCGGCTACGAGGCGCGCGCGGAGAAGGTGCAGCGCGAGTTCAACCGCGGTCTGATCACCGACGACGAGCGCAAGCAGGAGCTCATCGAGATCTGGAACAAGGCCACCGCGGACGTCGCGGTGGACATGGAGAAGGCGTTCCCGAAGGCCAACCCGATCTGGATGATGATCCAGTCGGGCGCCCGCGGCAACCCGCTCCAGCTGCGCCAGATCGCCGGCATGCGCGGCCTGGTCTCCAACCCGAAGGGCGAGACCATCCCGCGGCCGATCAAGTCGTCCTTCCGCGAGGGGCTGTCGGTCGTCGAGTACTTCATCTCGACGCACGGCGCCCGGAAGGGCCTCGCGGACACCGCGCTGCGGACCGCCGACTCGGGTTACCTGACCCGGCGCCTGGTGGACGTCGCGCAGGACGTCATCGTCCGCGAGATCGACTGCGGCACCGACCGGACGATCCCGTTCGAGGTCGCCGAGAAGCTGCCGGACGGCACGCTGGTCAAGCTGGCCACCTCGGAGACCGCGCTGATCGGCCGCACGATCGCCGAGGACGTCGAGGTCGACGGGACGGTCATCTTCCCGGCCGACACCGACCTGTCCGACGCGGTGGTGACCCGGCTGGTCGAGGCGGGCGTCGAGTCGGTGCGGACCCGCAGCGCGCTGGTCTGCGAGGCGAAGATCGGTGTCTGCGCCGCCTGCTACGGCCGCTCGCTGGCGACCGGCAAGCGGGTGGACGTCGGCGAGGCCGTCGGCATCATCGCCGCGCAGTCCATCGGTGAGCCCGGCACGCAGCTGACCATGCGGACGTTCCACACCGGCGGTGTCGCCGGCGGCGACATCACGCACGGTCTGCCCCGCGTCCAGGAGCTGTTCGAGGCCCGCATCCCGAAGGGTGTGGCCCCGATCAGCGAGGTCGCCGGCCGGATCAAGATCGACGAGACGGAGAAGACCCGCAAGGTCGTCGTCGTCCCGGACGACGGCTCCGACGAGATCGGCTACCAGGTGCCCATGCGGTCCCGGCTGCTGGTCAAGGAGGGCGAGCACGTCGACGTCGGCCAGCAGCTCATCGCGGGTGCGATCAACCCGCACGAGGTGCTGCGCATCCTCGGCCCCCGCGCGGTGCAGCTGCACCTGGTGCAGGAGGTCCAGGAGGTCTACCGGTCGCAGGGCGTGTCGATCCACGACAAGCACATCGAGATCATCGTCCGCCAGATGCTGAAGCGGGTGAACATCCTCGAGTCGGGCGACACCGAGCTGCTCCCGGGCGACCTGGTGGAGCGTCCGATCTTCGAGGAGACGAACCGGAACGTCGTGGCCGAGGGCGGCACGCCCGCCGCCGGCCGCCCCGTCCTGATGGGCATCACCAAGGCCTCGCTCGCGACCGAGTCGTGGCTGTCGGCGGCGTCCTTCCAGGAGACGACCCGGGTGCTCACCGAGGCCGCGATGCACGCCAAGAGCGACCCGCTGCTCGGCCTCAAGGAGAACGTCATCATCGGCAAGCTCATCCCGGCCGGTACCGGCATGCCGCAGTACCGCAACGTCCGGGTCGAGCCGACCGAGGAGGCGAAGGCGGCGGTGTACTCCGTCGGCTCCTACGACGACGGCGCCGAGTACGCCTTCGGGCAGGGCTCCGGCGAGGCCGTGCCGCTGGAGGAGTACGACTTCGGCCAGTACAACCGGTAACACCTGAACCGGGGCGTCGCGCCCCGGTGGCGAGGGCCCCTTCCGCTGCGGCGGGAGGGGCCTTCCGCGTCTGCGGCGCCGTGCGCGGCGTCCTGTACGGCCGGGCGATCTACCTGCGGTTTTGTCGGTTTTCTTGACCTTTGAGCGTGTTTTGCGGTGCTGTGCCCGGGGACGACCCAGATGCTGGCTAAAGTCGCGTCGGGGGAGGAAATCATATGAAGAGGGTCATGACCGCAACGCTGTTCGCCACCGCCGTCGTGCTCGGCGGGATCGGCGGGGTCGGTACCGCGAGTGCCGCCCAGCCGTCCGCGAGCGACCAGGGGACGCAGCAGCACTGCCGCACCTACTCGAGCGTGAAGGAGTGCGGGAAGATCGACCTCAACGCCAAGCAGCGCGCTTGCGCGGAGAAGTACGTCAAGCTGGGAATGACCCACGCGCGCGCCGAGGTGGAGTGCCACGCCTTCGCCTGATCGGCTCGCCCGATCGGTCCGACTGACCGACGCAACGGAAAAGGGCCCGCTCCCTCGGGAGCGGGCCCTTCCGCGTCGCGGGGACGGGGGCGCCGGGATCGGTGCGGCGGCGCCTGATCAGTGCGGGGGCGCCTGGTCGGTCCACTGCGTGACCTCGAACGCCTGGTAGGACGCCAGGTCACCGGGGCGGCTGAACCGGTCCGGCATGTTCCTCGCCTCCAGCGCGCGCGGCTTCCCGTCGTCCCCGGGGCGCAGCGGGCGGCTGCCCTTCGGCGGCGTCGCCACCAGGTCCCGGACGGCCAGCAGCGTCCCGCGGTCCGGGTCGACGATCAGCTGGCGCGTGTAGGTGCCGAGCTGCTTGGGCGCGGTGAACAGGCCGAGTGGGACCGTGGCCTTCAGCGGCAGCGAGATCACGTTGCCGGTGCGGCCCAGCGGATCGGCCGTGCGCCCCCCGGCACGGACGCCGGGCTGCGCCGCGAGCATCCGGAACGCGGCGGCGCGCACCCTCGGCGGCGCGGGCGCCGTGGACAGCAGCGCGGTCGTCACGTCGCTCAGCGCCCGGACGCGCTCCTGCCCCCGCAGCGCGCGGATCGGTTCCTTCTCCGGCTTCGCCGAGTACGCGTGCCAGTCGCCCCGCAGGTTCAGCAGCGCGTCCTCCAGCGCCTTCGGCTCCGTGGGGAGCTGCACGAGCTTCGCCGGCGTGAGGCCGTAGGCGGAATCGTCCGGCGACGTGGGGAACGGGCCCGCGGGCCCGGAGCCCGTCCCCATGTCCAGGAAGACGGAGCCGGCCGCGCCCTCGGGATCGGGCACCCGGGCCATCTTCGGTGCCCCCGCCGCCCGCCACTTCCGCGCGTCCTGCGGGGTGAGCGGGACGTCGACGGGGTCGAGGTGGACCATGCTGCCCTTGCCGTCGCGGCCCGTCCAGGTCTCGTTGCCCTGCCGCGAGTCGACCTTGTAGAAGTCGTCCGCGCTCCTGCCGACCGCGTAGATCTCGCCGCTGATGCTCCGGGTGTGCCAGTACGCGCCGAGCGGGGCCTTCTCGGCGTTGGTGGCGGCCACCAGCAGGACGTTCCCCTCCTTCGGCGGCGCGGTGCGGCTCCGCCCGGCGTCTCCGGGCTGCGCCACCACGACCGCGGCCGCCCCGGCGGCGAGGGCCGCCGCGACCGCGCCCGCGAGCGGGAACCGCAGACGGCGGCGGAGCGGACGGGGCCGGACGGCGCCCGCCTTGGAGTCGCCCGTCACGTCCGGCCGCCAGCCGATGCGCGCGGCGAGCACGTCCGGGCGCTCCTCCTCGGCCAGGGCCGTCCGCATCCGGCGCAGCGCGTCGAGTTCATCCATCGTTCTCCTCCTGGGGGAGGGCCTTGCGGAGCTTCGTCCGGGCCCGGTGGATCTTGGCCTTGACGGTGCCGAGCGGCAGCCCGAGCGCCGCGGCGATCTCGCCGTAGGACATCTCGGCCCACGCCAGCAGCAGCACCGCGTCGCGCTCCTGCGCGCTCAGCGACGCGAGGGCCTTCGCCAGCTCGGGACCGAGCGCCGCGGCCGCCGCCCGGTCCCCAGCGCGCTCGGCGACGCCGTCCTCGGCGGGGTCCACGCCGGTCCGCGCGAACGCCCGGTACATGCGGGTCTCGTGCCGGTGGTGCTTGGCGATCAGGTTGGAGGCGATGCCCCACAACCAGGCGCCGAACTCCGCGCGCCCGTCGAACCGCCCGCGCTGCCGGAACGCGGTCGCGAACGCCTCCGACACCAGGTCGTCGGCCAGGACGGGCCCGAGCCGCCTCCGGACGTAGGCGTGCAGCCGCGGCGCGTGCCGGCGGAACAGCTCGCCGAACGCCTCCGGGGTACGCAGCGACACCGCCACGATCTCGGCGTCGCCCAGCTCGCCGGGAGCCTGGCTCACCACGGCCATGGGCGTCTCTTCATGGTGGGTCTCCGTGACTCTGGGGGGACTGACACCCTCCTCTATCCCGAACCCCGAATTCCGGTTGCGTTCGCGGGCGTTTGGTGGTGGCCCGAGCGGCGGTGCACCGTGGAGAACGCTGAACGAGAGGAGACGACGATGGAACAGGTGCGGCTCGGGACGACCGGCACGCGGGTCTCGCGGATCTGCCTCGGCATGATGAGCTTCGGGGACCCCGCGCAGCGCCCCTGGGCCCTGGACGAGGAGGCCGCCGAGCCGATCGTCCGCAGGGCCGTCGAAGGCGGTGTGACATTCTTCGACACCGCCGACATGTACTCGCGCGGCGTGAGCGAAATCATCACCGGGCACCTGTTGGCGAAGCTGTTCCCGCGCCGGGACGACTACGTCCTCGCGACCAAGGTCTGCCTCCCCGTGGGCGACGCCCCCAACGACAAGGGCCTGTCCCGCAAGCACATCCTGGCCGCCATTGACGACTCGCTACGGCGCCTGGGCACCGACTACGTGGACCTCTACCAAATCCACCGCTGGGACTGTGACACGCCCATCGAGGAGACCATGGAGGCCCTCCACGACGTTGTGCGCGCGGGCAAGGCACGGTACATAGGCGCGTCCAGCATGTTCACGTGGCAGTTCGCCAAGGCGCAGCACGTGGCCGACAAGAACGGCTGGACGAAGTTCGTCACCATGCAGAACCACTACAACCTCCTCTATCGCGAAGAGGAGCGGGAGATGAACCCGTTCTGCGTCGACCAGGGCGTCGGCCTCCTCCCGTGGAGCCCCCTCGCACGCGGCCGGCTCGCGGGCAACCGCGACCGCGGCGGGCGCGCCAACACCCTCCGCGCGGGCAACGACGCCTACGGCGAGATGATGTACGACGAGGCCGACTTCGACGTCGTCGACGTCGTCCGCGAGGTCGCCGGGGAGAAGGGCGTCCCCATGGCGCAGGTCGCGCTCGCGTGGCTGCTGGGGCGGCCGGGCGTGACGGCCCCGATCGTCGGCGCGACGAAGGTCGCGCACATCGACGACGCGATCACGGCGGCCGGGCTCGTCCTGGACGACAAGGACGCCGAGCGGCTGGAGGCGCCGTACCGGCCGCACCCGGTCCGCGGGCACGGCTGATCCGCCCGCCGGGACGTTCCCGCAGGTGGCACCCCCGGTCGGAACGGACCGGGGGCGCCGGACGTCTATCTTTGGCGATGATTTGCGATACCACCGGCGATCGGGGCAGGCTGGGGGCCAGAACGCCCACGGGCGGCCAGACCGCCACGGGGCGAGACGAGTGACAGATCCGGGGACCGCACGGCGGATCCCCGGGCGACCGGGACTGAGGAGCCCCGGGACGACGGCGCTGAAGGAGCCCGACGATGACCGAGAATGACGGCACGCAGGGACCGCAGCGGCCGTTGCCGGAGGACGAGGGGCGGCAGGCCCCCGAGGAGCGGGGCGAGCCCCCCGCGCGCCCGCTCGGCGACCGGACCGTGGTGTTCGGCGCCCCGCAGCTGGGCGGCGCGGCCGGCGGGCAGCGGCCCCCGGCTCCGCAGGAGCCCGGCGAGCCGGAGCGGCAGACGCCTCCGCCTCCGCCCCCGACGATGGTCGAGCAGCCGCTGCGGCAGTACGGCGAGCAGCCCCCGGCGCCGCCCCAGCAGCAGTACGGCGTCCCCCAGTACGAGCAGCAGCAGGAACAGCAGCCCTACGGGCAGCAGCCCGGCCAGGCGCCCTACGGCGCGCCTCCCGGCCCGGGCGGCTTCCCCCCGCCGGAGCAGCAGCAGTACGGCGGGCAGTACGAGCAGCAGCAGTACGGCCAGCCGCAGCAGCAGGGCTACCCGCAGCAGCCGATGCACGGCGCCCCGCAGGAGCAGCAGCCGTACGGCCAGCCGCCGTTCGGCGGCCAGGGCGGGTACGCGCCGCCCGCCGAGCCCCGCGCGCCCGAGGGCGGGACGCCCGCCGAGCAGGCCCCGCCCGCGCCGGGCCAGCCGCAGGACGCCGGCACCGACCGCACCCTGATCGTCCCCGGCCCGGGCACGGGCGGGCAGGAGCCCGAGCGGCCGCAGCGGCCCCCGGTCGACGACCAGGCGACGCTGCACTGGTCGCCCGGCACCGACGTCCCCGTCGCGACCGGCCCCGAGCGGCGGCAGGAGCCGCCGGCCGAGCCGTGGCAGGCGCCGGTCCCGCCGTCGACGCCCGAGCCGTGGTCGCCGGAGGCGGGCCGGCAGCCGGGCGGGCCGGGCCAGGGCCAGGCCGACCACGAGCGGACGATGATGGTCCCGCCGCCCGAGTCGGGCTTCGGCGGATCCCCGCAGGCGGGTTCCCCGCAGGAGGAGCCGCCCGCGTTCGGCGCCCCCGCCGACCGCGGCGTCGAGGACGCCCGGCCGACCGAGGCGTTCGACCCGTCCGCGCAGTCGCAGGGGCGGCACGCCGCGGAGCCGTCCGGGGGGATGGCCGAGCACACCCGGCTGGACATCGGGCAGCAGTCGTGGCAGCCGCAGGCCCAGCAGCAGCAGCCGCCGCAGCCCGGCGCGCAGCCCTTCGGCCAGCAGGACCAGCAGTACGGCCAGCAGGACTACGGCCGGCAGGGCGCCCAGCAGTTCGGCCAGCAGGGCGAGCAGCAGCAGTACGGCGCGCAGCCGTTCGGCGCCCAGCAGGACCAGCAGCAGTACGGCCAGCAGCAGGGCCAGCAGTTCGGGCAGCAGGACTACGGGCAGCAGCAGGATTACGGCCAGCAGGGCTTCGGCCAGCAGCAGGATTACGGGCAGCAGCAGGGCGCGCAGCAGTTCGGCCAGCAGGGCCAGCAGGGCGACCAGCAGCAGTTCGGCGGCCAGCCCGCGTTCGGCCAGCCGGGCCAGCCCGGTCAGCATGGCCAGTTCGGCCAGCCGGGGCAGTACGGCCAGCCGCCCGCGTACGGCGGCGACGAGGGCAAGGGCGGCAAGAGCAACACGCTGCTCTACGTCATCGGCGGCGCGGTCGTCGCGGTGATCCTGATCGTCCTGATCGTCGCGTTCGTCCTGTAGCAGGCCCGGCCGGGGGAGGACGTAAAAGGTCGTCCACGTCTTCCCCAAGGGCCGGGGTGTGGGTCACAATGCCGACGGGTCTTCCCGCCACCGCGCGGGAAGACCCGTCGGCGTTCTTCCGTTGATCTGTACGGCGCGTCGGCTTTCGAGCCTCCGGGCTTGCGCCGGACCGGGCTCACGCGGTAGTGCGCTGTTCGCTTTGCACTTTCGCGGAGGGGTCGGTAACCTCTTCACTTGTGCCCGCTGTGTGCGGGCCGCTATGCGTGCGCGCCGGCGAGGTTCGCCAGGACCGGCCCAGCGCCGCATCTACTCCCCGGCTTGATTCGGCCCTGAGATGGGCCGGGCGGTCTGTGTCGGTTGTTCGCGGGCAATGCTCCGTGAACCGGCGACACGCCCGACCGCGTGGGTCGGAGAGGTCGGGAAACCGGCAGGTCACAGCCTCGCCTGAGGTGGTGATTGCAGCACAAGACTTACCGGCTCGGTACGAGGGAAGACGGAGACGCGGTGCCCACGATCCAGCAGCTGGTCCGAAAGGGCCGCCAGGACAAGGTGACCAAGAACAAGACGCCCGCGCTGAAGGAGAGCCCCCAGCGGCGGGGCGTCTGCACGCGCGTCTACACGACGACGCCCAAGAAGCCGAACTCCGCGCTTCGCAAGGTCGCCCGTGTCCGGCTGACCAGCGGGATTGAGGTCACGGCCTACATCCCCGGCGTCGGTCACAACCTGCAGGAGCACTCGATCGTGCTCGTGCGCGGCGGCCGTGTGAAGGACCTCCCGGGTGTTCGGTACAAGATCATCCGCGGGTCGCTCGACACCCAGGGCGTCCGCAACCGCAAGCAGGCGCGCAGCAAGTACGGCGCGAAGAAGGAGAAGAGCTGATGCCGCGCAAGGGCCCCGCTGGCAAGCGCCAGCTGATCGCTGACCCGGTGTACAACTCGCCGCTGGTCACCGCGCTCATCAACAAGATTCTCCTGGACGGCAAGCGTTCCATCGCGCAGAGCATCGTGTACGACGCTCTCGAGGGCGCCCGCGAGAAGACCGGCAACGACCCGGTCGTCACGCTGAAGCGCGCGCTCGACAACGTCAAGCCGACCCTGGAGGTCCGCAGCCGCCGCGTCGGTGGCGCGACCTACCAGGTCCCCGTCGAGGTGCGGCCGGCCCGCAGCACCACCCTCGCGCTGCGCTGGCTGGTGGTGTACGCCCGGCAGCGCCGCGAGAAGACCATGACCGAGCGGCTGATGAACGAGCTGCTCGACGCGAGCAACGGCCTCGGCGCGTCTGTCAAGAAGCGCGAGGACACCCACAAGATGGCGGAGTCCAACAAGGCCTTCGCCCACTACCGCTGGTAACCCCGGCGGGTTGAGAACGACGAGACGACGCGAGGACGCGAGGACACTGTGGCTACCAAAACCGGTGTAGACCTGGCCAAGGTCCGCAACATCGGGATCATGGCCCATATCGACGCTGGCAAGACCACGACGACCGAGCGGATCCTGTACTACACGGGCATCAGCTACAAGATCGGCGAGGTCCACGACGGCGCCGCCACCATGGACTGGATGGAGCAGGAGCAGGAGCGGGGGATCACCATCACCTCCGCCGCCACCACCTGCGAATGGCCCGTCGACGACGTCAAGCACACGATCAACATCATCGACACCCCCGGGCACGTCGACTTCACCATCGAGGTGGAGCGCAACCTGCGGGTGCTCGACGGCGCGGTCGCGGTGTTCGACGGTGTCGCCGGTGTGGAGCCGCAGTCCGAGACGGTGTGGCGGCAGGCCGACCGTTACGGCGTGCCCCGCATGTGCTTCGTCAACAAGCTCGACCGGGTCGGCGCCGAGTTCCACCGCTGCGTCGACATGATCGAGAACCGTCTCAACGCCGTCCCGCTCGTGCTGCAGCTGCCGATCGGCGCCGAGGCCGACTTCAAGGGCGTCATCGACCTGGTGAACATGAAGGCCCTCGTCTGGAACGAGGAGGCCAAGCTCGGCGAGATGTACGACACGCTCGACATCCCCGAGACGCACGCCGAGGCCGCCCGCGAGTGGCACGACAAGCTGGTCGAGACGCTCGCCGAGAACGACGACGAGATCATGGAGCTGTACCTGGAGGGCGACGAGCCCACCGTGGAGCAGTTGCACGCCGGCATCCGGCGCGCGACGATCGCCGCGAAGGTCACCCCGGTGACGTGCGGCACGGCCTTCAAGAACAAGGGCGTGCAGCCGCTGCTGGACGCGATCGTCCGCTACCTGCCGTCGCCGCTGGACGTGGAGGCCATCGAGGGCCACGCCATCCGCGACGAGGAGAAGGTGCTGTCCCGCAAGCCGAGCGAGGACGAGCCGTTCTCCGCCCTGGCGTTCAAGATCGCGACCGACCCGCACCTGGGCAAGCTCACCTTCGTGCGCGTGTACTCCGGCGTGCTGGAGTCCGGCGCGAGCGTGATGAACTCCGTCAAGGAGCGCAAGGAGCGCATCGGCAAGATCTACCGGATGCACGCCAACAAGCGCACCGAGATCGAGCGCGCGGGCGCCGGCGACATCGTCGCGGTGATGGGCCTCAAGCAGACCACCACCGGTGAGACGCTCTGCGACGACAAGGACCCGATCGTCCTGGAGTCGATGAACTTCCCGGCGCCGGTCATCCACGTCGCGATCGAGCCGAAGACCAAGGCCGACCAGCAGAAGCTGGGCACCGCGATCCAGCGGCTGGCCGAGGAGGACCCGTCCTTCCAGGTCCGCACCGAGGAGGACACCGGCCAGACCGTGATCTCCGGCATGGGCGAGCTCCACCTGGAGATCCTCGTCGACCGGATGAAGCGCGAGTTCAAGGTCGAGGCCAACGTCGGCAAGCCGCAGGTGGCCTACCGCGAGACCATCACCCGCAAGGTCGAGAAGGTCGAGTACACCCACAAGAAGCAGACGGGCGGCTCGGGCCAGTTCGGCCGCGTGATCATCGACCTGGAGCCGCTCGGCGGCGGGTCCGACGGTTACGAGTTCGAGAACAAGGTCACCGGTGGCCGCATCCCGCGGGAGTACATCCCGTCGGTCGACGCGGGCTGCCAGGAGGCCGCGGAGTTCGGTGTCCTCGCCGGCTACCCGATGGTGGGCGTCAAGGTCACTCTGCAGGACGGCGCCTACCACGAGGTCGACTCCTCGGAGATGGCGTTCAAGGTCGCCGGTTCCATGGCGTTCAAGGAGGCCGCCCGCAAGGCGTCCCCCACGCTGCTGGAGCCGATGATGGCCGTCGAGGTCACCACGCCCGAGGAGAACATGGGCGACGTGATCGGCGACCTCAACAGCCGCCGCGGCCAGGTCCAGTCCATGGACGAGCGGCACGGCATGCGCATCGTCAAGGCGCTCGTGCCGCTGTCCGAGATGTTCGGCTACGTGGGTGATCTGCGCAGCAAGACCCAGGGCCGGGCTGTCTTCACCATGCAGTTCGACTCCTACGCCGAGGTTCCGGGGAACGTCGCGCAGGAGATCATCGCCAAGGCGCGGGGCGAGTAAGCACCCGGGCCTGCCCACAGATCACACCAGACGTACATCGAAGCGGTCGTTCCAGACGGCCGAGGATCGCAACAAGGAGCAACCAGTGGCGAAGGCCAAGTTCGAGCGGACGAAGCCGCACGTGAACATCGGCACCATCGGTCACATCGACCACGGTAAGACCACGCTTACCGCGGCGATCACCAAGGTGCTCCACGACAAGTACCCGGACCTCAACCCCTTCACGCCGTTCGAGGACATCGACAAGGCGCCGGAGGAGCGCGAGCGCGGCATCACGATCTCCATCGCGCACGTCGAGTACCAGACCGAGTCCCGGCACTACGCGCACGTGGACTGCCCCGGTCACGCGGACTACATCAAGAACATGATCACCGGTGCGGCGCAGATGGACGGCGCCATCCTGGTGGTCGCCGCGACCGACGGCCCGATGCCGCAGACCAAGGAGCACGTGCTCCTGGCCCGCCAGGTCGGCGTCCCCTACATCGTCGTCGCGCTGAACAAGTGCGACATGGTGGACGACGAGGAGATCCTGGAGCTCGTCGAGCTCGAGGTCCGCGAGCTGCTGTCCGAGTACGAGTTCCCGGGCGACGACGTCCCGGTCGTCCGCGTGTCCGCCTTCCAGGCGCTGCAGGGCGACGAGAAGTGGGCCGAGTCCATCGTCGAGCTGATGAACGCCGTCGACGAGAACGTGCCGGAGCCGGTGCGCGACACCGAGAAGCCGTTCCTGATGCCGATCGAGGACGTCTTCTCGATCACCGGCCGCGGCACGGTCGTCACCGGCCGCATCGAGCGCGGCGTCGTGAACGTCAACGAGGAAGTCGAGATCATCGGCATCAAGGACGCCTCGTCCAAGACGACCGTCACCGGCGTCGAGATGTTCCGCAAGCTGCTCGACCAGGGCCAGGCGGGCGACAACGTCGGCCTGCTGCTGCGCGGCATCAAGCGCGAGGACGTCGAGCGCGGCCAGTGCGTCATCAAGCCGGGCACGAACACCCCGCACACCGAGTTCGAGGCGCAGGTCTACATCCTGTCCAAGGACGAGGGCGGCCGGCACACGCCGTTCTTCAACAACTACCGTCCGCAGTTCTACTTCCGGACCACGGACGTCACCGGCGTGGTGAACCTCCCCGAGGGCACCGAGATGGTCATGCCGGGCGACAACACCGAGATGCGCGTCGAGCTGATCCAGCCCGTCGCCATGGAGGAGGGCCTGAAGTTCGCCATCCGCGAGGGTGGCCGGACCGTCGGCGCCGGTCGCGTCACCAAGGTCATCAAGTAACACCCCTCGTGGACGCGGCGGCCCGGCCGCCAGCAGCAGCCGGCAGCCGGGCCGCCGCGTCACGACCAGTGAAGTAAACAGCGGCACTACAGCAAAGGACACCGAGGCCACCATGGCGGGACAGAAGATCCGCATCCGGCTCAAGGCCTACGACCACGAGGTCATCGACACCTCCGCGAAGAAGATCGTTGAGACGGTGACGCGGACGGGCGCCAAGGTCGCGGGCCCGGTGCCGCTGCCGACCGAGAAGAACGTGTACTGCGTCATCCGCTCGCCGCACAAGTACAAGGACAGCCGCGAGCACTTCGAGATGCGCACGCACAAGCGGTTGATCGACATCATCGACCCGACGCCCAAGACGGTCGACTCGCTGATGCGGCTCGACCTTCCGGCCGGCGTTGACATCGAGATCAAGCTCTGAGGGACGCATCGCAAATGAGCACGCAGAGGAAGGGCGTCCTGGGCGAGAAGCTCGGCATGACCCAGGTCTTCGACGATGAGGGCCGGATCGTTCCGGTGACCGTCGTCCAGGCCGGGCCGTGTGTCGTCACGCAGCTCCGCACCCAGGAGAAGGACGGCTACACCGCCGTCCAGATCGGGTACGGGCAGATCGACCCGCGCAAGGTGAACAAGCCGCGCACGGGCCACTTCGAGAAGGCCGGCGTCACGCCGCGCCGCTACCTCGTCGAGCTGCGCTCCGACGACACCACCGAGTTCGAACTCGGCCAGGAGATCACCGCTGGCGTCTTCGAGGCCGGCCAGAAGATCGACGTCACCGGCACGAGCAAGGGCAAGGGCACCGCCGGTGTCATGAAGCGCCACGGCTTCAAGGGCCTCGGCGCCTCGCACGGCACCCAGCGCAAGCACCGCTCGCCGGGCTCGATCGGCGGCTGCGCGACCCCGGGTCGCGTCTTCAAGGGCCTCCGCATGGCGGGACGGCACGGCAACGCCCGTACCACCGTGCAGAACCTGACCGTCCACGCCGTCGACGCGGAGAAGAACCTGCTGCTCATCAAGGGCGCGGTTCCCGGTCCCAACGGCGGCGTGGTGCTGGTCCGCGACGCAGTGAAGGGGACGGGCAAGTGACCTCCAAGCTCGACATCGACCTGCCCGCCGAGGTCTTCGACGCGAAGACCAGCGTGCCGCTGATTCACCAGGTCGTGGTGGCGCAGCTGGCCGCGGCGCGGCAGGGCACGCACGCCACGAAGACCCGCGGCGCCGTGTCCGGCGGCGGCAAGAAGCCGTACCGGCAGAAGGGCACCGGCCGCGCCCGCCAGGGCTCGACCCGCGCGCCCCAGTTCGCCGGCGGCGGCACGGTGCACGGCCCGCAGCCGCGGGACTACTCGCAGCGGACGCCCAAGAAGATGAAGGCCGCCGCGCTGCGCGGCGCCCTGTCGGACCGCGCCCGCTACGGCCGGGTGCACGTCGTCGACCACATCATCGAGGGCGACACCCCGAAGACGAAGACGGCGCTGACGGCGCTGCGCTCGGTCACCGAGGCCAAGCGCGTCCTGCTGGTCCTGGACCGCGAGGACGAGCTGACCTGGAAGAGCCTGCGCAACGAGCCGAGCGTGCACGTTCTCGTCTCCGACCAGCTCAACACCTACGACGTGCTGGTGAACGACGACGTCGTCTTCACGCAGAAGGCGTACGACGAGTTCATCTCGCGCGCGGCGAAGAAGTAAGGAGGGCGGCACCAGTGAACAAGATCGCCGACCCCCGCGACGTCATCATCGCGCCGGTCGTCTCGGAGAAGAGCTACGGGCTGCTGGACGAGAACAAGTACACGTTCGTCGTCCGCACCGACGCCAACAAGACGCAGATCAAGCAGGCCGTCGAGTCGGTGTTCGGCGTCAAGGTGACGAACGTGAACACGCTCAACCGGCCCGGCAAGCGCAAGCGGACCCGGTTCGGCTACGGCAAGCGCAAGGACACCAAGCGCGCCATCGTCAGCCTCGCCGAGGGCGAGCGGATCGACATCTTCGGCGGCCCGGCCTAAAGAGCCAGGGTCGTCCCGAAGACTGAAATAGGGATGAACGAAAAAGATGGGCATCCGTAACTACAAGCCGACGACTCCGGGTCGTCGCGGCTCCAGCGTGGCCGACTTCGTCGAGGTCACGCGCAGCGAGCCGGAGAAGTCGCTGCTGCGTCCGCTCCCGAAGAAGGGCGGCCGCAACAACCACGGCCGCATCACGACCCGGCACCAGGGCGGCGGCCACAAGCGCGCGTACCGCGTGATCGACTTCCGCCGGCACGACAAGGACGGCGTCCCGGCGAAGGTCGCGCACATCGAGTACGACCCGAACCGCACCGCCCGCATCGCGCTGCTGCACTACGCCGACGGCGAGAAGCGCTACATCCTCGCGCCGCGGAACCTGCGCCAGGGCGACCGCGTCGAGAACGGGCCGGGCGCGGACATCAAGCCGGGCAACTGCCTGCCGCTGCGCAACATCCCGACGGGTACCGTCATCCACGCCATCGAGCTGCGGCCCGGCGGCGGCGCCAAGATCGCCCGCTCCGCGGGCGCCGGCGTCCAGCTGCTGGCCAAGGAGGGCAAGTACGCCACGCTGCGCATGCCCTCGGGCGAGATGCGGATGGTGGACGTGCGCTGCCGCGCGACGGTCGGCGAGGTCGGCAACGCCGAGCAGTCGAACATCAACTGGGGCAAGGCCGGCCGGATGCGGTGGAAGGGCAAGCGCCCGACCGTCCGCGGTGTGGCCATGAACCCGATCGACCACCCGCACGGTGGTGGTGAGGGCAAGACCTCCGGCGGCCGGCACCCGGTGAACCCGAACGGTAAGAAGGAAGGCCGCACTCGCCAGGCGAACAAGTCGAGCGACCGGCTGATCGTCCGTCGTCGCAGCAAGAAGAAGCGGTAGGAGTCGCTCGTCATGCCACGTAGCCTTAAGAAGGGTCCCTTCGTGGACGACCACCTGATGAAGAAGGTGGACGTCCAGAACGAGAAGGGCACCAAGAACGTCATCAAGACGTGGTCCCGGCGCTCCATGATCGTGCCGGACATGATCGGTCACACGATCGCCGTGCACGACGGCCGCAAGCACGTGCCGGTGTTCATCACCGACGCCATGGTGGGGCACAAGCTCGGCGAGTTCGCGCCGACGCGGACGTTCCGCAGCCACGTCAAGGAAGACCGTCGCAGCCGTCGCGGCTGAGCGGGCAGTCTGTAGGAGAGAGGGAACAGCGATGGAAGCCAGGGCCCAGGCGCGGTTCATCCGCGTCACGCCCATGAAGGCCCGCCGCGTGGTGGACCTCATCCGCGGCCTGCCTGCCGCGGAGGCGCAGGCGGTGCTGCGGTTCGCCCCCCAGGCCGCCAGTGAGCCGGTGGGCAAGGTGCTGGCCAGTGCCATTGCCAACGCCGAGCACAACTTCAAGCTCGACACGGGCACGCTCGTCGTGAGCGGCGCGTGGGTCGACGAGGGGCCGACGCTGAAGCGTTTCCGCCCCCGCGCCCAGGGTCGGGCCTACCGCATCAACAAGCGCACGAGCCACATCACCGTGGTCGTCGCCCCGAAGGACGAAGTCGCTTCGGCCGGCGGTAAGAAGACGAGGAGGGCCCGGTAGTGGGTCAGAAGATCAACCCGCACGGGTTCCGCCTGGGCGTCACCACCGACCACAAGAGCGTGTGGTTCGCCGACAAGCTCTACAAGGACTACGTCAAGGAAGACGTCCAGATCCGGCGCATGCTGCAGAAGGGCATGGACCGGGCGGGCATCTCCAAGGTGGAGATCGAGCGGACCCGTGACCGTGTCGAGGTCAACATCCACACCGCCCGGCCGGGCATCGTCATCGGCCGCCGCGGCGCGGAGGCCGAGCGCCTCCGGGGCGACCTGGAGAAGCTGACCGGCAAGCAGGTCCGGCTGAACATCCTCGAGGTGAAGAACCCCGAGATCGACGCGCAGCTCGTCGCGCAGGGCGTGGCCGAGCAGCTGTCCAGCCGGGTCGCGTTCCGCCGCGCCATGCGCAAGGCGATCCAGTCGGCGATGAAGTCCGGCGCCAAGGGCATCAAGGTGCAGTGCGGCGGCCGTCTCGGCGGCGCCGAGATGTCGCGGTCGGAGTTCTACCGCGAGGGCCAGGTCCCGCTGCACACGCTGCGCGCCGACATCGACTACGGGTTCTACGAGGCCCGGACGACGTTCGGCCGCATCGGCGTGAAGGTGTGGATCTACAAGGGCGAGGCCGCGCAGACCCGCGCCGAGCGCGAGCAGCAGGCCGCGCAGCAGCGCGCGGCGGGCGGCGGCGGCCGTGAGCGCCGCGGCGGCGA
>NZ_WBMR01000097.1 GCF_008923365.1 Actinomadura montaniterrae
CCCCACACGAAGTGCGCCACATAGGACGATCCGTCGGGCGCGGCGAAGCCCACGTGCCAGCGGCTCGGCGCGTCGCCGTCCTGGTGCGCCAGCCCGTCCCAGCGGGCGGCGAGGTCGCCGACCACGCGTCCGGGAAGAAACCCGCCGGGCGCGGGCAGCCCGGCGGCCCGAACGGCGGGCCCGCGGCCGCGAACCCGTCGGGGACCGGCCCCTACCGCGTACGCAACACGACCCTCCAGTCCTGCCTGGCCCCCAGCGGCACGGACGTCGTCCAGCGCTCCTGCAGCGGCGCCGCGACGACCTGGCGCCGCAAGAACACCGCGGGCGGCTTCACCCTGACCAGCGTGTCCACGGGGAAATGCATGGCGCGCGGGCAGCTCTCGGCCGGTCCCATGTGGGAGGGCGGGCAGGAGTACTCGGTGGTGATGGCGCCCTGCGGCGGCGCGAACCAGGTCTGGAAGCTGGTGCAGTTCGGCGGCGTGTACCGGCTCGCCAACGGCGACGGCTGGTACCTCCAGGCGAGCTGGTCGGGCCTGCAGCCGGTGACGCTGAAACCGTCCTCGTACGCGGGAATGGCCGCCCAGGGCTGGGCCGTGAGCTGACCGTCCCCGCGCACGCCGGAGGCGGTCAGCCGTAGCGGAGCTGCTCCCGCGTCGACGGCTCCGGGTTGAGGGCGAGCCAGGCCCGCAGCGCCATGTGCAGCTCGAGCCGGTCCGAATCCGCGTTGATCGTGTCGCCGAACAGGTCCTCCAGCTGCCGGAACCGGTACCGGACGGTCTGCGGGTGCACGTGCAGGTGACCGGAGACCGCCGTCGCGTTGAACCCGCACTCCAGCGACGCCAGCAGCGTCTCGGCGAGCCGGTGCCGCTGCGCCGGGCGGGCCGCCAGCAGCGGCGCGAGCCGCCGCTCGATCACCTTCTCGACCAGGTCCCGCTCCCGCATCATCACGATGATCGGCATGTGCAGCTCGGCGGCGATCGGGGTCGCCGGGGCGAGCGGGTCCCGGTCGATCAGGCCCTGGTCGGCCAGGTCCAGCGCGTCCCGCGCCCAGCGCAGCGACTTCGCCGCGCCCGTCAGCTCCACGGCCGGGCCGATCGCGGCGGTCCAGCCGTCCAGCCGCCGCTCCAGCAGCCGCGCCCGGCCGGGGCCCTCCGGGTCCGGGACGATCAGGCACGGCTCGGCGCGGTGCAGGCCGAGCAGCACGTCCGGCGGCAGCGACGGCCGCCGCGTCTCCGGCCCGGCCTCGCGCAGCGCCACGGCCGCGACCGTCCGGGGCAGCGGCCAGGCCGCCTCCCCGGCCGCCTCCCGCAGGTCCCGCACGGCGGGCGCGGGGTCGCCCAGCAGCAGGTCCAGCAGCCGCCGCCGGTGGTCCTGCTGCGACCCGGCCGCCCGCGCCGCCGCGTCGGCGTGGCCCTCGGAGACCGCCGCCGCGAGCTGGTTCATGTAGTCGAACATCGCGTGCGTGATGCCCGCCATGGTGGACGCGTCGGCCCGGTAGCCGAGGCGCCCGGCGCGCTCGGTGAGCTCCTCGACCGCGACCCCGGCGCCGATCCGGATCGCCGTGTGCCAGGAGTCGAGCGTGCGCCCCTCGCCGGCCTCGCCGGCCCCGACCCGCCACCAGAAGTCCAGCACGTCGGCGGACGAGACGCCGGGATCGGCCAGCAGGTCCAGGAAGTGGCCGATGGCGCACTCCACGGCCGTCTCCAGGCCCCGGGCGTACCGGGGGTCGTGCGGCCGGACGAGCTCGGGCAGCCGCTTCTCGATCCGCCGCGCCGCCTCCTCGGCGACGGCGGGCACCTCGCCGCGCAGCTCACCGGCCAGCCGCGCGGAGCCGTCGAAGGACAGCCCGAGCTCGATGCGGCGCACGGGAAGGGAAACCACCTGGCTGAAGTCAGACAATGAGATCTCCTTCGCGGGGTACGACGTGCTGATAGAGACGGCGCGCACCGCCCGGGATTACGGGGTTTCGCGGAAGTTCTCGCGGCCGGGCGCGGCCGCGCCGTCCGGAGCCGGTTCCGTCACGACCTGCCCAAGGCTGCGGCGATTCCTGGGTCGATGGCCGAACGGTGGGTAGTTTGAACAACCTGACCTGCGACAACCGGGGGAAAGCGGACTTCTGCGGGGCGGATGGCATTGGACACCCACACCAACACCCCTCTGGGCGGCGGTACCGGCGCCGAGCGGCGCGCGGCCGCGCGGTCGGCGCGGTCCGCGCCGATCACCGAGTGGGCGTTCGACCAGTCCCCCTTCGCGGTGGCCGTCCACGACACGGACCTGGTGTGCCTGCGCGTCAACGACCGCATGTGCCGGATGTTCGAGATGACCGAGGACCAGATCCGCGGGCGGCGCCTCACCGAGGCCCTGCCCGGCCCCCAGTTCGAGGCGCTCGCGCGCTACATGCGCCAGGTCCTCGACACGGGCGAGCCGGTGCAGCGGGAGACCTACCGCAAGGTGCCCGGCGAGGAGCTCGAACGGGCCTGGTCGGTGACCATCGCCCCGCTCAAGGACGAGCACGGCCGAACGTGCGCGGTGTGGGTCGGGGTCCTCGACATCACCGAGCAGTACCGGGCGCGGCAGCGGCTGGCCCTGGTCAACGAGGCCAGCACCGCCATCGGCAGCACCCTGGACGTCACCAAGACCGCCCGGGAGCTGGTCGACGTGGTGCTGCCGCGGCTGGCCGACGTCGCCATCGTCGACCTGCTCGACTCCATGACCGGCGAGAGCGAGCCGCGCCCGGGGCCCGTCCCGGCCACCGTGGTGATGCGGCGCGCCGCGCACGGGTCCGCCGGCGGGGACGTGCCGAGCGCGGTACGGCTCGGCGACGTCGACCACTACCCCGAGTCGTTCCCCTCGGTCCGCGCCCTGACCAGCGGCGAACCGGTGCTGACCGGCTTCGGCGATCCCGGCTTCCTGCCCTCGATCGAGGGCAACCCCGACCGGATCGGGGCCGTCGTCGAACACGGCCTGCACTCGTTCCTCAGCGTGCCGATCCGGGCCCGCGGGATCACCCTCGGCGTCGCCACCTTCCTGCGCGGCCGCGACCGCGAGCCGTTCGTACCGGACGACGTGCTGATCGCCGAGGAGCTCACCGCCCGCGCCGCCGTCTGCCTCGACAACGCGCGCCGCTACAGCCGCGAGCGCGCCACCGCGCTGGCGCTGCAGCGCAGCCTGCTGCCCCAGCGGTTCCCGGAGCAGTCCGCGGTGGAGGTCGCGGGCCGCTACCTGCCCGCCACCTCGCACGACGGCGTCGGCGGGGACTGGTACGACGTGATCCCGCTGTCGGGGTCGCGGGTCGCCCTCGTCGTCGGCGACGTCGTCGGCCACGGGCTGTACGCGTCCGCCGCCATGGGCCGGCTCCGCACCGCCGTGCGCACCCTCGCCGACATCGACCTGCCGCCGGACGAGCTGCTCACCCACCTCGACGACCTCGTCGGCCGGTTCGCGTCGGAGGCGGACGCCACCGGGCCCGGCGAGCAGGACCCCGACCTCGGGGCGACGTGCCTGTACGCGGTGTACGACCCGGTATCCCGGATGTGCAGCATCGCCCGCGCCGGGCACTGCCCGCCCGCGCTCGTCACCCCCGACGGCACCGTCGACTTCGTGGACGTGCCCGCGAGCCCGCCGCTCGGCCTCGGCGGCCTGCCGTTCGAGAGCGTCGACATGGAGCTGCCGGTGGGCAGCACCCTCGTGCTCTACACCGACGGACTGGTCCAGTCCCGCGGCCACGACCTCGACGCCGGCCTGCAGCGGCTGCGCCGCGCGCTGACCCGGACGTCCCCGTCGCTGGAGACGACCTGCGAGAACATCCTCGGCTCGGTGATGCCCGACCGGCCGGTGGACGACGCGGCCCTGCTGGTCGCCCGGACCCGCGTGCTGAAGGCCGACCAGGTCGCCACCTGGGACCTGCCCGCCGATCCCGCCGTCGTCGCCGACGCCCGGCGGAAGGTGACGGAGCAGCTGTCGGAGTGGGGCATCGGCGACGCCGCCTTCGTGACGGAGCTGGTGGTGAGCGAGCTGGTCACCAACGCGATCCGGCACGCCGAGGGCCCGATCCGGCTGCGGCTCATCCTGGACCGGACGCTGACCTGCGAGGTCTCCGACGGCAGCGAGACCGCCCCGCACCTGCGCCGCGCCCGCGTCTTCGACGAGGGCGGCCGGGGCCTGCTCCTCGTCGCGCAGCTCACCCAGGGCTGGGGGACGCGCCATACCGCCGACGGGAAGACCATCTGGGCGGAGCAGTCGCTGCTCGCCCAGGGCCCGCCCGGCGGTCTCCCCGGCTTCGGCGATTTCGGCGACATCGATGATCTCGATGACCTCGGGGACCTCGGCGACCTCGGTGACCTCGGGTGACGGCCCGGGGCGCGGCCGTCTTCGCGTGCTCCGGCCGCCGGGCGCTCTAGTCTGAGTCGCATGGCTGAGGAGACGGGGGCCGGGAAGGCCGTGCCGGGCGGGGCGGCGCGGGCGCGCCGATTCCGGAACGAGACCCGGATCGGGCTGGTGCGGCGGGCCCGGCGGATGAACCGGATACTGGCCGAGACCTACCCCGACGCGCACTGCGAGCTGGACTTCGGCACCCCGTTCCAGCTGCTGGTCGCGACCGTCCTGTCGGCGCAGACCACCGACAAGCGGGTGAACCTGACGACCCCGGCGCTGTTCGCGAAGTACCCCACCCCGGAGGATCTGGCCGCCGCCGATCCCGAGGACGTCGAGGCGCTGCTGAAGCCGACCGGGTTCTTCCGCGCCAAGACCAAGTCGGTGATGGGCCTGTCGGCCGCGCTCCGCGACCGGTTCGGCGGCGAGGTCCCGGGACGGCTGGAGGACCTCGTCACCCTGCCGGGCGTCGGCCGCAAGACCGCGAACGTCGTGCTGGGCAACGCGTTCGACGTGCCCGGCATCACCGTGGACACCCATTTCGGGCGCCTGGTCAACCGGTTCGGCTGGACCGCCGAGGACGACCCGGTGAAGGTCGAGAAGGAGATCGGGGAGATGTTCCCCCGCAAGGACTGGACGATGCTGTCGCACCGGCTGATCTGGCACGGCCGCCGGATCTGCCACGCGCGCCGTCCCGCCTGCGGGGCCTGCCCGCTCGCCAGGGACTGCCCGTCCTACGGCACGGGGCCGGTCGACGCCGAGGCGGCCCGCAAGCTCGTCAAGCCCGGCCCGTTCTCGTGAGCGGTCTTGTCGTGAGCGGCCTCCTCGCGAGAGGCCCTCGGGCGCGCGGGAAGGTGACGGGAGCCTTCCCATTGGGAAGGAACGCGGGCGTTCCGGAGTTGGGAGTGGCGTGACCGAGACCGCATCCACCTGCCCGCCGTGGCTCGACCGCTTCCGCGCCGAGGCGCCGCGGCTGCCGGTGCCGCCGATGTTCGAGCCGCGGCCCGGCGCCCGCGCGGCCGCCGTGCTGATCCTGTTCGGCGAGGGACCGGACGGCCCGGACGTGCTGCTCACCGAGCGGGCCGCGACGCTGTCCAAGCACGCCGGGCAGCCCGCGTTCCCCGGCGGGCGGATCGACCCCGGCGACGACGGGCCGGTCGCGGCGGCGCTGCGGGAGGCGTGGGAGGAGGCGGGCGTCGAGCCGTCCGGCGTGGACGTGCTCTGCACGCTCCCCGAGCTGTACCTGTCGCACAGCCGGCACCGCGTCACGCCCGTCGCGGGCTGGTGGCGGGAGCCGTCGGAGGTCGCGCCCGGCCATCCCGGCGAGGTCGCGCTCGTCGCGCGGGTCCCGATCGCCGACCTCTCCGACCCGGCGAACCGGCTGACGGTCCGGCACCCGTCCGGGCTCAGGATGGGCCCGGCGTTCCGCGCCGGCGGCATGCTGGTCTGGGGGTTCACCGCGGCGGTGCTGACGCAGGTGCTGGTCGCGGGCGGCTGGGACCGCCCCTGGGACCCGGGCCGCGTCGAGGACCTGCCGCCGGACGTGCTGAGCCTCGCGTCCCGCGGCTGACGTCCGGCGCCCCCCGCGCGGGTTTCCGGCACGCCTGCGGGCACTTCCGGTGCGTCCGCGCTGGCATTTCCGGACGCCCCCGAAGTTCGCGCAGGTCAGGACGGTGCCGTCATCCCAGGCGCGGACGGGCCCGGCGCCGCGTCGCCCTGCACGGTCATCCGCCGCAGCCCAAACTGGTCCGGTGAGGGGACGTGAAGCGGGCCCGGCGCCCTATACGGTGAAGCGGTGCTGCACGACCACGTTCTCGATCTCATCCTGCTCGTGCTCGTCGTGCTGTTCGGAGTCTCGGGGTACCGGCAGGGCTTCATCGTCAGCCTGCTGAGCTTCGTCGGCTTCGTCGGCGGCGGCGTGATCGGGGTGCTCATCGCGCCGCCGATCGCCGAGGCCACGGTGAACGGGGCCGCGCAGCAGGCGCTGCTGGCCATCGTGGTCGCGTTCCTGGCCGCCACGCTCGGGCAGCTGATCGCCTCGTCGGTCGGCGCGGTGCTGCGCAACCGGGTGACCGGGCTGAACGCGCGCACCGCGGACGCGGTCGGCGGCACCGTCGTCAGCGCGCTGTCGCTGCTGGTCGTCGCCTGGTTCTTCGGGAACCTGGTGGCGAACTCGGAGTTCCGGCCGGTGCGCACCCAGGTCAAGGGCTCGACGATCATCAAGGGCATCAACGGGGTGATGCCGGCGCAGGCGCAGACCTGGTTCACCTCGTTCCAGGGGTTCGTGAAGAGCAGCGAGTTCCCGCAGGTCTTCAACGGGCTCGGCGGCGAGTCGGTGGTGCAGGTGCCGCCGCCGGACGAGTCGGTGCTGAACACCGCGGGCCTGCGCGAGGCCAAGAACAGCATCGTCAAGGTCGTCAGCACCGCGCCGCAGTGCCAGCGCCGCATCGAGGGCACCGGGTTCGTGTTCGCGCCGCAGCACATCATGACGAACGCGCACGTCGTCGCGGGCGCGCAGGGGCCGTCGATCGTGGAGTCCCGCACCGGGAACCGGACCCGCGGCCGCGTCGTGCTGTACGACCCGAAGCGCGACATCGCGGTGCTGTACGTGCCGGACCTGGACGCGCAGCCGCTGAAGTTCGCCGGGGAGGCGCGGGTCCGCGACAGCGCGATCATCGCCGGGTTCCCGAAGAACCAGCCGTTCACCCCGGGCGCCGCCCGGATCCGCGCCCGGCAGACGGCGCGCGGCCCGGACATCTACCACGCCGGGCAGGTCAGCCGCGAGATCTACGCGATCCGCGGGAAGGTCGAGCCGGGCAACTCCGGCGGGCCGCTGCTGTCCACCGAGGGCCGCGTCTACGGCGTGATCTTCGCTGCGGCGCTGGACACGCCGTCGACCGGGTACGCGCTGACGGCCGAGGAGGTCGCGCCGGACGCCAGGGACGGCGCGTCCCTCACCAAGCCGGTCGGCACGCAGAGCTGCTCCGACTGACCTCGGCCCCGCCCGGCGCGGGCCTAGGGCGTGGTGAGGCGGAGCTTCACCGGGGCTTCCTCGGGGTGGTCCGCCAGCGCGCGCGCCCGCTGGACGATGCCGTCCACGTCGATGCTGTGCGGAGGGGCCTCGCCGTACGGTTCGATGCGGTCGGCGGCGCGGCTCAGCAGTGCTTGCGCACCGCGCAGGTTCCCGCGCCGCAGATGGGTGATCCCCACGGCGACCTGGGCGAGCCCTCGCCACAGCTCCCGTTCCGCCTCCGGAGCGGCCTTCCAGGCGGCTTCGAGGACCTCGTGCGCGTGGAAGGGCCGGTCCTCGTCGAGGAGGCGCTGCGCCTCCACCAGGGCCTCCGCGGGCGGCATGTCCAGGTCGTCGGGCATGGTCGGCACCCCGGCGGCGCCGTGCGGCAAGGGACGGCCGTACGCGTCGCGCGGCCGTGCGTTGCGTGGGCGTCCGGACTCGTCACGATCCCGCATGCCTCAACCGTACGCGGGGGTCCGTCCATGGTGCGGGCCGCGTCAGCTGTCGGGCTCCGGGTCGGCGAGCCACCTGAGGAGCTGCGCGTCGAACGCGCGCGGACGCTCCTGGTGGGGGAAGTGCCCCGCCCCTTCGATCAGCTTCCACCGGTACGGCGCCGCCACGTAGCGCCCCGAGCCTTGAGCGCTGGAAGGGAGCGTGCATGGGTCGAGGGCACCGTGCAGCTGGAGCGTGGGCGCCTGGATAGGGGTGCGCATACGGTGCGCGTAACGGATGCCGTCCGGACGGGCCTGCGACCTGATCAGCCAGCGGTGGTACTCCAGCGCGCAGTGCGCCGTCCCCGGAATCTGCACCGCCTTCCGCACGAAACGCTCTGTCCGCTCGTCCGGCCACCCCGGACCGGACCAGTCGCGTAGGAGGCGCCCTGCGAGCTCCCCGTCGTCGCGGACGAGCCGCCGCTCCGGCCACATCGGCACCTGGAAGCCGAACGTGTGCCGTGTCGCCCACCCCTGCCCGCGCGGGTCGCCCAGCACCGACTGCCGCAGCCGCAGCGGATGCGGCGCCCCCACCACGGCCAGCCGCTGGACGATCTTCGGGTGGTACACCGCCGTCGTCCACGCCAGCAGCCCGCCCCAGTCGTGCCCGCACACGACCGCGTTCGCCTCGCCGAGCGCGCGCACCAGGCCCGCCGCGTCGCCCGCGAGCGTGATCAGGTCGTATCCGCGCGGCGGCTTGTCGCTGCCGCCGTAGCCGCGCAGGTCCACCGCGACCGCCCGGTAGCCGGCGTTCGCCAGCGACACCAGCTGGTGGTGCCACGACCACCAGAACTGCGGGAAGCCGTGCAGCAGCAGGACCAGCGGCCCCTCCCCGGCCTCGGCGACGTGGAACCGCGTCCCGCCCGCGCTGACGGCCCGGTGCGTCCACGGTCCGTCGACCTCGACCAGGGACGTGTCGTGCCCGGACATGGCAGGGGTCAGTCCGTCAGGGCGGGGGTGTCCGAGTCGCCGCGGTGCCGCAGCGCCGCGAAGTCGTCCTTGAGCGTCCTGCGCGTCCGCTTCGCCCCCTCGATCTTGCGCATGCGCAGGTAGCCGAAGCCGATCAGGCCGGCCGCGAGCAGCAGGTAGATCCCGGCGACGACCAGGAACGACAGCCAGTGGGACAGGCCCACCGCGACCAGCCCGTACGCCAGCGCGATCGACAGCAGGATGACGATCAGCCCGCCGATCAGCGCGGCGATCGTGAACATCACGCTGCCGTAGGCGGCCTTCTTCGCGTCCGCCTTCAGCTCCAGCTTGGCCAGGTCGATCTCCGCCCTGACCAGCGCGGAGACGTCTCTGGACGCCAGCGCGACGAGCTCGCCGAGGGACTTGTCCTCAACGCTCTCGCCGGGCAGTGCCTCGGACATGGCGCTCCTCTCCATTCCAGGTCGGCCGTCACTCCGCCGGGCGCGGGCGCGCCCTCCTCCGGAAGACGACGGCGGCGGCCGCCGAGGCGATGATGCTCGCGATCAGGACCGCAGTCGTCACTCTCTCGAATCGGGACGGGTCGGTATAGGCCAAACCGCCGATCAGCAGGGAAACGGTGAAACCCACCCCGGCGAGCATCGCGACTCCCGCGATCTCCCGCCAGCGCAGGTCCTCCCCGAGCGTCGCCAGGCCGACCCGTACGGCCGTCCAGGCGCCGCCGAGGACCCCCACGAACTTACCGATCACCAGACCGCAGATCACACCGAGGGCCACCCGATCACCGAGAACGGCGTTCAGCGCGGACCCGCTGAGCGCGACGCCCGCCGACAGGAACGCGAACACGGGCACGCAGAACCCCGCCGACAGCGGCCGTAGGACGTGGTCGGCCCGCTCCGCGTTCGTGGGCCGGCCATCGGGCGTCTCCCGCGAGCTGGTCAACATCCCCAGGGCGACCCCTGCGACGGTCGCGTGGATGCCGCTGCGCTGCACGCAGTACCAGGCGAGCACCGCGATCGGGAGGTACAGCCAAGGGGACCTGATGTCCCTGCTCTGTAGGAGCCCGTAAATCGCTATGAGCACGACGCCTATGCCCAGCCACGCCCAGTGCAGCGTCTCCGTGTAGAACAACGCGATGATGGTGATGGCGATCAGGTCGTCCACCACCGCCAGCGTCAGCAGGAACGCGCGCAGCGGCGCCGGGCACGACGAGAACGTCACCGCGAGCACGGCCAGCGCGAACGCGATGTCGGTCGCCGTCGGCACCGCCCAGCCGCGCAGCGCCCCCGGCTCGCCCGCGCTCACCGCCACGAAGATCAGCGCCGGCATCGCCACGCCCGCCGCCGCCGCGATCACCGGCAGCGCCGCGTCCCGCGGGTCGCGCAGCTCCCCGTGCGCCAGCTCCTCGCGCAGCTCCAGGCCGGCGATGAAGAAGAACACCGCCAGCAGGCCGCCGGACGCCCAGTGCTGCACGTCCATGTGCTCCAGGCCCAGCCAGTGCGGGCTCAGCTCGTGGCCCTGGAGGCTCTTGTAGGCGTCCGCCCACGGGGTGTTCGCCCAGACCAGCGCGGCGACCGTCGCGAGCAGCATGACGATGCCGCCGACCGTCTCCGTGCGCAGCGCCGCGGCGACCTGCCCGCCGTACCGGACCGTCGGACGGAACGGCCACACATGGGCGATACGGCGCTTTTCGGGCGCGGTGGACGGGCGCGGCATGAGATACCCCCGGAAGGCGGCGGACGGTCCGGACGCGGAGCCCCGCCCGCACGGTGCCGCGGAAGGGGGCGTCCATCGCCGACCAGACTTCCCGGCACACCTGATCACCAGGTTACCCGCCCGATCACCACCCCAAGCCCCGGACGCGCGACGGCCCGCGCCGGAGCGCCGATCTTGCGCTCCGCCGCGGGCCGTCCCGGAACCGTCCGGTCAGTCCTCGGACTTGGCGCTGGGCAGCTTCTCGGAGATCAGGTCCATCACCGTGCTGTCGGCCAGCGTCGACACGTCGCCGATGCTGCGGTTCTCCGCCACGTCCCGCAGCAGCCGCCGCATGATCTTGCCGGACCGCGTCTTCGGCAGCTCCGGCACCATCATGATCTGCCGCGGCTTGGCGATCGGGCCGAGCGTCTTCGCGACGTGGTCGCGCAGCTCCTTGAGGAACTCCTCGCCCTCGACCTCCTCGCCGGCGCTGCCGCGCGGGATCACGAACGACACGATCGCCTGCCCGGTCACCGGGTCCGTCGCGCCGACGACCGCCGCCTCCGCCACCTTCGGGTGCGACACCAGCGCCGACTCCACCTCCGTCGTGGAGATGTTGTGCCCGGACACCAGCATCACGTCGTCGACGCGGCCGAGCAGCCAGATGTCGCCGTCCTCGTCCTTCTTCGCGCCGTCGCCGGCGAAGTACTTGCCCTCGAAGCGCGACCAGTACGTCTTGATGTACCGCTCGTCGTCGCCCCAGATCGTCCGCAGCATGCCCGGCCACGGCTCGGTCAGCACTAGGAACCCGCCGCCGCCGTTCGGCACCGGCTCGCCCTGGTCGTCCACCACCTCCGCGGACACGCCCGGCAGCGGGCGCATCGCCGCGCCCGGCTTGGCGGCCGTCACGCCCGGCAGCGGGCTGATCATGATGCCGCCGGTCTCGGTCTGCCACCACGTGTCCACCACCGGCGTCCGGCCCGCGCCGATGTTCTCCCGGTACCAGACGTACGCCTCCGGGTTGATGGGCTCGCCCACCGACCCCAGTACGCGCAGCGACGACAGGTCGTACTGCGCCGGGATGTCGTCGCCCCACTTCATGAACGTGCGGATCGCAGTGGGCGCCGTGTAGAAGATGGACACCTTGTACTTCTGGATGACGTCCCACCAGCGGCCCTTGTTGGGCGTGTCAGGCGTCCCCTCGTACATCACGCTGGTAGCGCCGTTGGCAAGCGGCCCGTACACGATGTAGGAGTGGCCCGTCACCCAGCCGATGTCGGCGGAGCACCAGTAGACGTCCGTCTCCGGCTTCAGGTCGAACACCGCGTTGTGGGTGTAGGACACGTGCGTCAGGTATCCGCCCGTGGTGTGCAGGATGCCCTTCGGCTTACCCGTCGTGCCCGACGTGTACAGGATGAACAGCGGGTGCTCGGCGTCCATGGGCTCGGCGGTGTGCTGGTCGCTCTGCCGCTCCACCAGGTCCTGCCACCAGACGTCCCGCTCGTTCTCCGCGACGTCCTCGCCGGTACGGCGGACCACCAGCACGTGCTCGATCGTCGGGGTCTGCGCGACCGCCTCGTCCACGGTCGGCTTCAGCGCGGACGGCTTGCCGCGCCGGTACCCGCCGTCGGCGGTGATCACGAGCTTGGCCTGCGCGTCGTCGATGCGGGTGCGCAGCGCCTCGGAGGAGAAGCCGCCGAACACCACCGAGTGGGTGGCGCCGATCCGCGCGCACGCGAGCATCGAGATCGGCAGCTCCGGGATCATCGGCAGGTAGATCGCGACCCGGTCGCCCTTGCGGACGCCGAGCTCCAGCAGGGCGTTCGCGGCCTTGTTCACCTCGCGCTGCAGGTCGGCGTAGGTGAGCGTGCGGGTGTCGCCGGGCTCGCCCTCCCAGTGGTAGGCGATCTTCGCGCCGAGGCCGGCCTCCACGTGCCGGTCGACGCAGTTGTAGGCGGCGTTCAGTTCGCCGCCGACGAACCACTTGGCGAACGGCGGGTTGCTCCAGTCCAGGATCTCGTCCCAGCGCTTGGACCAGGTCAGCCGCTCGGCCTGCTTCGCCCAGTAGCCCAGGCGGTCCGCGGCGGCCTCGTCGTACGCCTCGGCCTTGACGTTCGCCGCTGCGGCGAGCTCGGCGGGCGGGGGGAAGCTCCGCGTCTCCTGCAGAAGGTTCGACAGTGTCTCTTGGCTCTGGCTCAACGCGTACTCCTTGCTAGCTGAACGGGGGTCGCCCGGTATCCCCACTCCACCAGGAAGGACCCGCCCCCACAAGGCCGCATCCCGAGTGTCGAGGAAGAGCGCGACCGGCGCTCACGGCTCCGGATGATGGCTGTGATGCCCGACACACAGTGCCTTCCCAGTGCTGCGCCTCGGGAACCGCCTCCGTTCTACGCGCGCCCAGGGGGGTTGCGCGAGCGATACCGGCGACCGCATAGGGTCGGGCCGTGACCGATGCCCTTGCTCAGATAGCGAACCTGCCCGGCGTCGCGGACGCCGTCGCCGACGCGCGCTCCGCCGTGGACCGGCTGCTGGGCCACCGCATCCTGCGGCGCCGCAGCGCCGAGGTGTCCACGGAGTCGGCGCTGCGCGGCGCGCGCGCGTCCGCCGTGCTGGAAGGCGCCTCGGTCACCCTTGAGGACCTGCGCACCACCGAGAACCCGACGGACCCGGTCGTCCAGGGGGCGCTTCGGGTCTCGGCGGAACTCGGCACGCTGACCGAGACGTGGCGGCAGGCCCCCCGTCAGGTCCTCGCGCGGCTGCACGTGCTGGCCGCGGCGGACGCCGTCGACAGCGCCGACCTCGGACGCCCCCGTTCCGACGACCAGCCGGTGAAGGACGTCCTAGGGCTGGGCGACCCGCCCTCGCCGACGGAGGTGGCGGCGCGCCTGGACGCCCTCAGCGGGCTCCTCACCCAGCCCACCAAGGCCCCCGCGCTCGTGGTCGCCGCCGTCGTGCACGGCGAGCTCCTGACACTGCGGCCGTTCGGCTGGGGCGACGGCATCATCGCCCGCGCCGCGCAGCGGATCACGCTCGTCGCCCGCGGCCTCGACCCGAAATCCTTGGTCGCGCCAGAGGTCGGCCATGCGGAACTGGCCGGCGACTACGCCGAAGCACTCCGCGCCTATGCGTCGGGTACGTCCGAGGGCGTCGCGCAGTGGCTCGCGCACTGCTCGGCCGCCGTGGCCGCGGCGGCCCGCGACTCGCAGGCCATCTGCGAAGCCTTCATGCGGGGTTGACGGTCTCCGCCCACCGTTCTGTCGGCCCGGCACGCCATGCTGCCGGTATGGCCGAACGGAAGGACGGGCGCCCCGCGGCGCCCACCGAGACCACCATCGCGTCCGCCGACTGGGACTCGCGCGACCTGACCGGTGAGCGGCACGAACGCGTGCTGTTCGTGGACGTCGACATGACGGAGGCGACCGGCACCGGCGCGGTGTTCACCGAGTGCACCTTCCGCGGCGTCCGGTTCAACGCGTCCACGCACACCGACGCGGCTTTTCTGAACTGCACGTTCGTCCGCTGCGGCTTCTTCGACGCGACCTTCGCCGGCTGCAAGGTCGTCGGTGGGATGTTCGACGGCTGCACGTACGACCTGATGAAGGTGACCGGCGGGGACTGGTCGTTCACCGGGCTGCCCGGCGCCGACCTGCGGCGCTCGTCGTTCACCGACGTCCGGCTGCGCGAGGCCGACCTCACCGGCGCGCGCTGCGCCGGCGCCACGCTCCGCGGGCTGGACCTGTCGGGCGCCTGGCTGCACCGCGCCGACCTGTCCCGCTGCGACCTGCGCGGCAGCGACATCTCGTCAATCGACCCGCACACCGTCGAGCTGAAGGGCGCGGTGATCGACCCGTACCAGGCGGTCGTGCTCGCGACGGCCCTCGGCCTGGACGTGCGCGGCGACTGACGGCCTACAGCGCTGGGCGTGCGGCGGCTTGTGCGGCGGCTTGTGCGGCGGCTGTGCGCGCTGGGCCTTGTGCGGGGGCTTGTGCGGTGGCGGGGAGTGCGGTGTCGGACACAGCGAACGGCGCCCGCCAAGGAGCGCCGCCGCCGATCACGTCACACCGGGTTACCAAGCGTGCACCTCACTATCGCCGGATCGGGTCAAGCCCGTCTCGGCGCGCCTCCCGCGGCTGGTCGCGCGTGGGTGCCCGGCTGCCGTGCCCGGACACGTGGTCCGTAGACCCTGTCTACGCCTCATTTGCCCAGTTGACAAGCCCCTATTCGGAAATCCGGACGGTCCGTGGCGGCCGTCCGGCGCGCCGCTCGCGCCGACTTCTTCGCCCGATAAGGGGCGAAACATGCAATTTCGGGCTATCCGCAACCGCCGCTCCGGACGCCAAAACGATCACGCAGTGTGATCGTTTCTTTTTGGTCCCCTGATCGGGAGCTCGGCCGGAAAAATCTTTGGTTCTCCGGTACGCTCCCACTTCCGTCCCGTTGCACTCCGTATGGGCGGGGACGGCCCCTGTGGTGCCCGCTCCTCCGTCCGGCACGGGGATCCGGAGGGGGGCGGCATCGACAGATGAGGATAAACGCCGCCCTCCGGGCGACTTTGCGACTCGACGGAACTCGCGGCGGTCGGGCAGCATATGTTGTATCTGCTTAGACTGGAGGCAACGAGTTTGCCTCTCCTATAGACCGGCCTTGCTAACGGCTCAGCCGATCTCCCCCCGAGACTTTCTTGGGAAAACGGACCGGCTCTACCCCCCCCGGAGCCGGACCGTTCGGCGACCCCCGCTCTCCCCCCCGGCGGGGGTCGCCCAAACATGCGGCGGGCGGGCGGCGGCGTGTCCAGATCCTCCACGCCACCGCCCGCTCGCCGCCTCCTTCTCCGCCCCGCCCACCAGGGCTTCCCCGGCCCGCCCCCTCGGGCGACGCGGAGAGTTATCCACAATTCACGGAACGCTTTCGCCGCCCGGCCACCGCGCCGCACGCTGGGGTCCTCTGAACGCCACTGGAGGACCCGATGAACATCGCGGCACTGATCATCACCGCCGACCCCGCCACCGCCGACGCTCTGCTCCGCCTCGCCGCGGCCGCCGACGCGCACGCCGAGGTCGCCCCCGGCCCCGGCGAGGCCCGCGCCGCCTGGACCTGGCCCGCGCTCGTCCTGGTCGGCGCCGACGCCGCCGGCGACGTCGCGTCCGCCGGCCTTCCCCGCCGCGGCGGCGTCGTCCTGGTCGCCGGCGCGACCACCCCCGAGGCGTACCAGGCCGCCGTCCGGATCGGCGCGCAGGACGTGGCCGTCCTGCCCGACCACGAGCAGTGGCTGATCGACGCGTTCGCCGCCGCGAGCGAACCCGACGCCGGCCGCGCCACCACCCTCTGCGTCGTCGGGTCCCGCGGCGGCGTGGGCGCCAGCGTCCTGTCCGCCGCACTCGGCCTCGCCGCGGCGGGCAGCGGCCTGCGCACCCTCCTCGTCGACGCCGACCCCCTCGGCGGCGGCGTCGACCTCATGCTCGGCCTCGAAGGCCACGAAGGCGCCCGCTGGCCCGACCTCGCGGAGCGGCACGGCCGGCTGAACGCCGCCACCCTCCGCGACACGCTGCCGTCCTCCGGCGACCTGTCCGTGCTGTCCTGGCGACGCGGCGAGTCCGTCCCCATCGCCGACGCGGCCGTCGTCTCCCTGCTCGACGCCGCCGCCCGCGGCTACGACCTGGTGATCGCCGACGTGCCCCGCTTCCCCGGCGACATCGGCCGCGCCGCGCTGCGCACCGCCGACGTCACGTTCCTGCTCGTCCCGGCCGAGGTCCGCGCCACCGTCGCCGCCGACGGCCTCGCCGCCGCCCTGCGCCGCGACACCCCCGACCTCCGCCTGGTCGTGCAGGGCCCGTCCCCGGGCGGCCTGACCCCCGGCGCCGTCACGCAGGCCCTCGGCCTCCCCGTCGTCGGCGTCTACGAACGCGACCGCCGCCTCCCCGCCGCGATCGAGGAGGGCGGCCTCGCCCGCGCCTGCCGCCGCGGCCCCCTCGCCGACTTCTGCGCCCGCCTCCTCGCCGACCTGGCCCTCCAGCCCTACGCGTACCGCGAGGAGGCCGCGTGAAAGCGCCGCACCACCTGCTCGCCCGCGCGGAGGCGTCATGACCAGGCTCTCGTCCGCCGTCCGGGACAGGCTCGCCGACGCGGGCGGCGAGGCCACCGCCGGACGCGTCGCCGCGGCGCTGCGCGCCGAGGACAGGCTCCTCGGCGACCGCGAGGTCCTCGCGCTCACCGACGAACTGCGCGCCGAGTTCGTCGGCGCGGGCCCGCTCGAGCCGCTCCTGCGGTCACCCGAGGTCACGGACGTCCTCGTGAACGGCCCCGGCGAGGTGTGGGTCGACGCCGGCTCCGGGCTCGTCCGCACCGACGTCCGGTTCCCGGACGAGGCCGCCGTGCGCCGCCTGGCCCAGCGCCTCACCGCCGCCGCGGGCCGCCGCCTCGACGACGCGTCCCCGTACGCCGACGCTCGGCTGCCCGGCGGAGTCCGGCTGCACGCCGTCCTCCCACCGGTCGCCGCGAACGGCACCTGCCTCTCCCTCCGCCTCCCCCGCCGGCGCGCCTTCACCCTCGCCGAACTCGTCGCGACCGGCACCGTCCCGCCCGAAGGCGCCGCCCTGCTCTCCGCACTGATCGAGACCCGCACCGCCTTCCTCATCACCGGAGGAACCGGAACAGGCAAGACCACCTTGTTGAGCAGCCTTCTTTCGCTGACCGATCCGGGGGAGCGGCTGGTGCTGGTCGAAGACTCGGCCGAACTGCGCCCGGCGCACCCTCACGTCGTCCGCCTGGAAGCCCGCCCGCCCAACGTGGAGGGCGCAGGCGGCGTCACGCTGAACGACCTCGTCCGCCAAGCCCTCCGCATGCGCCCCGACCGCCTAGTAGTAGGCGAGGTCAGAGGCCGCGAGGTCGCAGATTTGCTGCAAGCATTGAACACCGGCCATGAAGGCGGCTGCGGCACCCTACACGCCAACACCGCCGCCGACGTCCCAGCCCGCCTCGAGGCGCTGGCCTGCGCCGCCGGCCTCTCCCGGGAGGCGGTCCACAGCCAGCTCGCCGCCGCGCTCGACATCGTCGTCCACCTGGTCCGCGAGCCGGGCGGCGGTCGCCGCCGCGTCGCCGAGGTCTGCCTGCTGCGCCGCGCCGCCGACGGCCTGGTCGGCGTCCTGCCCGCCGTCACGTTCACCGCCGCCGGGCAGACGGTTCCCGGCGCAGGAGCCGACATCCTCGCGGCCCGCCTGGGGTGGACGCCATGACCACCGCTACCGGGCTCGCCGTCCTCTTCTCCGCCGCGTCCGCCTGGCTGCTGCTCGGCCCGTCCCCCGCCGGCGCGCGCCTCTCTCGCATCATCGCTCCCGCCCCTGCCCCCATCGGCCCGTGGCCCGCCCTCCGAACCCTCATCGAGACGATGAGGGAACGCCGAGGACGCCCCGGCCGCCGCCGCACCGCGATCATCGAACTCTGCGACGGGATGGCCGCAGAGCTGGCGGCAGGCCGCACTCCCGAAGAGGCCTTCGCCCTCTCGGCCGCCGTCCTCGACCCGCACGTGGCCACGGAACTCCTCACCCCAGGACGCCCACCGCCGTCGATCCCCGACCACCTTTCCGACCTGGCGCGCGAACCCGGTGCCGAGGGCCTCCGCCTCCTCGCGGCCTGCTGGCGCATCGGCACCGAACGCGGCGGCACCCTCGCCACCGTCCTGGACGGCCTTGCCGCCGCGCTCCGCGACGAGGAAGCCCAGCGCCAGGACGTCTCGGTCCAGTTGGCGGGCCCCCGCGCGACGGCCCGCCTCCTCGCCGCGCTGCCGCTCCTGGGCGTCGGCATGGCCGCCGCCCTGGGCGCCCATCCCCTCACCTTCCTCTGCGGCTCGCTCCCCGGCCTCGCCTGCCTGCTCACCGGCGTCGCCTTCAACACAGCAGGCCTCTATTGGACCCGCCACCTAGCCAAATCCGCCGAATCCCCCACCTGACCCCCGCCCATGCCACGACCGTCCACGCGACCCCCGATCACGCGACCCCCGCCGAGGCCACCCGCGCCCACGCCACGCGCCCGCGCCACGCGCCCGCGCCACGCGCCCGCGCCACGTGTCCACGCCGCGTGTCCACGCCACGTGTCCACGCCGCGCGTTCGCGGCGCGCCTTCGCGGCGCGCGTCCGCCGCACGCGTCCGCCGCACGCGTTCACGGTGCGCGTCCGCCGCACGCGTTCACGGTGCGCGTTCACGGTGCGCGTCCACGGTGCGCGTCCACGGTGCGCGTCCACGGTGCGCGCTCGCGGCATAACGGCGGCGGGGCACCTGCCGCGCCATGGACCCGGCTGTGTCGGTGGGGCGGCGTTGCTTCTGTGGCATTGGGGGACGGCTGTCGAGGACCCGCATGTGCGAGCGAGTGCATCGCGGGGAGCGGCCGCTCTTCTTGGGGCGGCGGGCTGTGAGGCACCGAGAGATGGAGGAACGATGGTGACGCTGATGGTGATGGTCTGCGCTGCGGCGGCGGGCTTTCTCTCGCCGAAGGGCACGAACGCAGCGCGACGCAGGCTCGATGAGCAATTCGACCAGGCCACACAAGGAAGGCAGCCACCGAGGCCGCGGAGCCGCGCCCCGGATGTCTCAGAGGCCGTACGTGACGCGGAGGGTGGCGGCGGCAAGCAGCACCGGGAGAGCGTGCGACGCGAGGCCATGTTGCGGCGGGCCGCGTCGGCGGTGGCCGGTGTCCTGTGCTGGGTGGCTTTCGGCGGGCTGATGGGCGGGGCGTTGGGCGTCGTCGTCGCGGTGGCCGTCTGGTACTCCTTCGGACGGCTCGGAAGCGCCGAGCGTCGGCGACGGCAGGCTCGCCTCATCGCGGACCTTCCGGTCGCCGTCGACCTCCTTGCCGCATGCCTGCGCGGCGGTGCCCCGTGGCACGACGCGGTCGAGGCCGTTGCGGATGCGGTCGGAGGACCTCTCGGGGAGGAACTGCGCGGTGTGGCCGTCCAGATCCGTCTCGGCGCCGACCCTGTGGAGGCATGGCTCGCGCTGACGGACGAGCCGATCCTGGCGCCGCTGGCCCGCACCGCCGTCCGCGCCGTCTCCAGCGGTGCGGCCCTGGCACCGACCCTCGGACGCCTCGCCCGAGACCAGCGACGCGTCGCACGCACGGCGGCGGCCGCGCGAGCGCGCGCGGCGGGCGTCCGGGCGCTCGCGCCGCTGGGGCTGTGCTTCCTGCCCGCGTTCGTCCTGCTCGGAGTGGTGCCGGCCATCGCCGGGATCGCCTCGACCATCCTCGTGCCGTGGTGACCCCGCCGAGTTATCCACAGAACGCGGTTCACCTGTTGGGCGGATCCGCCGCACACGAGCCTGGGATCGGACGCGACCGGGCGTCCACGAGAACAAGGAGGCCCCATGCGGGCGATACAGATGGTGGTGCGGAGATGGCGACGCCTTTCCGGAGACCGCGGGATGTCGACCGCCGAATACGCCGTCGGGACCATCGCCGCCGCGGCGTTCGCGACCCTGCTCTTCAAGATCGTCCAGAGTCCGGAGGTGCACACCATGCTCGCCGGGATCATCAAGAAGGCCCTGCAGATGGCGGGGTGAGCCGCGGCGCCCGCGACCGGGGCATGGTGACGGCCGAGATCGCGCTGGCGCTGCCCAGCCTGGTCCTGGTCACCGCCATCGCACTCTGGGGCGTGGCCGCCGCGTCGGCGCAGCTCACCTGCGCCGACGCCGCCCGGACCGGAGCGCGAGCGGCGGCACGCGGCGAATCCCTCGCCGCGGTACGGGAGCTGGTGGCCAAGGCGGTCCCGCCGCACGCCACGGTGACGATCCGCCGCGACGCCGCGACCGTCGAGGTCGACGTCTCGGCCCCGGTCGAACCCCCGGCCGCGACCGGCCTGCCGCCGCTGACCGTCCACGCCCACGTGGCCGCCGCAACCGAACCGGCCACCCCAACAGACCCGACCACCCCAACAGACCCGACCACCCCAACAGACCCGACCACCCCAACAGACCCGACCACCCCAACAGACCCGACCACCGTTACTTGATCAGGTGCAGTGAGGGGGCAGCGGTTGGTGGAGGGCGGCGCATGGAGGGGAGATGTTGAAGGTTCAGGCAGTTGGGGGGAGGGGGTCGGAGTCGTGAAGGTGAAGGGGGCGGGGTTGTGAAGTTGAAGGGGGGTGGGGTTGTGAAGGCGGTTTGGGGGGCGGTGCGGTGGGTGGTGGAGAGGGGGCGGGGGGATCGGGGGGCCGGGACGATCTGGGTGGTGGCGTTCATGGCCGTCATCTGGGTCGGCGGTGTGGTGGCCGTCGGGGTCGGCGGGGTGCGGGCCGCGCGGCATCGCGGGGACGCGGCGGCGGACCTCGCCGCGCTCGCGGCGGCGGCGCGGGTCGCGGACGGGGCGGCGGACGCGTGCGGGAGGGCGGGGGAGATCGCGAGGCGGTCCGGGGCGCGGATGGTGCGGTGTCGGGTTCGCGGGGAGATCGCTGATGTCTCGGTGACGGTGGCGCTGCGCGTGCCGCTCGGGGGCGGTGCCGTCCGTGTCCTGTCGAGGGCCCGGGCTGGCCCCGTGGGGCGAGACGGCGTAACCTGGCCCGGCGCGACTCGTTGCACTGAGTGTCAATAGGGAGGTGCGTGAGGTGGCCCTGGTTTCCGCTACCTCTTTGTCACCTTCCTGTGATTTTTCCTACCGTCCAGTACGTTACGCTGCCCTGAGCCCATAGTCATCACTCGGCACAGTGCGCCCCGCGAGCGTCGTCCTCGGCGGGTGGATTTGCAGGACGCTGTCGAAGGGATTGAGGCCGTGACCATCATTCGCAGGATCGGTGCAGTCGCGCTCGCGGCTCCCCTTGCGATGAGCATCCCGGTCCTCGGGGCGTTGCCCGCGGACGCGGCGACGACCGCGGTGATCAGCCCGGCGAACGGCGCCGTCATCACCAGCGGGTCGAGCGTGACCGTGAAGGCGCACTACGACTTCGCGCTGAAGATGCAGCTGCGCGTCGACGGCCCCGGGATCGGCGACACGTTCCTCAAGGAGAGCAGCTGGGCGGGCGACCTGTCGGCCCCGCTGGAGCTGCGCCGCAACGGCAAGTACAAGGCCTACCTCAAGGGTTCGATCACCGGGCAGATCTACGACTCGAACACCTTCACCGTGCGGATCGCGCCCGCCGCGCCGACCGGCGTCTCCGCGAGCGTGTCCGGCAGCAAGGTCGTGGTGAAGTGGAACCGCGGCTATGAGGACGACCTGCTCGGCTACTCCCTGTCGGGTTCCGGGGTGGGTTCGAAGTCCGGGTCGCTGGGGTCGCTCTGCTCCGGCACGAGCTGCTCCGCCAGCCTGTCGCTGACGCGGTCGAGCGGATCGGTCTCGGTCGCCGTGAAGGCCAGGCGGTCCACCGGGACGGGCGGGTCGCTGTACTCGTCCCCCGCGACGGCCAGTGCCGTGGCGGGCGGTGCCACCGGCGGTCTTCCGACCGGTTCAGCGCCGTCGCTGCCGACCGGGACCTCCGGGCCGAGCACGTCCACCCCGCTGACGCCGTTCAACAACGAGTCGCCGGTCACGCTGCCGTCCGTCCAGCCCGACGGCGCGACGCCCGGCCTCACCTACCCGGCCCCGCAGATCGCGACGGACGCGCCGAAGGCCGTGAACGTCGCCGCGACCGACCGGCTGCAGTGGGGCAAGAGCGTCGGGATCGCGCTGATCCTGCTGATCGTCGCGGCCCACCTCGGGACATGGACGCGGCGGCTGCGCGTCCACCAGGCCGGGGCGAACAGCCTGGGGATGGCCGCGCGCATCGCGCGCGGCGGCACCGGACGCAAGCGGGTCAAGAACGCACGCGAGCGGATCGCCCGGGCCGAAGCCATCGCCAAGACGGGATCCGTGAAGACGGCCGCGAAGGGCGCCCGCCCCGGCGACACGATGGTGCTCGGCGCGGCGCCCAAGGCGAAGACGAAGAGCAGGTCCGGACGCCGTCCGGCCACTATGGGCACGACCGGCGGCGTCGACGTCCAGATCGCCAAGCCGGCTTCCGGGAGGCCCGCCGGCAGGCGCCGCTCCTCCGGCCGCGGCCGCCGCCGCAAGTAGCCGGGCGACCGGCCCTGCCCCGGTGGGACGCGCGTAGCCGCGTCGCGCCGTCGCCCGCTGCGACCATCCGCGGGGGCATGCGGGCGTGGCGGGTGGGGTGGAGGTGCGGTCTTGGACGGGGGTGGCGAACGGTCTAGGCTGCCTTGCCAGCCGGATCCCCCGGATCGTCCGGCACGGGAGAGGAGACCCTCCGCATGATCATTTTGGGGTTGGTCGTCACGCTCGCCGCCATCGTCGCGGCCGTGGCCGTCATCCTGGACAACACCGGCGGGGTCCACGTGACCGCGTTCGGGCACGAGGTGCCCGGCATCACGCAGCAGTGGCACCTGTTCCTCGCCGGCGTCGTCGTCGCCATCGTGTTCATGGCGGGCGCGGGGATCGCCGCCCTCGGGTTCCGGCGCACCATGAACATGCGCAGGGAGCTGCGGGATCTGCGGGACGAGCACGAGGAGTCGCTGCAGACGCTGGAGCTGGAGCGGCGCAAGCTGCAGCAGGCGCTGGCGCAGGCCCGGCGCGGCTTGGACGAGCAGCCGTCCGTCCCGGCGCAGCGCGTCGCGCCGAACTAGCCGGCCCGGTCGTTCTAGCTGGGCCCGGTGGTTCGGGGCGGCGCGGGCTGACGCGGCTCGGGTTCGTCAAGGCGAGCAGGGCGCTGGAGAGACCGGTCAGGGGGCCGCTTCCAGGAGGACGGCGAGGAGCGTCAGCGCGCCCTGCTTGTCGAGGGGCTCGTTGCCGTTGCCGCACTTGGGGGACTGGATGCAGGACGGGCAGCCGGAGTCGCATTCGCAGGACGCGATCGCGTCGCGGGTGGCGCGCAGCCAGGCGGACGCGTCGGCGTAGCCGCGTTCGGCGAAGCCGGCGCCGCCCTCGTGGCCGTCGTAGACGAAGACGGTTAGCAGCCCGGTGTCCGGGTGGACGGCGGTGGAGACGCCGCCGATGTCCCACCGGTCGCAGGTGGCGTAGAGGGGGAGCAGCCCGATGGAGGCGTGCTCGGCGGCATGGGCGGCGCCCGCGAGGTCGAGGTCGCCGAGGGCGTCGACCTGGGCCTCCGACAGCGTCCACCAGACGGCGCGGGTGCGCAGGGTGCGGGGCGGCAGGTCGAGGGGCTTCTCGCCGAGCATCTCGCCGGTCTGGACGCGGCGCATCTGGTAGGCGACGACCTGGCTGGTGACGTCGACGGTGCCGTAGCAGAGCGTCGCGTCGCCCCAGGAGGTGGAGCGGAGCCGTTCGGCGATGGTGATGTCGGTGACGTCGCGGGCGGTGGTGGAGTAGTCGGGGTCGGCGGCCTCGACGAGCGCGACGGAGTCGTCCAGGTCGAGGGTCTGGACGATGAACGAGTCGCCCTGGTGGATGTAGACGGCGCCGTCGTGGACGGTGGTGTGCGCGGACGCCTCGTCGACGGTGCCGAGGAGGCGTCCGGTTGCGGTCTCGACGACCTGGACGGGCGCGCCGCCCGCGCCGCGGATGTCGGCGAGGTCGCAGGCCTTGTCGCGGCGCGTCCAGTACCAGCCGTTGGGGCGGCGGCGCAGGAACCCGCGGCGGACGAGGTCGGGCAGCAGGTCGGCGGTGGACGGCCCGAAGAGCGCGGCGTCGTCGTCGGTGAGGGGCAGTTCGGACGCGGCGGCGCACAGGTGCGGTTCGAGGACGTACGGGTTGTCGGGGTCGAGGACGGTCGCCTCGACGGGCGTCCCGAAGATCGCCTCGGGGTGGTGGACGAGGAAGGTGTCGAGGGGGTCGTCGCGGGCGACGAGGACGGACAGGGCGGCCTGCCCGGAGCGTCCGGCGCGTCCGGCCTGCTGCCAGAGGGACGCGCGGGTGCCGGGCCAGCCGCAGACGAGGACGGCGTCGAGCCCGGACACGTCGACGCCGAGTTCGAGGGCGTTCGTGCTGGCCAGGCCGACGATGGAGCGGGAGCGGAGCGCGGCTTCGAGGGCGCGGCGCTCTTCGGGGAGGTACCCGGCGCGGTACGCGGCGACCTGGTCGGCGAGCGCGGGCGCGACCTCGTGCAGGGCGCGTTTGGCGCCGAGCGCGACGGACTCGGCGCCGCGCCGGGACCGGACGAACGCGAGGGTCTGGA
Source organism: Actinomadura montaniterrae (assembly GCF_008923365.1). Classification (GTDB taxonomy): domain Bacteria; phylum Actinomycetota; class Actinomycetes; order Streptosporangiales; family Streptosporangiaceae; genus Spirillospora; species Spirillospora montaniterrae. The sequence goes on from NZ_WBMR01000097.1 coordinate 24,603, forward strand.
CGCCTTCGACGACGAGGTCGGCGAGGAGGTCGCCGGCTTCGGCGGTGGCGGTGCGGCGGACGGGTGCGCCCTGCTCGCCGCGCAGGTCGGTGAGGGGCGGTTCCCAGAGCGCGAAGGTGGCGGGGCCGCGCGGGGAGGCGTCGTCGTCGACGGCGACGACGTCGAGGCCGGTGAGGCGGGACGCGGTGGACGCCGGTTCGGACGTGGTCGCGGACGCCAGGATGAAGGTGGGCGAGGCGTGGTAGCGGGCGCAGATCCGGCGGAGGCGGCGCAGGATCTGCGCGACGTGCGAGCCGAAGACGCCTCGGTATCCGTGCGCCTCGTCGACGACGACGTAGCGGAGGCGGCGCAGGAACGACGACCAGCGGGAGTGCCCGGGCAGGATCGACCGGTGCAGCATGTCCGGATTCGTCAGCACATAGTTGGCGTGCTGGCGGACCCAGGACCGCTCGTCCTGCGGAGTGTCACCGTCGTACGTCGCCGCGCGGACGCGGGTGAGGCGCAGGCCGCGCAGCGCGCGGAGCTGGTCGGCGGCGAGCGCCTTCGTCGGGGACAGGTAGAGGATCGTCCCCTCGCGGCGGTGGTCGTCCTCGCCCGCATAGATCGCCTCGATCGAGGGCAGCAGGTAGGCGAGGGACTTTCCGGAGGCGGTGCCTGTGGCGATGATCACAGAGCGGCCGGCGCGGGCGTGCTCCGCGGCGGCGGCCTGGTGCTCCCACGGGGCCTCGATCCCGGCGGCGGCCAGCCGGTCCACGAGCAGCGGGGGCGACCACGACGGCCACCCTGCACGACGGCCCTCACGTGCGGGAACGCGCTCCACATGGGTGATGCGGTCCCGCCGCGACGGGTCGGCGAGCAGCCGGTCGAGAGGGGTTGAAGATCTTTGGGCGGGCATCAGGTTTTCAGTTTGCCAGCCGGGGCAAAACTACGGGAACGCCCCGGCGCCGGTGGGCCCGCTCCCCCTGTGCTCATCTGTGGATCAGCAGGTCAGACGGGACGGCGCGAACTTTCGCCCGACTGGTCGATAACGTGCGTGCGCCGCGCCGGAGCGTGGTTGAATCACGGCGATGTCTCGCCGCCCGGGCCGCCGCCGCGGAGCCCGGAGGGCGGGATCGGATTGTGCTGCACGGCGCTGGAGGATTTGTGGACCTGAAGGTGAACGACTACACCACCGACGATGGCCTCACCGTCATCAACGTGGAGGGCGAGATCGACGTCTACACGGCGCCGAAGCTTCGCGAGAAGCTCATCGACCTGGTCAACAAGGGCAAGTTCCACCTGCTCGTGGACATGGAGAAGGTCGAGTTCCTGGACTCGACCGGCCTCGGCGTCCTGGTCGGCGGGCTGAAGCGGGTCCGCGCGCACGACGGCTCGCTGGAGCTGGTCTGCACCCAGGAGCGCATCCTCAAGATCTTCCGGATCACGGGGCTGACCAAGGTCTTCGGCATCCACGACTCGATCGCCGAGGCCGAGGAGAAGCGCAAGGGCGCGAAGTAGGCGGCCTGACACCACGATGGCGACCGTTGAACTGTCCTTCAGTGCGCTGCCCGTCCACGTCCGGACCGCCCGGCTGATCGTGACCGCGGTGGCCCGCCGCAGCGGCGTCGCCGAGGCGCTGCTGGACGAGGTGAGGCTGGCGGTCGGCGAGGCGTGCTCGCGGGCCGTGGAGGCGCACCGCCTGCACTGCCCGGACGAGCCCGTCCGGCTCGAGCTGACCGGCGCGGGCCGCCGCTTCGAGGTCACGGTGAGCGACACCGTGCCCGGCGACGACGCGGCGGGCGGGCCGCCGGCGGGGCCGGACGAGGACGACCTGGAGTTCGATCTGGGCGAGGGCACCGCCGAGCTCGGGCTGGCGGTCATCGCCGGGCTCGCCGACGACGTGGAGATCGCCACCACGCCGAAGGGCGTCCAGATCAGGATGAGCTGGCCCGCGGAGGCCGAGGCGACCATCTGACTCCGGCCGCGGCCGGGCGGACATGGCCGGCCCGCAAAGGCAGCGCGCACCCCGTCCCCCAGACCGCATGGCGAAGGCCCCGCCCCGGCGGGGCCTTCGCCATCTCTGCGGGCCTTCGCCGTCCCTGCGGTCGACGGCGGTGACGAGGAGGAGGCCGCCCGGGCGCAGCGCGCGCAGCGACCGCTCGCCCCACCCCGCCGCCGACGGCGCCGTGCCCAAGGACGCCGAGGACGCCGACGGCGCCGTGCCTGAGGTCGCGGTCGCCCTCCCGCGCTCTGGCGGCGTCCACGAGGCCTGCCGGGCTGTGAGGCCGACGAGCGGCAGCACGGCGCCCTCAACGTGGCTCAGCGGCGGCCTTGGCGCGGACCGAGGACACCGTCGGAGTTCGCGCTCGCCAAGGTGTTCAAGCGCGGGTCCGGCGTGGCGCCGTGCGGCTACCGCAAGACCGGTGCCCGCGCCCGCTCGTGCCTGAAGGCCGCACTTGGGGCTTGTGTGGCCCCTGGGGCGGAAGGGCGGAGAGGCGTGTGAGATTCTCTCCAAAGAATGATCTTGAATCGTCCGGATTTGGGCCTGGACATATTGTGTGTTAATGCCTAGCTTAATTACCGAGCGGCGCGCGCCGCGCCGCCGGGCGACGCTGGCCGCGGCCCTGTCAAGGCAGCCGCGGGGTAATAGTGTGCTTACCCGGACTGACCTGCTGAAATAGCGGCCGACCCGGTTCAAAGGTCAAATTACGGCGTAATGCGGATTGCTTTTCCGTGACATCCTCATTAAGGGTCTGGCGCCCTTCTCATTCGCCCTCCGCCTGCGTAGACTCCCGGCACCCGCGCTGCCGTGCGAGGCGTTCGAAATCAGGACTCGCGGGGTAGGCGGTAAAGATCGTCTTTTGACGGTCGGATCGCAACGCCCCTGTCGAGGAGGACGGATGTCTGGGCTTTCCCTGTCAAGCCCGGCCACTGCAGCAGCAGACGTGGATCTCGGCGGCGGCGACCTGTCACTGGTCGTCGTCGTAGCCGTGATCGCCCTGCTGGCACTGGCCGTCGCCGCGGGTCTGGTACGCGATGTACTGGCCGCGGGTCAGGGCACCGAGAAGATGCAGGAGATCGCGCGCGCGGTCCAGGTCGGCGCGAGCGCCTACCTGAAACGCCAGTTCCGCACGGTCGGCGTCTTCGTGGTGCTCATTCCGCTGGTGCTGCTGCTCCTGCCCGCCGACTCCTGGAGCGAGCGCATCGGGCGGTCGGTGTTCTTCGTCATCGGGGCGGTGTTCTCGGCCGTCACCGGCTTCACCGGGATGTGGCTGGCGGTCCGCGGCAACGTGCGGGTCGCGGCGGCGGCCCGCGAGGAGGGCGGCGAGAAGACCGCGATGCGGATCGCGTTCCGCACCGGCGGCGTCGCCGGCATGTTCACCGTCGGCCTCGGGCTGTTCGGCGCGGCGATCGTCGTGCTGGCCTACCAGGGCGACGCGCCGAAGGTCCTGGAGGGCTTCGGGTTCGGCGCCGCGCTGCTCGCGATGTTCATGCGGGTCGGTGGCGGCATCTTCACCAAGGCCGCCGACGTCGGCGCCGACCTGGTCGGCAAGGTCGAGCAGGGCATCCCGGAGGACGACCCGCGCAACGCGGCGACGATCGCCGACAACGTGGGCGACAACGTCGGCGACTGCGCCGGCATGGCCGCGGACCTGTTCGAGTCGTACTCGGTGATGCTGGTCGCCGCGCTCATCCTGGGCACCGCGGCGTTCGGCACGCAGGGCCTGGTGTTCCCGCTGCTGGTGCCGATGATCGGCGTCATCACCGCGGTGATCGGCATCTTCGCGGTGATGCCGCGCGACGGCGACCGGTCCGGGATGTCGGCGATCAACCGCGGCTTCTTCATCTCCGCGATCATCTCCGCGGTGCTCGTCGCGATCGCCGCGTTCGCCTACCTGCCCTCGTCGTTCGCCGACCTGGACGGCGGGATCCACAACGTGGACGCCGACCCGCGCTGGGTGGCGCTCGGCTCGGTGATCATCGGCATCGTGCTGGCGAGCGCGATCCAGCTGCTCACCGGCTACTTCACCGAGACGAACCGCAAGCCGGTGAAGGAGGTCACCGACAGCGCCCGGACGGGCCCGGCGACCGTCATCCTGTCCGGCATCTCGCTCGGCCTGGAGTCGGCGGTCTACACCGCGCTCGTCATCGGCGCCGCCGTCTACGGGGCGTTCCTGCTCGGCTTCGGCAACACCACCGTCGCGCTGTTCGCGGTGGCGATGGCCGGCACCGGGCTGCTCACCACCGTCGGCGTGATCGTGTCCATGGACACCTTCGGGCCCGTGTCCGACAACGCGCAGGGCATCGCGGAGATGTCCGGCGACGTCCAGGGCGAGGCCGCGTCGGTGCTGGAGCGGCTGGACGCGGTCGGCAACACCACCAAGGCGATCACCAAGGGCATCGCGATCGCGACGGCGGTGCTCGCGGCGACCGCGCTGTTCGGCTCGTTCGGGACGGCGGTCAACTCCGCGCTCGCGGACGCGTCCAAGTCCGCGAAGGACGCGATCGGCTCGCAGTTCAACCACGGCATCAACCTGTCGATCGACAACCCGAACGTGCTGATCGGGCTGATCATCGGCGCGGCCGTGGTGTTCCTGTTCTCCGGCCTGGCGATCATGGCGGTGGGCCGGGCGGCCGGACGGGTCGTGGTGGAGGTGCGCGAGCAGTTCCGCACCAAGCCCGGGATCATGGACTACACCGAGAAGCCGGACTACGACCGGGTCGTGGACATCTGCACCCGGGACGCGCAGCGCGAGCTGGCCACCCCCGGCCTGCTGGCGATCATGACGCCGATCGCGGTCGGGTTCGCGCTCGGGTACGCGCCGCTCGGCGCCTACCTCGGCGGCGCGATCGCGGCGGGCGTGCTGATGGCGGTGTTCCTCGCGAACGCCGGCGGCGCGTGGGACAACGCGAAGAAGGTCGTCGAGGAGGGCTTCCTCGGCGGCAAGGGCAGCGAGGCGCACGAGGCGACGGTGATCGGCGACACGGTCGGCGACCCGTTCAAGGACACCGCCGGCCCCGCGATCAACCCGCTGATCAAGGTGATGAACCTGGTCGCGCTGCTGATCGCGGACGCGGTCGTGACGTACGCCGACAACTACGCGCTGCGGGCCGGCGTGACGGTCGTGGCGGTCGGCATCGTCGTCGCGGCGATCGTCGTCTCCAAGCGCCGCGCGGACCCGATCGCCCCGTCGGCCGACGCGGGCGGCGACCGGGCGGCGAGCCCCGGCAAGGTCGAGGGCGGCGACGGCAAGGGCGGCGCCGTCGAGGCGACCGCGCCGGAGCAGGCGCCGGCGCCCGCCGAGGAGGCGGTCGCGGTCGAGGCGAACGGCTCGGCGGCGTCCGGGAAGGCGGACGAGTCCCCGGCCGGGGCGTCCTGATCCGTCCTGATCGCGAGGGGCCGGTGGCGTCGCGCCACCGGCCCCTTCCGCGTTCCCCCCGGGTGGTGTCCGGAGCACGCGGGACCGGTCGTACGCTGTACGCGGGAACGGGACCGAGGAAACGGGAGGCGCTGTGGCGAGCGGCGAGAAGCCGGCCTTGTCCGGCGGTAAGGGCTTCGCCCTGGTGCTGTGCGGGATGCTCGCCATCCTGCTCGCCCTGTGGGGGCTGGCGGCGCTGGTCGCGCCGTAGCCCGCCGCGGGGCGGCGGCCTGCCGGCGGCGGCCGCGCCGTAGGCTGGCGTCATGCCGACGCTGATCGTGCTCCGCCACGCCAAGGCCGTCGCGGGCTTCGGGACGGCCGACATCGACCGCGCCCTCAACGACCGCGGGCGGCGCGACGCCGCGGCGGCCGGGGAGTGGCTGCGCGCGGAGGGCCTCGCCCCCGGGTGGGCGCTGTGCTCCCCCGCCGTGCGGACGCGGGAGACGCTCGACCTGCTCGCCGTCCGGCCCGCCGCCGGGACGGCGTTCGAGCCGAAGATCTACGACAACGACCCGGAGATCCTGCTGCCCCTGGTCGCGGAGGCGCCGGACGGTGCCGGGACGGTCCTGCTCGTGGGGCACAACCCGTCGGTGCACCAGTTCGTCCACGACCTGACGGGCCAGGCCCCGGACAGCTTCCCGACGTGCGCGCTCGCCGTCATCGACCTCCCGGGCGCGTGGGCGGACGTGCGGCCCGGCGCCGGCACCCTCGTCACGTTCCGCACCCCGAAGGACTGACCCCTCCGGCGCCCCGGGCCGGGCCCGGGCCGGGGCCGGAAGCGTCAGGAGTCCTGCCCGACCGCCGCCAGCGACGCGTTGATCACCCGTCCGGTGTCGCGGCGCAGCGAGCGGACCGTGTACCGCGTCCCGGACACCTGCGCCAGCGCGTGCCGCAGCGGCGTGAACTCCTCCCGCCCGACGCCCGACTTGATCTCGGCGCGGCGCCGCTTGGTGAGCTTCTTCAGGTACTCGTCGAGGTCGGCGAGCTCCTCCTCCAGCTCCGCGGCGGGCGACCGGGCCTTCAGATCCTCGTCGTCGGGGTCCTCCAGCAGCCCGGCGGCCTCCTCCAGCTGGTCGGCGAGCCGGTCCAGGATCTCCGGCACCGGCCCCGCGTCGACGGCCTCCTCCCGCGTCACCCGCGAGACCGCGATCAGGTGGTCGCGGACGCGGTGCGCGGCGCGGACGGCGTCGCGCAGCCGGCCGATCAGCGCGGTGTCGGGCACCCGCTCGTGCGTCAGCCGGTCCCGGGTCTCCGCGACGGCCTCGGCGGACCGCTCCGCGGTGACGACCTTCTCCTGCGGCAGCCGGACCCGCTCGCCGCCCACCACGTCCGCCGCCGCCCGGACGAGGTCGGCGTGCACCGCCAGCATCCGGCCGAGCTGCACCGGCAGCCGCTCCAGGTGACCGGCCGGCCACAGCAGCCGGACGGCGAGGAACGACAGCACCGTCCCCCCGGCGACCAGGCCGATCCGCTCGCCCGCGATGCGCCAGTCGGCGGGCGCGGAGAAGTCGAGCAGCATCATCGCCAGCGGCGTGCCGAATAGCCCCCAGTACGCGAAGTTGATCGGCCGCAGCGCGAACCCGGCCAGCGCGAACACGAAGACGATCACCGCGACGACCGGCTGGGTCGGCGCGAGCGTCAGCACGACCGCGGCGATCACCGATCCGGCGGCGGTGCCGCCGACGCGCTGCACCAGCCGCTCGACGGTCTCCCCGTACGTCGCGCGCAGGCTCAGCATCGCGGTGATCGTCAGCCAGTGGCCGTGCGGGATGTGCAGTCCCGCGGCCAGCGCCATCGACACGACCGCGGTCACGTACACGCGCGTGAGCTGCCGGAACAGCGGGGAACGGGTGCGGACGGCGCGGCACATCCGGGCCAGCTCCGACCGCGGGTCCGGCGCACCGGGCATCCGCGGCGGGCCGATCCCGATCCGCAGGCCGCCCGCGATGGTGCGGCGCGCCGAGGCCGCCTCACCGGCGATGCGGTCGATGGAGCGCCGCACCTGCCCGATCAGCGACACCGCGACGAGGTCCTCGTCGCCGGCGAGCCCGGCGCGCCGGATCTGCTCCGACAGCCGCCCCATCCGGCGGACCGCCGCCGACTCCTCGCCGCCGAGCGGCGCCTCGCCGTTGGTGGCGATCGCGCCCGCGAGCAGCCGCAGCCGCGCCGCGAGCGCGGACACCGCGGTCTGCGTCTCCAGCTCCCACTCGCGGTCCGGCGGGTAGTTCTTCGCCGCCTCCAGCACGGCCTGCAGCGTGACGGTCTCGTGCAGGACACGGCCCAGCGCGTCGATCAGCCGTTCCGGCCGGGTCGGCTCGCCGCGGCCGCGCCCGGACCGGTACAGCCCGTAGGTGGCGCGGGCGTCGGTGAGCGCCTCGGACGCGGCGCGCCGCCGCTCCTCCCAGTCCGGCATCCGGGTGACGGCCAGCAGGTCGGGGTTGGTGAGCTCGACGGCGTCCAGCGGGCTCGGGTCGGGCGCGCCGACGTCCTGCGCGACGGCGTCGATGGCCTCCGCGACCCGGTCGGCGGCCTCGGCGAGGGCCTCCCGCAGCGGGCGGAGCCGCCGCACCGGCCACGGCACCAGCAGCAGCCCCATGGTGAGCAGCCCGCCGATCAGCTCCAGCAGCCCGACGCCGATGACGTCGGCGGACGGCGGCCGGATCGCGCTCAGCAGCACCGCGAGCCCGGCCGTCGAGCCGATCCGCGGCACCGCGACGCCGAGCGCGATCAGCGGCGGCACCACGATCACCGCGGGCCAGGTGTGCCCGCTCAGCAGCCCGCCGACCGCGGACCCGACCGCGACCATCAGCACGCCGCTCGCGAGGTCCCGCGCCCGGTTCCCGTACGGGCCCTCGGGCGCGCGCAGCGCCACCAGGTACGCGCCGAGCGCGATCATCGCGCCCTGCGCGCCGCGGCCCGTCAGCGACCCGACCAGCAGCGGGATCGCCATGGCGAGCGCCGCCGCCAGCCCATAGAACGGCGCCGACTGCCCGTTGATCTGGGCGTACGCCGACCGCGCACGCTTCAGCACCGCTCCGGCTCGCCTTCCCGACTCGTCCCGCGGGCCCCGGCGGGTGCCGGGG
>NZ_WBMR01000098.1 GCF_008923365.1 Actinomadura montaniterrae
GGCCAGGCCGCCGGCCACGGCGCCGCGGGCCACGTCGCCGCCAAGGCCGGCGGCGCGAGCGTGATCAAGGCGTTCTTCGGCAGCGCGGGCGGCATCGCCACGGCGGCCGCCGGGACGGCCGTGGTCGTCGGCGCCGGCGCCATCGCCGTCCAGCAGTTCGGCAAGGACGACCCGGCGCCGCGCCCCACGGCGACCCGGCCCGTGGCGGCCGTCGCGGCCGTCCGGGACTGCCCCGTCACCGGATTCGACGGCCAGAAGACGACCCCGTCGCCCGGTCCGGCGCAGGTCCGCCTCCCCGAGCAGGTGAAGCCGCCGAAGGACGCCGCCGTCTACAACCTCGGCCAGGGCCGGTACCTGCTCGGCCCGGCCGCGAAGGGGTGCTCCGGATCCGTCGGCGCGAACGCCGGGTACACCACGGTCGGCGAGTCGAAGACGCTGCGGATAACGCAGAACTGGCAGGGATCCATCGGCAACATCGCCGACCAGGTCTGCAGGTACTTCCCGGACTCGCCCGAGGCCGCGAAGGCGAAGCGGGACTTCGGCCCCTGCACGTCCGCCGTGCACGACCGGCAGGACGTCCCGACGGGGGACCCGGCGCTGCGGCTGGTGCTGGCGACCGAGCAGCCGACGGAACCGCCGCCGCCGTCGCCCTACATGATGGTGACCCTGGCCACGATGGGATCCAACGGGCTGCCGTCGCCCGTCACCTGCCTCGCGCCCGCCGCGCGCGCCGACATGTGCGACGCCGCGCTCACCTACTGGTTCGTCCAGGCGACGGCCGGCACGAAGATCGCCAAGCCGGACCTGGACCGGGTCTCCGCGCGCATCGCCGCGTACGTGAGGACCGCCGCCGGGTGAGCGTCGCGTCCCGCACCCGGGGACGGGGCGCGGACGGGACGGCCGGGCGGCGCGGGTAGCCTGATCGGGCCATGACTGACACGACGATCGTTCACCTGCTGCGGCACGGTGAGGTGCACAATCCCGAAGGCGTCCTGTACGGGCGGCTGCCCGGCTACCGGCTCAGCGAGGACGGCGTCCTCATGGCCAAGGCCGCCGCGAAGTGGTTCGCCGACCGGGACGTCACCGCGCTGTTCTCCTCGCCGATGCAGCGGGCGCTGGAGACCGCCGCGCCGCTGGCCGACTCGTTCGACCTGCCCGTGACGGTGGACGATCGGCTGATCGAGGCGGAGAACCACTTCGAGGGGCTGACCTTCGGGGTGGGCCCGGGCTCGCTGCGCCGCCCCGAGCACTGGCGCCACCTGGTGAACCCGTTCCGCCCGTCGTGGGGCGAGCCGTACAAGGAGCTCGCGGCGCGGATGCGCGCCGCCGTGATCCGGGCGCGGGAGGCGGCGCGCGGCCACGAGGCCGTGTGCGTCAGCCACCAGCTGCCGATCTGGATCCTGCGGCTGCACGCCGAGCACCGCCGGCTCTGGCACCACCCGAGCCGCCGCGAATGCGCGCTGGCCAGCGTGACCAGCCTCACGTTCGAGGGCAGCAGGCTCGTCGAGGTCGGCTACCACGAGCCCGCCGAGGGGATCGCGAAGGGCCCCAGTGTCGCGGGTGCCTGACCGCACCGCTAAGTTGAGTACTACGTCCTGTAGTAGTAGGAGGGTCCGTTGAGCCCCCGAATCCCCCATGCGCGCGCCGCGGCCGCCGCCGTCGCGCTCTGCGGGCTGCTGGCCGGCTGCGCGGGAACCGGTTCGGCCAAGAGCGGCCCCGACGGCAACGACGACCGGTTCATCTCGGGCGACGGGAACGTCACGCAGTACCAGCCGGGGCACCGCAAGACCCTGCAGGAGGTCACCGGGCAGACGCTCGACGGGCAGTCGTTCAAGCTCGACTCCCTCAAGGGCAAGGTCGCGGTCGTCAACTTCTGGGCGTCGTGGTGCGCGCCCTGCCGCGGCGAGGCGCCGTCGCTGGAGCAGATCTACACCGAGAACAAGGCGAAGGGCGTCGAGTTCCTCGGCGTCAACTTCAAGGACGCCAAGGACAACGCCAAGGCGTTCGAGCGCAAGTTCAAGGTCACCTACCCGAGCCTGTTCGACGGCGACGGCCAGGTCACGCTCGCGTTCCGGGAGGTGCCGCCGAGCGCCATCCCCAGCACCCTCGTCCTGGACCGGCAGGGGAAGGTCGCGGCGCGGATCATCGGCGCCACCACCTACTCCAAGCTGAACCCGCTGGTGGGGAAGGTGCTCGCGGAAAAATGAGCGCGGCACGGTGAACGTTGACGAGACGGTGACGAGCGGGTCGCTGGTGGCCGCGGCGCCGCTGGCGGCCCTCGCCGGGCTCGTGTCGTTCCTGTCGCCGTGCGTGCTGCCGCTCGTCCCCGGCTACCTGTCGTACGTGACGGGGATGACGGGCGCGGACCTCGCCGAGCAGCGCCGCGGCCGGCTGCTGTCCGGCGTGCTGCTGTTCGTCGCCGGGTTCAGCGTCGTGTTCGTCAGCTACGGGGTGGCCTTCGGCGGCCTCGGCCGGTGGCTGCTGGAGTACCAGGACCAGATCACCCGGGTGCTCGGCGTCGTCACGATCGTCTTCGGGCTGGCGTTCATGGGGCTGATCCCCGGGCTGCAGCGGACGATGAAGTCGGGCCGGCTGCCGTCGGCGGGCCTCGCCGGGGCGCCGCTGCTCGGCGCCCTGTTCGCGCTCGGCTGGACGCCGTGCATCGGGCCGACGCTCGGCGCGGTGCAGTCGCTGGCGATCAGCGAGGCCAGCGCCACCCGGGGCGCGCTGCTGTCCCTGGCGTACTGTGTCGGGCTCGGGGTGCCGTTCGTCGTGACCGCGGTGGCCTACCGCCGCGCGCTCGGCGCGTTCGGGGCGGTGAAACGGCACTACCCCCTCGTCATGCGGATCGGCGGGGGGATGCTCGTCCTCATCGGGGTGCTGCTGGTGAGCGGCCTGTGGGGGGAACTGAACATCGAGCTGAAGTCGTGGATCAGCGGCTTCGAGCCGGTTCTGTGATGCCGACGGATCGGCAGAGGCATTGATATGAGCGACATCAAGGACATCGAGACGGGCACGCAGGCGCCCGCCGCACGGCAGGCCCCCGAGGAGGTGCCGCGGCCGCGGGGCCTCGGCCCGCTGGGCTGGCTGCGGTGGGGCTGGCGGCAGCTCACCACCATGCGCACGGCGCTGATCCTGCTGTTCCTGGTGGCGCTGGGCGCGGTCCCCGGGTCGGCGCTGCCGCAGCGCGGGCAGGCGCCGGAGAAGGTCGCGGCGTACCTGTCCGACCACAAGACGCTCGGCCCGTTCTTCGACAAGCTCTCGCTGTTCGACGTGTTCGCCGCGCCCTGGTTCGCGGCGATCTACATCCTGCTGTTCGTGTCGCTGGCCGGCTGCGTCATCCCGCGCGCGGTGAAGCACTACCAGTCGATGCGGGCGCGCCCGCCGGCGGCGCCGCGCAACCTCGGGCGGCTGCCGCAGTCGGTGTCGTACGAGACGGACGACGCGCCCGAGGACGTCCTCGCGGAGGCGCGCAAGGTGCTGCGCGGGCGCCGGTTCCGGGTGGACGTGTCCGGCGGCGCCGCGTCCGCGGAGAAGGGCTACCTGGGGGAGACCGGCAACCTCGTCTTCCACCTGGCGCTGCTCGGGCTGCTGTTCGCGCTCGGCGCGGGCAACATGTTCGGCTACCGCGGCAGCGTGCTGATCACCGAGGGCAAGACGTTCGCGAACTCGCTCGGCCAGTACGACGAGTTCACCCCGGGACGGCTGTTCAAGGACGGCGACCTCGCCCCGTTCACCATCTCCCTGGACGACTTCAAGGCCAAGTACGAGCTGGAGGGCGACAAGCGCGGGCAGGCCACGGCGTTCGACGCCTGGATCCACTACCGCGACAAGCCGTCCGGCAAGGACACCAAGTACGACCTGCGGATCAACCATCCGCTGAAGGTCGGCGGCACGAAGGTGTACCTGCTCGGCCACGGCTACGCGCCGAAGTTCACCGTGAAGGACGCCAAGGGCAACGTCGCCTTCCAGGACACCGTCCCGTTCCTGGCGATGGAGCCGCGGAACCTGACGTCCGAGGGCGTCATCAAGGTCCCCGACGCCGAGCCCGACCAGCTCGCCTTCTACGCGATCCTGTGGCCGACGGCCGTCGCCAGCCCGGACGGCAAGCAGATCGTGTCGGCGTTCCCCGGCGCGCTGCGGCCCGTCATCACGCTGTCGTCGTTCAAGGGCGACCTCGGCCTGGACTCCGGCACCCCGCAGTCGGTGTACAAGCTGGAGGGCATCGGCAAGACCCTCCAGCCGATCAAGGGCGGCGAGAAGCTGCTGGAGCCGGGCGAGACCTTCAAGCTCCCCGGGAACGCCGGCTCGATCACCTTCGACGGCATGGCGGAGTACGCGACGCTGTCGGTCAACCACGACCCCGGGCGCATCCCCGCGCTGATCGCGGCGGTGCTGGCGGTGCTGGGCGTGGCGACCTCGTTCCTCGTCCGGCGGCGCAGGGTGTGGGTCCGTGCGAGCGCCGGGACGGGCGGGCGTACGGTGGTGGAGGTCGGCGGCCTCACGCTCGGGAACCCGACCTCGGAGTTCGACGACATCGTGACCGCGCTGCGCGGCCCGGACGCCCCCGCCGCCGAACCCGGGAAGGCCGGGTCGGACGAGCCGGCGCCGGGCGAGCCCGAACCGGAGAAGGCCGAGTCGGGGGAATCCGAAGCCGAGAAGTCCGAACCGGAGAAGGCCGAACCGGAGAAGGCCGAGTCGGAGGAATCCGAAGCGGAGAAGCCCGAACCGGAGACGTCCGAAGCGCAAAAGACAGGGCGGGAGGAGGCCGGGTCCGTCGAGGACGGCACCGGGCCAGAACAGAACGGGTCCGAAGCGGACCCCGGCGCCGATCGGGGTTCCGGGTCGGCAACCGAACCGAAGGAGTGACGAGGTGAGCAACGCCGACCTCGCGAACCTGAGCGACAAGCTCATGCTGACCACCGTGGTGATGTACATCGTCGCGCTGGTCGCCTACGCGGCCGATCTCGGCTTTGGCCGCCGCTCCGCGGCGGTGGCCGAGGAGCGGGCCGAGGCCAAGGTGCTCGTCGGCGCCGCCGGCGCCGAGACCGTCGAGGACGCCGGGCCGGCCGGCGCGGCCGCCTCCGCCGAGGCGTCCGAGGCGTCCGAAGCGTCCGAGGACGCCGGGGCCGAGCGCCAGCGGGTCGACTGGGCGCGGCTGGCCGTCGTGCTGAACGTCCTCGGCTGGGCGGCGCACCTCGGCATCCTGGTCACCCGCGGGCTGGCGGAGCACCGCTGGCCGTGGGGCAACATGTACGAGTTCATGACGGCCCTGTCGTTCGCCGCCGTGACCGCGTTCATGATCGTCGCGCTGCGCTACAAGGCGCGGTTCCTCGGCGCGTTCGTGATGGCCGCCGTGGTCATCGCGCTCGGCGTCGACAACATCTGGCTGTACGACTCGGCCGGCCCGGTCAGCCCCGCGCTCAACTCCTACTGGATCGCGATCCACGTCACCGCCGCGATCATCGCGACCGGCTCGTTCACGGTGGCGGGCGCCGCGACCATCCTGTACCTGCTGAAGTCCCGCGCCGAGACGAGCGAGGCCGGGGTCGGCGGCGGGATGCTGTCGCGCATCCCGTCCGCCGCGGACCTCGACCGGCTGTCGATGCGGGTGACGACGTTCGCCTTCCCGATCTGGACCGCCGCCATCATCATGGGCGCCATCTGGGCCGACGAGGCGTGGGGCCGCTACTGGGGCTGGGACCCGAAGGAGGTCTGGTCCTTCGTCACCTGGATCGTGTACGCCGCCTACCTGCACGCGCGCGCGACGGCCGGGTGGAGGGGCCGCAAGGCGGCGATCCTGTCGCTGATCGGCTTCGGCTGCCTGCTGTTCAACTTCTTCGGCGTCAACTACATGTTCTCCGGCATGCACTCCTACGCCTGAGCGCGCGCCCCGGGCACGTCACCGAGCACGTCACGGGCACGTCATCGGGCACGTCATCGGGCCCGTCGACGAGCACACGAGCAGGTCATCGAGGACCGCGGCCACCGCTCCGGCGGGGCGCCGCGGTCCTCGCACATCCGCGCCCGCCCGTTCCGTGGTGACTCGCGGGGATGACGCCGAGTCGGGTTGCGGCTTACCCTGCCTCGGGGGCCCTCTCGCTCGGCGACTCCGCGGGCCCCGCTGACAGAGGAGCCTGATGCGCTTCAAAGGCATCCACCGCAAGCCCCGGGAGCTCAGGAACCGGGAGGCGCGCCGGGGCTCGGCGTTCCGCGGGGACGGCGAGGCCCGCGGGGACGACGCGGCGTACGCGCCGTCGCCGCCGGACTCGGGGCGCCGCTCCGAGCCCGGGCACGTCCGCCCGCGCAGCAACCAGCCCCGCGACCGGTTCGGCCGGTTCCGCAAGGCCGGCCGCGACGACGACTTCGCGCTCGCCCCCGGCACCGACCGCCCGGACGCCGCCGAGGCGCATCCCGGACGGTACGGGCGGCGCGGCGCGGGCCGTCCACGCCCCGGCGACTACGCGTGGAGCGACTTCGAGCTCGACGACGCGCTGCGCGTCGAGCCGTACCCGCCGGGCATGCCGCACGCGGCCGACGGGCGGCGGCACTGCGGCGTGCTGGAGAGCGTGCTGTACCGGCAGTGGGACGCGCGGCAGGGCCCGCCGACGCCGGAGGTGATCCGGGCCGTCGACAGCCTCGCGTCGCTGCCGGAGCCGCTGAAGGAGAAGCTCGCGGGCGGCCTCGACGGCATCTACGTCGGGCCCGGCGGCGTCCCGCAGCTGGACGACATGGGCCACCTGCGCGACCGCCCGCTGCCGTCCGGCCGCGCCACCTGGGACATCTGCGCCGGCGCCTACGGCGACCGCAAGATCATCGTGGGGGACCGGCCGTCGCCGACCCCGGACGTGATGCTGCACGAGGTCGGGCACGCGCTCGACGACATCGACGGCGAGGCCGGCGGGTGGACCTCCGACAGCCCCGCGTTCCGGGAGCTGTACGAGCTGTGCCGCCCCCACCTCGCCAGCGACTTCCACCGGCAGCCCGACGCGCTCGGCCGCCGCGAGTTCTTCGCCGACGCGTTCGCCGCGATCTCGTCGCGGCAGCGTCCGGCGCTGGTGGATATGCTCGCCGGCAACATCAGGACGGCACTGGAAGTCATGCTCTTCTTCAACCGCAGATACGGCATCTAGGACACCGCGATGCCGGCGAAGGCGATGGACTCCGAGGGTGATCGACGATGTACGTGATCCGGCTCCCCGACGGCACGCTCCGGGTGCCCCACAGCGTCCTCGCCGGTGACGACGGGCCCGCGGACGACGGGCCGGGCGCGGACCGGGAGCGGGGCGGGCGGATCATCGCCGACGCCTACGTGGAGATCGGGCCCGGGGATCCCGACTACGACCGGCTCCTCGGCCAGTCGCTGACCGAGCAGGAGCTGGAGGACAGGCGGCGCCGCTGGCGGGACGAGGACGCCGAGCTGGCGCGCCGGTTCGAGGAGTGGCGGGACGGCGAGGCGGAGGAGTAGCCGTGCCGGGTCATCGCGCGACCCCGGACGCCCGGGCTGGTGGACCGGCCGCGGGAGGGCGGCGGTCCGGGCGGTTCCGAGGCCTCGGTCGGCTTCGCCGGGTCAGTGGACCGAGTGCTCGGCGACCGGCTCTTCCCCGCGCAGCAGCGCGTGGACCTCGGACTCCCGGAAGCGGCGGTGGCCGCCGGGAGTGCGGATGCTGCTGATCCGGCCGGCCGCTGCCCACCGGGTGACCGTCTTCGGATCGACCCGGAAGAGGGCGGCGACTTCCCCTGGGGTCAGCAGGCGCTCGCTCGTGCTCTCCACGTTTTCTCTCCCCCTTTGTCCCGCTCTCGGCGCGGGTGGACTGTTTAACAGTGTGGCGGGTCAAGACCGATTTCTCCCTTGTTTTCGGAAAACATCACGCACCGTAGTTCGCCGAGCAGCGGCGATGACGGTCGGTGCTCGCCACCTGGGTCGCTGGGGCCTCGCACACCACACTTGACCTGGCGTGTCACGCCGGCAACCGGCCCTTGACAGGCCGATGGCGGCCCGGTGACGCGGCGCCGCCTGCGCCACCGGCGCGCGGCGGGAGCCGCCACCCCATACCCTCGTGACCATGTCCGATCTTGTTTCGCTGCAGGAGATCGAGCACGCCGCCGAACGCCTCGCCGGCGTCGCCGTGCGCACGCCGCTCGTCCCGTTCCCCGGAACCGGCGACGGGACGGCGCTGCTGGTGAAGGCCGAGTCCCTGCAGCCGATCGGAGCGTTCAAGCTGCGCGGCGCGTACGCGACCATCTCCTCCCTGCCGGAGGAGCAGCGCGAGCGCGGCGTCGTCACCCACTCCAGCGGCAACCACGCCCAGGCCGTCGCCTACACGGCCCGCGCGCTCGGCATCCCCGCCGTCCTCGTGATGCCGCACACCACGCCCGGCGTGAAGGTGGACGCCTGCATCGCGCTCGGCGCCGAGATCGTCTACGTCGAGCCGACCGCCGAGGCCCGCGAGGAGACCGCGGCCAAGCTCGCCGCCGCGCACGGCTTCACCCTCGTCCCGCCCTACGACGACGCGCGGATCATCGCCGGCCAGGGCACCGCCGGGCTGGAGATCGTCCAGGACCGCCCGGACGTGGACGTCGTGCTCGTCCCGGTCAGCGGCGGCGGCCTGATCTCAGGCGTCGCCGCCGCGGTGAAGGCGCTGCGTCCCGAGGCGAAGGTGATCGGCGTCGAGCCCGAGCTGGCCGCCGACGCCCGCGACTCGATGCGCGAGGGCCGCCCCGTCACCTGGGACGCGGAGAAGACCGGCCGCACCATCGCCGACGCCCTGCGCGTCCAGCGCGTCGGCGACCTGCCGTTCGCGCACATGCGGGCGCACGTCGACGGCATGGTCACCGTCACCGAGGACGAGATCCGGGCCACCATGCGGCGCCTCGCCCGCGAAGCCCGCCTGATCGCCGAGCCCGCCGGCGCCGTCGCCACCGCCGCCTACCTCTACCACCGCGCCGAACTCCCCGCCGGCGCCACCTATGTCTCCGTCCTCTCCGGCGGCAACGTCGACCCGGCTCTCTTCCTCGACGTCCTCCGCTGACCCCCCGGGAGAGATCGCCACGGGCGGGCACGCGGAGCGAGTGCAGCGAGCGCAGCGGGCATGCCCGGCGGTCGGCAGGCCGTTTCGCGCGGAGCTCCAGCGGAGCGGGAAACGGCCTGCCGACCGTGACGGGGGTTCCAGGGGGTCGCTCCCCTGGGACAACACACCCGGCGGTACTCTCGAAGGGTCATGCGTTCCGTACTGCTTTACACCTCCGGCCGGCTGGCGATCTTCGCCGCCACGGCCGGTGTGCTCGCGCTGTTCGGGGCCCGCGGGTTCCTGCTCCTGCTGCTGGCGCTGCTGATCAGCGGCATCATCAGCTTCGTGCTGCTGTCCGGCCAGCGCGACCGGATGTCGGCCGCGGTGACCTCCGGGCTGAGCGCCCAGCGTGACCGGTTCCAGCGCGCCAAGACCCGCGAGGACGCGTAGCGCGTACCGCACGGGCGCCTCGGTGGCGCGGTCGGGGCGGGCAATAGGCTGACCCCATGACCCGCGCCTCTCTGGATAAGAAGCCCGCCGACGTCGCGGCGATGTTCGACGGCACCGCCGAGCGGTACGACCTGCTGAACACGCTGATGACGGGCGGGCAGGACCGGCGCTGGCGGCGGGCGGCCGTCCGGGCGCTGGACGCGCGGCCGGGCGAGCGGATCCTCGACCTCGCGGCCGGGACCGGGACGTCCTCGGTGCCGTTCGCGGAGGCGGGCGCGCAGACCGTGGCCTGCGACTTCTCCCTCGGCATGCTCCGGGTGGGGGTGCGCCGGCAGGCGGGCGTGCCGCGGCTGAGCTTCGCGGCGGGCGACGCCCTGCGGCTGCCGTTCAAGGACGGCTCGTTCGACGCGGTGACGATCTCGTTCGGGCTGCGCAACGTCGCGGACACCGGGCGGGCGCTGCGCGAGCTGCGGCGGGTGGCCAAGCCGGGCGGGCGGCTGCTGATCTGCGAGGTCAGCCATCCGCCGAACGCGCTGCTGGCGCTCGGCCACCGGACCCACCTGAAGTACGGGCTGCCGCTGCTGGCGCGGGTCAGCTCCAATCCCGACTCCTACCGCTATCTCGCCGAGTCGACGCTCGCCTGGCCCGACCAGGCGGGGCTGGCGCGGCTCGTCCAGGACGCGGGCTGGACGAAGGTGCGCTGGCGCGACCTCACGTTCGGGGTCGCGGCGATGCACCATGCGATCAACCCCGGCTGATCGCGGCGCCGGCGGGTTCGGGACCGGTCCAAAACAGAACCGGCCCAGAAGTACCCACCGGTCGTGATAAAGGAATAGACTCCCCACCGGATCCTTGTGAAGTACTTCACAAGCGAACGAGCTAAAGAGGAACGCCGTGACCGACTCCACCCGACACGCGGACGTGATCGTCGTCGGGGCAGGCCCCGCCGGATCGTCGACCGCCTACTGGCTCGCGCAGGCCGGGCTGGACGTGCTCCTGCTGGAGAAGGCCACCTTCCCGCGCGACAAGATCTGCGGCGACGGCCTCACCCCGCGCGCCGTCCGGGCGCTCATCGGGATGGGCGTCGACATCAACGACCCCGGCTGGGGCCGCAACAAGGGGCTGCGCATCTACGGCGGCGGCGTCAAGGTCGAGCTGCCCTGGCCGGAGCTCGCGAGCTTCCCCGACTTCGGCCTGGTCCGCAAGCGCACCGACCTCGACCAGCTGCTCGCCGAGCACGCCGCGAAGGCCGGCGCCCGGCTGCTGCAGGGCTGCACCGTGACCGGCCCGATCCTGGACGAGCGCACCGACCGGATCAAGGGCGTCACCGCCACCTACGAGGGCGAGGACGTGGAGTTCCACGCGCCGCTCGTCGTCGCGGCCGACGGCAACTCGACCCGGCTGTCGCTGGCGATGGGCCTGCGCCGCCGCGAGGACCGCCCGATGGGCGTCGCCGTCCGGCGCTACTTCCAGACGCCCCGCCACGACGACGAGTACATGGAGGCGTGGCTCGAACTGTGGGACGGCGAGCGCCTGCTGCCCGGCTACGGCTGGGTGTTCGGCGTCGGCGACGGCACGTCCAACGTCGGGCTCGGCCTCCTCAACACCAGCAAGGCGTTCCAGAACGTCGACTACCGGGGCATGATGCGGCGCTGGTGCGCGCAGATGCCGGAGGACTGGCAGTTCGACGAGGAGCACGCGACCTCGAAGATCCGCGGCGCGGCGCTGCCGATGGGCTTCAACCGGCAGCCGCACTACACCCGCGGGATGCTGCTGGTCGGCGACGCCGGCGGCATGATCAACCCGTTCAACGGCGAGGGCATCGACTACGCGCTGGAGTCCGGCCGGCTGGCCGCCGACATCATGGTGCAGGCGCTCGCCCGCCGCACCCCGGCGCAGCGCGAGCGGACCCTGTACGAGTACCCGCGCATCCTGAAGGACGAGCACGGCGGCTACTTCACGCTGGCCCGCGTGTTCGTGCAGGCGATCGGCGACCCGCGGATCATGAAGTTCCTGACCGCGCACGGCCTGCCGCACCCCACCCTCATGCGGTTCACCCTGAAGCTGCTCGCCAACCTGACCGACCCGAAGGGCGGCGACGCCATGGACCGGGTCATCAACGCGATGCAGAAGGTGGCGCCGGCGGCATGAGCGAGGTCCGGATGCTCCCGCAGATATCGCCGTTCGCCGCGAAGCCGCAGGTGAGCGGACTACAGTGCATTACCCGACCCCCTGAGGGGAGTGCTATTGATCACCTTGGCTAGGGTGGCGACCCGTGCTCGTGAGAATTTTCACGAGCGTGTGCAGGGTCACGCCGCCGAGGCGC
Source organism: Actinomadura montaniterrae (assembly GCF_008923365.1). Classification (GTDB taxonomy): domain Bacteria; phylum Actinomycetota; class Actinomycetes; order Streptosporangiales; family Streptosporangiaceae; genus Spirillospora; species Spirillospora montaniterrae. The sequence goes on from NZ_WBMR01000098.1 coordinate 11,788, forward strand.
GCCGGTCCGGCCCCGGACCCCGCGCCCCGTACAGCGTCGTACGTACCGAGGAGGGGCGGTAGAGACATGGATCTCTATGTTCCGATCATCGTGCTGGGAGTGCTCGCCGCCGTCTTCGCCGTCGGCTCGGTGGCGATGGCCTCGCTCACCGGCCCCAAGCGGTGGAACCGCGCGCGCCTGGACGCCTACGAATGCGGCATCGAACCCACCCCGCAGCCGGTCGGCGGCGGGCGGTTCCCCGTCAAGTACTACCTGACGGCGATGCTGTTCATCGTCTTCGACATCGAGATCATCTTCCTGTACCCGTGGGCCGTCGCCTTCGACCACATGGGCATGTTCGGCCTGGTGGAGATGGTCCTTTTCATCGTCACCGTTCTCGTCGCCTACGCCTACATCTGGCGTCGCGGCGGTCTGGAGTGGGACTGACATGGGTCTTGAGGAGAAACTCCCGAGCGGGTTCCTGCTGACGACGGTCGAGCAGGTCGCGGGCTGGGCGCGCAAGAGCTCGGTGTGGCCGGCGACGTTCGGCCTCGCGTGCTGCGCGATCGAGATGATGGCGACCGGCGACCCGCGGCACGACTTCTCCCGCTGGGGGATGGAGCGCGCCTCCGCGACGCCGCGGCAGGCCGACCTGATGATCGTCGCGGGCCGGGTGAGCCAGAAGATGGCCCCGGTGCTGCGGCAGATCTACGACCAGATGACCGAGCCCAAGTGGGTCATCGCGATGGGCGTGTGCGCCTCGTCCGGCGGCATGTTCAACAACTACGCGATCGTGCAGGGCGTCGACCACATCGTCCCGGTGGACATCTACCTGCCCGGCTGCCCGCCGCGGCCGGAGATGCTGCTGGACGCGATCCTCAAGCTGCACGACAAGATCCAGAACACCAAGCTCGGCCCGCAGCGCAAGAAGCAGATCGTCGAGCTGGAAGAGGCCAAGCGCCGCCAGCTGCCGCTGCTGGGACAAGGAACGGTTTAGATGAGCTCCGAGAACCCTGAGCAGAGGGCCGAGCAGGGCGCCGACCAGCTGCCCGCGCAGGCCGAGGAGGAGCGCCGCGAGCAGCCGGTCGCCCGCACGGGCATGTTCGGCGCGAGGACGACCGGCGACACCTCCGGGTACGGGCGGCTGGTCATCCGGCAGAGCCCCAAGGTCACCGCGCCGCGCCCCTACGGCGGGCCCGACGGCGCCGCCGAGGCCGGCGAGTTCGACGAGGTCGCCGACGAGCTGGAGCGGCTGCTGCCCGACTTCGGCGACGCGATCGAGCGCGTCGTCGTCCACCGCGGCGAGCTGACGTTCTTCGTCAAGCGCGAGCGGCTCCTGGACGTCGCGCGCACGATGCGGGACGAGCCGACGCTGCGCTTCGAGCTGTGCTCCGGCGTGTCCGGCGTGCACTACCCGAAGGACGAGGGCGCCGAGCTGCACTCGGTCGTGCACCTGCTGTCGATCACCCACAACCGGCGCGTCCGGCTGGAAGCGACCTGCCCGGACGCCGACCCGCACGTCCCGTCGCTGGTGCCGGTGTACCCGACCTGCGACTGGCACGAGCGCGAGACCTACGACTTCTTCGGGATCGTCTACGACGGTCACCCCGCGCTCACCCGCATCGAGATGCCCGACGACTGGGTCGGCCATCCGCAGCGCAAGGACTACCCGCTCGGCGGCATCCCCGTCGAGTACCGAGGCGCGGAGATCCCCCCGCCGGACGAGAGGCGGTCGTACGTATGAGCTCAACGAAGTACACCGAGTACGACGCCTACGCCGCCGAGGAGGCGGCCGAGGGCCGCGTGTTCGACGTCAACGGCCAGGACTGGGACCAGGTCGTCGCGGGCGCCGAGGACCTCGGGGACGAGCGGCTCGTGGTCAACATGGGCCCGCAGCACCCGTCCACGCACGGCGTCCTGCGGCTGATCCTGACGCTCGACGGCGAGACCGTCGACGACTGCCGGGTGGGCATCGGCTACCTGCACACCGGCATCGAGAAGAACATGGAGTTCCGCACCTGGACGCAGGGCACCACGTTCTGCACGCGCATGGACTACCTCGCGCCGATCTTCAACGAGACGGCGTACTGCCTGGGCGTGGAGAAGCTCCTGGACGTCACCGACCAGGTGCCGGAACGGGCCCAGATCATCCGCGTGATGATGATGGAGCTGAACCGGATCTCCTCCCATCTGGTCGCGATCGCCACGTTCGGCCTCGAACTGGGCGCGACGACCGTCATGCTGAACGGCTTCATCGAGCGCGAGTACACCCTTGACCTCTTCGAGGAGATCACGGGTCTGCGGATGAACATGGCGTACGTCCGTCCGGGCGGCGTTGCCCAGGACCTGCCGAGCGGTGCGCTCAGCAAGATCCGCGACTATCTCGACCGGATGCCCAAGCGGATCCAGGCGCTGCGGAAGCTGATGGACGCCAACCCCGTCTATCTCGCCCGGACCAGGGACATCGCGTATCTCGACCTTACCGGGTGCATGTCGCTGGGCGTCACCGGCCCCGTCCTTCGGGCCACCGGCCTGCCGTGGGACCTGCGCAAGTCGCAGCCCTACTGCGGGTACGAGACCTACGACTTCGAGGTCGCGACGCAGGACACCTGCGACGTGTACGGCCGCTATCTCGTGCGGATGCAGGAGATGGAGGAGTCGCTGAAGATCGTCGAGCAGTGCGTGGAGCGGCTGCAGCGGGTCAAGGGCCCGGTGATGATCGAGGACAAGAAGATCGGCTGGCCGGCGCAGCTGGCGATCGGCGCGGACGGGATGGGCAACTCGCCCCGGCACATCGCGCACATCATGGGCACCTCGATGGAGGCGCTGATCCACCACTTCAAGCTGGTGACGGAGGGCTTCCGGGTGCCGGCGGGGCAGGCGTACTCGCACATCGAGTCGCCGCGCGGCGAGCTCGGCGCGCACGTGGTCAGCGACGGCGGCACCCGCCCGTACCGGGTGCACTTCCGCGAGCCGTCCTTCGTCAACCTGCAGGCCACGCCGGCGATGGCGGAGGGCGGCATGGTCGCCGACGTCATCGCGGCCGTCGCCAGCATCGACCCGGTGATGGGAGGCGTGGACCGATGAGCCTCGCACGTGGTTCGGCAGGCGGCATGGTCGCACCTGCTGTCTTCGCCGCGGTGGCCAGCATCGACCCGGTCATGGGGGGAGTGGACCGATGACGTTCGAACCGGAAGTGCGCGAGCGCCTCGAGCGCGACGCGAAGCAGATCATCGGCCGGTATCCGAAGCCGCGGTCGGCGCTGCTCCCGCTGCTGCACCTGGTGCAGTCGGAGGAGGGGCACGTCTCGCAGGACGGCATCGAGTTCTGCGCCGAGCAGCTCGGCATCACGCCGGCCCAGGTGACGGGCGTGTCGACGTTCTACACGCAGTACAAGCACGAGCCGGTCGGCGAGTTCCACGTGGGCGTGTGCATCAACACGCTGTGCGCGGTGATGGGCGGCGACCAGATCTGGAACGAGCTGACCGAGCACACCGGGGTCGGGCACGACGAGGCCACCCCGGACGGCAAGGTCAGCCTGGAGCGGATCGAGTGCAACGCGGCCTGCGACTTCGCGCCGGTGATGATGGTCAACTGGGAGTTCTTCGACAACATGACTCCCGAGAAGGCCAAGCAGCTGGTCGACGACCTGCGCTCGGGTAAGGAAGTGCTTCCTTCGCGCGGGCCGAACAAGCTGTGCAGCTGGAAGGACGCGTCCCGGGTGCTCGCCGGGTTCCCCGACGGCCGCGCCCACGAGGGCGTCCAGGCCGGGCCGGAGTCGCTGCGCGGGCTGGAGCTCGCGAAGCAGCGCGGCTGGCAGGCCCCGTCCGCCGACACCGGCGGGGCGGCGCCCGAGGAGCCGGTCCGGCCGGGCGAGATCACCGATCCGCCGCCCAACGAGCCGGGCAAGCCGATCGGCGGCGACGTGAAGCCGGGCAGCCAGGAGGGTCGTAACCAGTGACCACGCTCACCCCGATCCTCACGAAGAACTGGGATCAGGCCGACTCGTTCACCCTCGCGGGCTACGAGCGCGAGGGCGGCTACCGGGCGCTGCGCAAGGCGCTCGGGCTGGCGCCGGACGAGATCGTCCAGATGGTCAAGGACTCCGGCCTGCGCGGCCGCGGCGGCGCCGGGTTCCCCACCGGCATGAAGTGGGGGTTCCTGCCCGCCGAGAGCCCGAACCCGCGCTACCTCGTCGTCAACGCCGACGAGTCCGAGCCGGGGACCTGCAAGGACATCCCGCTGATGATGGCGAACCCGCACGTCCTCGTCGAGGGCGTCATCATCAGCTCCTACGCCATCAAGTCGAACCAGGCGTTCATCTACGTGCGCGGCGAGGTGCTGCACGTGATCCGCCGGCTGCAGCAGGCGGTCGCCGAGGCGCGCGAGGCCGGGTACATCGGCACGGACATCCTCGGCTCCGGCTACGACCTGGACGTGGTCGTGCACACCGGCGCCGGCGCCTACATCTGCGGCGAGGAGACGGCGCTGCTGGACTCCCTGGAGGGGTACCGCGGTCAGCCCAGGCTCAAGCCCCCCTTCCCGGCGGTCTCGGGCCTGTACGGCGGCCCCACCGTCATCAACAACGTCGAGTCGATCTCGTCGGTTCCCTCGATCGTCGAGAACGGCGCCGACTGGTTCACCTCGATGGGCACCGAGAAGTCCGCGGGCTACGGCATCTTCTCGCTGTCCGGGCACGTCACCCGGCCCGGGCAGTACGAGGCGCCGCTCGGCATCACGCTGCGGGAACTGCTCGACATGGCGGGCGGGATCCGCGAGGGGCACCGGCTGAAGTTCTGGACGCCCGGCGGGTCGTCCACCCCGATCTTCACCGAGGAGCACCTGGACGTGCCGCTGGACTTCGAGTCCGTCGGCGCCGCCGGGTCGATGCTCGGCACCCGCGCCCTGCAGATCTTCGACGAGACGACCTGCGTCGTCCGCGCCGTGCTGCGCTGGTCGGAGTTCTACGCGCACGAGTCGTGCGGCAAGTGCACGCCGTGCCGCGAAGGCACCTACTGGTACAAGCAGATGCTGAAGCGGCTGGAGGCGGGCCAGGGCGAGGAAGAGGACCTGGAGACGCTCCTCGACCTGTCCGACAACATCCTCGGCCGCTCGTTCTGCGCCCTCGGCGACGGCGCGACGAGCCCGGTGGTCTCGTCGATCAAGCTGTTCCGGGACGAGTACCTCCGGCACTTCGAGCAGGGCGGCTGCCCGTTCGACCCGGCCAAGTCCACCCTCTGGGGAGGTGCGAAGTGACCGTCACCGACGACAAGTCGGCGGTGGAGAAGCCGGTCGAGATGGTCTCCTGCACCATCGACGGCTTCGAGATCGAGGTGCCGAAGGGCACGCTGATCATCCGGGCCGCCGAGCTGCTCGGCATCCAGATCCCGCGGTTCTGCGACCATCCGCTGCTGGACCCGGTCGGGGCCTGCCGGCAGTGCCTGGTGGAGATCCCCGACGCCGGCAACGGGCGCGGGATGCCGAAGCCGCAGGCGTCGTGCACCACCACGGTGATGCCCGGAATGGTCGTCAAGACCCAGCTGACCTCGCCGGTCGCCGACAAGGCGCAGCACGGCGTGATGGAGCTGCTGCTGATCAACCACCCGCTGGACTGCCCGATCTGCGACAAGGGCGGCGAGTGCCCGCTGCAGAACCAGGCGATGTCCAACGGGCGCGGCGAGTCCCGGTTCGTCGAGACCAAGCGGACGTTCCCGAAGCCGATCCCGCTGTCCAGCCAGGTGCTGCTGGACCGGGAGCGCTGCATCCAGTGCGCCCGCTGCACCCGGTTCTCCGACCAGATCGCCGGCGACGCGTTCATCGACCTGTTCGAGCGCGGCGCGAAGGAGCAGGTCGGCGCGGCGGACGGCAAGCCGTTCCAGTCCTACTTCTCCGGGAACACGGTGCAGATCTGCCCGGTCGGGGCGCTGACCGGCGCCGCGTACCGGTTCCGGTCCCGGCCGTTCGACCTGGTGTCGCAGCCGAGCGTCTGCGAGCACTGCGCGTCCGGCTGCGCGCTGCGCACCGACCACCGGCGCGGGAAGATCACCCGCCGGCTGGCCGGGGACGACCCGCAGGTCAACGAGGAGTGGAACTGCGACAAGGGCCGCTGGGCGTTCACCTACGGGACGCGCCCCGAGCGGCTCACGCACCCGCTCGTCCGGAACGAGGACGGCGAGCTGGAAGTGGCGTCGTGGCCGGAGGCGCTGACCGTCGCGGCCCGCGGGCTCGCGGCGGCGCGCGGCTCCGCGGGCGTCCTGACCGGCGGGCGCGTCACCCTTGAGGACGCCTACGCCTACGCCAAGTTCGCGCGGATCGCGCTGCACACCAACGACGTGGACTTCCGGGCCCGGCCGCTGTCGGACGAGGAGTCGCGGTTCCTCGCCTCCTCGGTCGCGGGCCGCCCGATCGAGGTGTCCTACGCCGACCTGGAGAAGGCGCCCGTGGTCGTCCTCGCCGGCTTCGAGCCGGAGGAGGAGTCCCCGATCGTGTTCCTGCGGCTCCGCAAGGCGTTCCGCAAGAACGGGCTGAAGGTGTTCGGGATCGCCCCGTTCGCGACCCGCGGCCTGCAGAAGGTCGGCGGGACGCTGCTCGCGACCGCGCCCGGATCGGAGTCGGAGACGCTCGGCTCGCTGATCGGCGACCCGTCCCGCGCCGGCGTCCGGACGCTGCTGGAGACGCCCGGCGCCGTCATCATGCTGGGCGAGCGGCTCGCCACCAGCCCCGGCGCGCTGACCTCGGCGGTCCGGCTCGCGCAGGTCACCGGCGCCCGGCTGGCATGGGTGCCGCGCCGGGCCGGGGAGCGCGGCGCGATCGAGGCCGGGGCGCTGCCCGGGCTGCTGCCGATCGGCCGCCCCGTCGCCGACCCGGAGGCGCGCGCCGAGGTCGCCCGCGCCTGGGGCGTCGCGGACCTGCCCGCCGGGCCCGGCGAGGACACCGCCGGGATCGTCGCGGCGGCCGGTGCCGGACGGCTCGGCGCGCTGCTCGTCGGCGGCGTCGACCCCTACGACCTGCCCGACCCGGACGCGGCGCTGCGCGCGCTGGAGGCCACCCCGTTCGTGGTGAGCCTGGAGCAGCGGCCGAGCGCGGTCACCGACCGCGCCGACGTGGTGCTGCCCGTCGCGGCCGTCGCCGAGAAGGCCGGCACGTTCGTCGACTGGGAGGGCCGCGGCCGCCCGTTCGACGTCGTGCTGAAGTCCGCCGGGAAGCTGTCGGACCTGCGGGTCCTGCAGGCGCTCGCCGACGAGATGGACGTCCACCTCGGGCTGCCCGGCCCGGAGGCGGCGCGGCGGGAGCTGGCGCAGCTCGGCGCCCACCGCGGCGAGCGGCCGGAGCCGCCGGACGTCGCGCAGGCGCTGCCGCCGCACCCCGAGCAGGGCGAGGCGCTGCTCGCGACCTGGCGGCTGCTGCTGGACCGGGGCCGCCTCCAGGACGGCGAGCCGTTCCTCGCGGGCACCGCCAAGGCCGCGGTGGCCCGGCTGTCGCCCGCGACCGCGGCGGAGATCGGCGCGACCGCGGCCGTCACGGTGTCGGGGCCGCGCGGCGAGGTGACGCTCCCGCTGGAGATCACCGCCGACCTGCCCGACCGGGTGGTGTGGCTGCCGACGAACTCGGCCGGCTGCGCCCTCCACCGGGACCTGGGCGCGGCGGCGGGCGGCGTCGTCAAGATCGCGAGCGGCGTGCTCGCCCGCCCGACCGAGAACGCGGGAGGTACCCGATGAGTCCGCTTGCGGCGCCCGCCGCCGATCCGACGCTCGCCACGTTCGGCAAGGACCCGTGGTGGCTGATCGGCGGCAAGGTCCTGGTCATCTTCGTCTTCCTGGTGCTGACCGTCCTGCTGTCGATGTGGGTCGAGCGGCGGGTCATCGGGCGGATGCAGCTGCGCGTCGGCCCGAACCGCGCCGGGCCCCAGGGCCTGCTGCAGGGCCTCGCCGACGGCGTGAAGCTGGCGCTGAAGGAGGACATCGTCCCCCGCCAGGTCGACAAGGTCGTGTTCGTCCTCGCGCCGGTGATGTCGGCGGTGCCGGCGTTCATCTCGTTCATCATCATCCCGTTCGGCCCGACGGTGTCGGTCTTCGGGCACCACACCGCGCTGCAGGGCACCGACCTGCCGGTCGCGGTGCTGCTGGTGCTCGCGATGTCGTCGATGGGCATCTACGGGATCGTGCTGGCGGGCTGGTCGTCGATGTCGCCGTACTCGCTGCTCGGCGGGCTCCGCTCGTCCGCGCAGATGATCTCCTACGAGATCGCGATGGGGCTGTCGTTCGTCGCGGTGTTCATGTTCGCCGGGTCGATGTCCACCTCCGAGATCGTCGCCAAGCAGGACCACATCTGGTTCGCGGTGCTGCTCGCCCCGTCCTTCGTGGTCTACGTGATCACGATGATGGGCGAGTCGAACCGCATCCCGTTCGACCTGCCCGAGGGCGAGGGCGAGCTGGTCGGCGGCTTCCACACCGAGTACTCGTCGCTGAAGTTCGCGATGTTCTTCCTCGCCGAGTACATCAACCTGGCGACGCTGTCGGCGCTGTGCACGACGCTGTTCCTCGGCGGCTGGCGGGCGCCCGCGCCGATCTCCACCGTGTGGTCGGGCGCCAACGCCGGCTGGTGGCCGGTGCTGTGGTTCCTGGTCAAGCTGTGGCTGTTCATCTTCTTCTTCATCTGGCTGCGCGGCTCGCTCCCGCGGGTCCGCTACGACCAGTTGATGAAGCTCGGCTGGAAGATCCTCATGCCGGTCTCGCTGGCCTGGATCCTGCTCGTGTCCACCATCAAGGCGTTCAAGAACGACGGCTACGACATCCAGCAGATCCTGTGGATCACCGCCGGGGTCATCGCCGTCGTCCTGGTGGTCACGGTGGTCTGGGAGATGGTCCGCGGCGGCGAGGGCGGCGAGATCGTCCCGGGCGCCGAGGCGCCCGCTCCCCGGGACCCGGCCGCCGGCGGCTTCCCGGTGCCGCCGATGGACGCCCCCCACTACCACGGCCGGGCCCGCGAGAAGCCGGCCCGCCCGGCCACGATCGAATCCGCCTCCGAGGAGGTCACCAGTGGGACTCACTGATTTCCTGAATCCGGTCAAGGGGTTCGGGGTCTCGTTCCACCAGATGTTCATGAAGAGCGAGACCGTTCAGTACCCCGAGGTGAAGAAGCCGACCGCCCCGCGCTTCCACGGGCGGCACCAGCTCAACCGGTGGCCGGACGGCCTGGAGAAGTGCGTCGGCTGCGAGCTGTGCGCCTGGGCCTGTCCCGCCGACGCCATCTTCGTCGAGGGCGCCGACAACACCGAGGACGAGCGGTACTCGCCCGGCGAGCGGTACGGCCGCACCTACCAGATCAACTATCTGCGGTGCATCCTCTGCGGCCTGTGCATCGAGGCGTGCCCGACGCGGGCGCTGACGATGACCAACGAGTACGAGCTCGCCGACGACAGCCGCGAGAGCCTGATCTACACCAAGGACATGCTGCTCGCGCCGCTGCGCGAGGGCATGGAGGCGCCGCCGCACGAGATGCGGCTCGGCGACACCGAGGAGGACTACTACCGTCTCGGTCTCAAGCCGGAGGGTCTCCAGCCCGAGGACGCGCCGACCATCTCCGCCGAGGGCGGCGGGCGGGCGAGCGCCGACAGCGCGGTGAAGCGGGAGAAGGCGGCCAGGGGCGGTGAGGGCAAGTGACCGCCCACCTCCAGGCCGCCGGGGTCCTCGCGGGCCACGTCGCCGACAAGCAGTCCGGCGAGCCGTTCTTCTTCTGGCTGCTGGCGATCGTGTCGGTGTGCGCCGCGCTCGGCATGATCCTCGTCCGCAAGGCGGTGCACTCGGCGCTGCTGCTGGCGACCGTGATGCTCTGCCTCGCCGCGATGTACGCGATCCAGAACGCGCCGTTCCTGGCGTTCGTCCAGGTGATCGTCTACACCGGCGCGGTGCTGATGCTGTTCCTGTTCGTGCTGATGCTCGTCGGCGTCACCTCCACCGACTCGCTGGTGGAGACGATCAAGGGCCAGCGGTTCTGGGCGGTCGTCGTCGCGATCGGGTTCTTCGTGCTGCTCGCCGCGGGGCTCGGCAACGCCGCGCTCGGCGACTCCGCCGGGCTGAAGGCCGCCAACGCCGACGGCAACGTCCTCGGCCTCGCGCGGCTGCTGTTCACCAAGTACGTGTTCGCGTTCGAGGCGACCAGCGCGCTGCTGATCACCGCGGCGCTGGGCGCGATGGTGCTGGCGCACCGCGAGCGGACCGAGCCGAAGCCGACGCAGAAGGACCTGTCCAAGGAGCGGTTCGCGTCCGGCGCGCACCCGGGCCCGCTGCCCGGCCCCGGCACGTACGCGCGGCACAACGCCGTCGACATGCCGGCGCTGCTCCCGGACGGGACGCCCTCGAAGCTGTCGATCAACCCCGTCATCGCGGCGCAGACCGACACCTCCGAACGGCACGCCGACCTGTACGGCGGGACCGAGCAGGGCGCGGTGGACGAGGACGTCGCCGCGGTCAAGGCGGCCACCGAAGAGGCGAAGGACGCGGACGCCGAGTCGCGCGTCGTCAGGGCCGGCACGCCGGCCGCCGGCGGGAACGCGGGCGGCGGCGCGGGCGGCAACGAGCGTGAAGGCGAGGCTGGTCAATGAGTCCGGGGCACTACCTGGCGCTCTCGGCGATCCTGTTCACCATCGGAGCCCTCGGCGTCCTCGTGCGCCGCAACGCGATCGTGGTGTTCATGTGCGTCGAGCTCATGCTGAACGCCACGAACCTCGCGTTCGTGACGTTCTCCCGCATGCACGGCACCCTCGACGGCCAGATCATCGCGTTCTTCGTGATGGTGGTGGCCGCGGCGGAGGTCGTGGTCGGCCTGGCGATCATCATGACCATCTTCCGGACCCGCAGGTCCTCGTCGGTGGACGACGCGAACCTGCTGAAGTACTGAGAGGTCGGGGATGAAAGCGGAAGGCATCCAGGCCGCGTCCTGGCTTCTCGTCGCGCTGCCCCTGCTGGGCGCCGCGATCCTCCTGCTCGGAGGCCGGCGCACCGACAGGTGGGGGCACCTGCTCGGCGTGGCGACGCCGGTGGCGTCGTTCGCCATCGGCGTCGCGATGCTCGTCCAGATGCTCGGCTACGACGACGCCGAGCGGCGCCGCACCGTGCACCTGTGGGACTTCATCGACGTCGGCCAGTTCAAGATCGGCATGGACCTGCTGGTGGACCCGCTGTCCATCAGCTTCGTCCTGCTGATCACCGGGGTGGGCTCGCTCATCCACATCTACTCCGTCGGCTACATGGCCGAGGACCCCGACCGGCGCCGGTTCTTCGGCTACCTGAACCTGTTCGTCGCGGCGATGCTGCTGCTGGTGCTCGGCGGGAACTTCCTCGTGCTGTTCCTCGGCTGGGAGGGCGTCGGCCTCGCCTCGTACCTGCTGATCGGGTTCTGGCAGCACAAGCCGACCGCGGCGACCGCGGCGAAGAAGGCGTTCGTCGTCAACCGCGTCGGCGACATGGGGCTGATCATCGCGATCGCGCTCATGTTCTCCACGTTCGGCACCGTCGACTTCGGCCCGATCCTCGGCGCGGGCGCCGAGCACGCCGGCCTCGCGACGAAGCTGAGCTCCGGCACCGCGACCGCGATCGGGCTGCTGCTCCTGCTCGGCGCGTGCGGCAAGTCGGCGCAGCTGCCGCTGCAGTCCTGGCTCCTCGACGCGATGGAGGGCCCGACCCCGGTGTCGGCGCTCATCCACGCGGCGACGATGGTGACCGCGGGCGTCTACCTGATCGTCCGCTCCGGGCCGATCTTCGAGATGTCCGACACCGCGCAGCTGGTGGTGACGATCGTCGGCGCGGCCACGCTGCTCGCCGGTGCGATCATCGGTTGCGGCAAGGACGACATCAAGAAGGCCCTCGCCGGGTCGACGATGTCGCAGATCGGCTACATGACGCTCGCCGCCGGCCTCGGCCGGCCGGGCTACGTGTTCGCCATCGCGCACCTCATCGCGCACGGCTTCTTCAAGGCGGGCCTGTTCCTCGGCGCCGGCTCCGTCATGCACGGCACCAACGACGACGTGAACATGCGCCACTACGGCGCGCTCCGCGGCGTCATGATGGCGACGTACGTGACGTTCGGGCTCGGGTTCCTCGCCATCATCGGGTTCCCGTTCCTGTCCGGCTGGTTCACCAAGGACGCCATCATCGAGGCCGCGTTCGACAAGGGCGGCACGTCCGGCGCCATCCTCGGCGTCTGCGCGGTCGTCGGCGCGGGCATCACCGCGTACTACATGTCGCGCGTGATGATCATGACCTTCTTCGGCGAGAAGCGCTGGGAGGAGGGCGTGCACCCGCACGAGTCGCCCAAGGTGATGACCATCCCGCTGATGGTCCTCGCCGTCGGCTCGCTCGCCGCGGGCGGCCTGCTGATCCTCGGCGGGTTCTCCGACTTCCTGGAGCCCGTCACCGGCAAGCCCGAGCATGCCGAGTCCTTCAAGTGGGTCACGCTGCCGGGCATCGTGGTCTTCCTCCTGATGATCGCCGGTTTCGCGATCGCCTGGATGCAGTACGGCCGCCGGCCCGTGCCGCGCGAGGCGCCCAAGGGCTCGTTCGTCACCGTCGCGGCCCGCAAGGACCTGTACGGCGACGCCATCAACGAGTCGCTGCTGATGCGGCCCGGCCAGTGGCTGACCCGGCTCGCGGTCTGGTTCGACGGACGCGGCGTCGACGGCGCCGTCAACGGGCTCGCCGCCCTCGTCGGCGGCACGTCCGGGCGGTTCCGCCGGATCCAGACCGGGTTCGCCCGCTCCTACGCACTCTCGATGTTCTTCGGCGCCGCGCTCGTCGTGGCCGCCCTCCTGGTGGTGAACGTGTCATGAGTGACTTTCCCTGGCTGAGCGTCCTCATCGCGCTGCCGCTGCTGGGCGCCGTCGCGGTCAGCGTGCTGCCGCGCGACAACGAGCCGCTGGTCAAGTGGTTCTCGTTCGGCGTCTCCACGCTCGTGGGCGTCCTCGCCCTGGCCATGGCGGCCGGCTTCGACGCCGGCGGCGACCGGTTCCAGTTCAAAGAGAAGTACTGGTGGATCAAGGAGTTCGGGATCCACTGGGCGCTCGGCGTCGACGGCGTCGCGCTGGTCCTGATCCTGCTGTCGGTCATCCTCGTCCCGCTGGTCATGCTGGCGTCCTGGAACGAGGACGAGCGGTCCGGCGGCGTGGACGTCCCGGCGAAGCGGTCAGTGAAGGGCTACTTCGCGCTGCTGCTGTCCCTCGAGGCCGCGATGATCGGTGTGTTCGCGGCGACCGACGTGTTCCTGTTCTACGTCTTCTTCGAGGCGATGCTCATCCCGGTGTACTTCCTCATCGGGCACTACGGCGGCGGCGCCGCCCGCGAGCGCTCCTACGCCGCGGTGAAGTTCCTGCTGTACTCGCTGTTCGGCGGGCTGCTGATGCTCGTCGCGGTCATCTGGCTGTACCCGCTGTCGAACAAGCCGGTCGGCGAGGGCGGCCTCGGGCACGGCACCTTCATGTTCGAGGAGCTGCGCGGGCTGGACGTCGACCCGACCACCGCCAAGTGGCTGTTCCTCGGCTTCTTCATCGCGTTCGCGATCAAGGCGCCGATGGTGCCGGTGCACACCTGGCTGCCGACCGCGGCGCAGCAGTCGCCGCCCGGCGCCCTGGTGCTGATCGTCGGCGTGCTCGACAAGGTCGGCACCTACGGGATGCTGCGGTTCTGCCTGGAGCTGTTCCCCGGCGCGGCCAAGTGGGCGACGCCCGCCGTGCTCGTGTTCGCGGTGATCAGCATCATCTACGGCGCGATCCTCGCGATCGGGCAGGTCGACCTGAAGCGGCTCATCGCCTACACGTCGGTGTCGCACTTCGGGTTCATCGTGCTCGGCATCTTCGCGATGACCTCGCAGGGCCAGTCCGGCGCCGCGCTGTACATGGTGAACCACGGCTTCTCCACCGGCGCGCTGTTCCTGCTCGTCGGCTTCATGATCGTCCGGCGCCGGTCGGCGAAGATCACCGACTTCGGCGGGGTGCAGAAGGCGGCGCCGGTGCTCGCCGGGACGTTCCTCATCGCCGGCCTGTCCGGGCTCTCGCTGCCCGGCCTGTCGCCGTTCGTGTCGGAGTTCCTGGTACTGGTCGGCACCTTCAGCCGCTACAAGGTGGCCGCGTGCTTCGCCGTGACCGGCGTCGTCCTCGCCGCCATCTACGTCCTCTGGATGTACCAGCGGACGATGGGCGGCCCGAAGGTCCCCGCCGTCGAGGGCATGAAGGACCTCACGGCCCGCGAGAAGTGGGCCGTCGCCCCGATCATCGCGATCATCGTGGCGATGGGCTTCTTCCCGCAGCCGGTGCTGCACGTGATCAACCCGTCGGTGAAGGAGACGCTCGCCCGTGTCGACCGGCACGACCCGGCGCCGACGCTCACCGGTAACGTCGCCGAGAACGGAGCCCGTCCATGAGCCCGACCAGTCAGCTGAGCCCCGTGCTGGCTCAGGGGGGTGACATCCCGGCGCCGCACATCGAGTACGGGCAGATCGGACCGCTGCTGCTCGTCCTCGGCATCGCCGTCGCGGGCGTCCTCGTCGAGGCGTTCGTCGGCCGCACCTGGCGGTACGCGGTGCAGGTGCCGGTCGCGTTCCTCGGCCTCGCCGGCGCGTTCGTGTGGACGGTCCTGCTCGGCTGGCGCGACGACCCGCACCACGTCGCCGCGCAGGGCGCCCTCGGCGTGGACGGCCCGACCCTGTTCATCCAGGGCACCATCCTCATCCTCGCCCTGGTGAGCCTGCTGCTCATCGCCGAGCGCGGCAACGGCCGCAGCGGCGGCCTCGTCGGCGGCCACTTCGCCGCGCAGGCGTCCGCGCTGCCGGGCAGCGAGGCCGAGCAGCGCAGCACCGCCGCCGGGATCACCCAGACCGAGGTGTTCCCGCTGATGATGTTCGCGGTCGGCGGCATGATGATGTTCCCCGCCGCGAACGACCTGCTCACCATGTTCGTGGCGCTGGAGGTCATGTCGCTGCCGCTGTACCTGCTGTGCGGCCTCGCCCGCCGGCGGCGGCTGCTCTCCCAGGAGGCGGCCGTCAAGTACTTCCTGCTCGGCGCGTTCTCCTCGGCGTTCTTCCTGTACGGGACGGCGCTGCTGTACGGCTACGCCGGGTCGGTCCGGCTGTCGGACATCTCCGCGCAGGTCAGCAAGGACGCCGGCAGCGAGACCCTGCTGCTGGCGGGCGTCGCGCTGCTGTCGGTCGGGCTGCTGTTCAAGCTCGGCGGCGTCCCGTTCCACATGTGGAAGCCGGACGTGTACCAGGGCGCCCCGACCCCGATCACGGCGCTGATGGCGTCGTGCACGGTCGTCGCCGCGTTCGGCGGGATCCTCCGCGTGTACTACGTCGGGTTCGAGACGCTGAAGTGGGACTGGCGGCCCTACATGTGGGGCGTGGCGATTCTCACGATGGTGGTCGGCGCGATCATCGCGATCACGCAGTCCGACATCAAGCGGATGCTGGCGTACTCGTCCATCGCGCACGCGGGCTTCCTGCTCATGGGCGTGGTCGCCACGTCGCGCGACGGCCTGTCCAGCACGATGTTCTACCTCGTCGCCTACGGCTTCACCTCCATCGGCGCCTTCGCGGTCGTCACGATGGTGCGCGACGCCGGCGGCGAGGCCGGGCACCTGTCGCGGTGGGCGGGGCTCGGCAAGCGCTCCCCGGTCGTCGCCGGGGTGTTCTCCTTCTTCCTGCTCGCCTTCGCCGGCATCCCGCTGACCAGCGGGTTCACCGGCAAGTTCGCGGTGTTCAAGGCGGCCGTCGAGGGCGGCGCGACCCCGCTGGTCGTGGTCGGCGTCATCTCCTCCGCGGTCGCCGCCTTCTTCTACGTGAAGGTGATCGTCGTGATGTTCTTCAGCGAGCCGGAGGCGGACGGCCCCGTCGTCGTCGCCGGGCCGGCGACCGCGGCTGCGGTGGCGCTCGGGGCGACGGCTACTGTGGTACTCGGCGTGATCCCGCAGCCCGTTCTGGACCTTGCGGGCCACGCAACGACCCACATGTTCGTCCGGTAGGGAGTCTTGGGTGAGCGACCCAATCGCTGAGAAGTCCGGCGGGCCGGCTCGACAGGAGTCCGGCCCGTTCGGGCTTCCCGTCGACTCGGCCCTCGCGGCCGATGCCAGGGAGCGCCTGGCCGCAGTCGAGGAACTGCTACTGGAGTCGGTGCGGGGCGAGGACCCGCTGCTCAGCCAGGCGTCCAAGCACCTCGTCGAGGCGGGCGGGAAGCGGTTCCGGCCGATGCTGGTGCTGCTCGCCTCCCACTTCGGGAATCCCGACGCGGCCGGCGTGGTGCCCGCCGCCGTCGTCGTCGAGCTGACCCACCTCGGCACCCTTTACCACGACGACGTCATGGACGAGGCGACGGTCCGGCGCGGCCAGGCGTCCGCGAACTCCCGCTGGACGAACACCGTCGCGATCCTCACCGGCGACTACCTGTTCGCCCGCGCGTCCGACCTGCTCGCCGACCTCGGCCCGGAGGCCGTCCGGATCCAGGCCCGCGCGTTCGCGCGGCTGGTGCGCGGCCAGATCCAGGAGACCGTCGGCCCGGCGGAGGACGCCGACCCCCTCAAGCACTACCTGCAGGTCGTCGCCGACAAGACCGCCTCCCTCATCGTGGTGTCCGGCCAGTTCGGCGCGCTGCTGTCGGGCGCCCCCGCCCGCGTCGTCGACACGATCACCTCCGCCTGCGAGAAGATCGGCGTCGCGTTCCAGCTGTCGGACGACATCCTCGACATCGACTCCGAGACCGAGGAGTCCGGCAAGACCCCCGGCACCGACCTCCGCGAAGGCATCCGCACCCTCCCGATGCACCACGTCCTCGCCGGCGTCGGCTCCGGCCCCGACGACGCCCGGCTGCGCGAGCTGCTCGTCCAGGACCTGTCCGACGACGCGCTGCACGCCGAGGCCCTCGCCCTCCTGCGCGCCCACCCCGCGATGGACCGCGCGCGCGCCGACCTGCGCCAGTACGCGGAGGACGCCCGCGCCGAACTCCTCACCCTCCCCGCCATCCCCGCCCGCGACGCCTTCACCGGCCTCTGCGACTACGTGGTCTCCCGCACCGGCTGACGGCCGGGTTCGCCGGTCCGGCTCGTCCTCGCGGCGCGCCGGGACCGGCCGTCCGGTCCCGGCGGGCGGCCCAGCACCGCCGCGGCGGCCAGAGCGAGGGAGCTCAGCACTCCGCCGAGCCACAGGGCGCCGGCCTCCCCGGCGGTGTCGGCGACGCGCCCGCCCGCCAGCGCCCCGAGCGAGATGGCGAGGTTGAACGCGGCGACGAACAGCGCCGACGCCGGTTCGGCGGCGAGCGGCGGCACGGCCCGCAGCAGCCACGTCTGCAAGGTGACGGACACGCCGCCGTAAGCGGCGCCCCACAGCACCAGCAGCGCGACGGCCGGGAGCGGGGCCCGGCCGGCGACCGGGAACAGCAGCACGGCCGGGGCGAGCAGCGCCGTGATCGCCAGAAGGGTGCGGCGCGGTCCGCGCGCGGCGGCCGTCCCCGCGGCGAAGTTCCCGGCGACGCCCGCGACGCCGTACAGCAGCAGCAGGGTGCTGATCAGGTCCGGGTCCACGCCGGACACCCGCTCCAGCACGGGCCGCACGTAGGTGTACGCCGCGAAATGCCCGCTGACCAGCAGGAACGTCACGACGAGTCCGGCTCGCGCGCCCGGTGCGCGCAGCACCCGCGCCATGTCCCGCGGGCGTGCCGCGCCCGTCGCGGGCAGCGGCGGCAGCAGCACGGCGAGCGCCGCGCAGGCGGCCAGGGACAGCGCTCCGGCGACGGCGAACGCGGCCCGCCAGCCAGCGAGGTCGCCGATCAGCGTGCCGGCGGGGACGCCCGCCACCGACGCGACCGAGATCCCGCCGAAGATGAGCGAGGTGGCGGCGCCGATGGAGCGTTCCGGTACCAGCCGCGCCGCGAGCCCGCCCGCGATCGCCCACACCCCGCCGATCGCCACGCCGACGAGGATCCGCGTGGCCAGCAGCGCCGGCAGCCCGGGCGCGGCGGCCGAGCCGAGGTCGGCAGCCGCCAGCAGGCCCGCCAGCCCGGCCAGCACCGCGCGCCGGTCCAGCCGGGCGGTGGCCGCCGACAGCGCGGGCGCGCAGAGCGCCGCGACCAGGCCGGGCACGGTCATCGCCAGCCCGGCCGCGCCCGCGGACGCGCCGAGGTCCGGGCCGATCGAGGTCAGCAGCCCCACCGGCAGCATCTCGCTGGTGACGACGAGGAACGTCGCCGCGGCGACCGCGAGCACCGCCGGCCGGCCGCCCCGCGGCGGGGACTCGGAAGGAACCGTCATGCCTTCGACCCTGGCCGGGCGGCGGCACGGGAACAACGGCGAAGACCGCATCCTTCTATGAGCGAGGCTCATCGATCGGCGACCGGAGGAGCGACGTGCCGGAACTGGAGGCCCGCGAGATCGAGTGCTTCCTCGTCCTCGGCGAGGAGCTGCACTTCGGCCGGACCGCGGAACGGCTCTACCTCTCCCAGAGCCGCGTCAGCCAGCTGCTGCGCTCCCTGGAGTCGCGGATCGGGGGCCGGCTCGTCGAGCGCACCAGCCGCCGCGTCCGGCTGACGCCGCTCGGCGCGAGCCTGCGCGACGAGCTGGCCCCCGCCTACACCGCCCTCCTCGACGCCGTCGACGCGGCGAGGGCCAGGGCCCGCGGCGTCGGCGGCGTGCTGCGGATCGGCTTCGTCGGCTCGCTCGACGAGGACCTCGCCGGCCTCGTCCGCGCGTTCGAGCGCGACCATCCCGGCTGCGAGGTGCGGACCGCCGAGGTGCCGCTGGCCGACCCGTTCGGGCAGGTCCGGGACGGGGACGTCGACGCCGCGATCGTGCTCGCACCCGTGCGGGAGCCCGGCCTCGCCTCCGGCCCCGTGTTCTCCGAGGCGCCGCTGAGCCTCGCCGTCCCCGCCCGCCATCCGTTCGCGGACCGCCCGTCCGTGCCCGCCGAGGACCTGGCCGGGCACCCGCTGATCCGGATCGCCGGACCCGCCCCGCGGTACTGGCGCGAGGCGCAGTCGCCGCGGCTGACGCCCGGCGGGCGCACGATCCCGTCCGGGCCGGCGGCCGGCACGATCCAGGAGGCCCTGGCGCTGGTCGCCGCCGGACGCGGCGCGATGCCGCTGTGCGTCCCGACCGCCCGCCGCCACGCGCGCGGCGACGTCGTGTTCGTCCCGCTCACCGGCCTGCCCGACTCGGCGCTGACCCTCGTCTGGCACCGCGACCGCGCCACCGCACGCGTCCGCGCCTTCTCCCGCGCCGTCGCCGAAGGCACGGCCCGGGACCGCGCCCCGGCCGCCGCCGGGGCCGGCGGCCGTTAGGGCGCGGTCAGGCGCGGTCAGGCGTAGTCAGGCGCGGTCAGGCGCCCTGCGACTCCAGCGCCGGCAGGCCGCGGGACTTCATCGCATGCAGGACGAGGTCGATGAGCACCTGCTTGCAGGAGTCGAGGCGGCGGGCGTCGCACAGCATCACCGGGACCTTCGGCCCCAGGTTCAGCGCGAGCTGGATCTCCGCGAGGTCGTACTGCCGCGCGCCCTCGAAGCAGTTCACCGCCACGACGAACGGGGTGCCGCGCCGCTCGAAGTAGTCGACCGACGGGAAGCAGTCCGACAGCCGGCGGGTGTCGGCGAGCACGACCGCGCCGAGCGCGCCGAGCGACACCTCGTCCCACATGAACCAGAACCGCTCCTGCCCGGGCGTGCCGAACAGGTACAGGACGTACTCGTCGCGGAACGTGAGGCGGCCGAAGTCCATCGCGACCGTGGTGGTCTTCTTGCGCTCCACCCCGGAGACGTCGTCGACGCCGACGCTCTCGTCGGTGAGGATCTCCTCCGTGCGCAGCGGCCGCGTCTCGGAGACCGTGCCGACCATCGTCGTCTTACCGACCCCGAAACCGCCCGCGATCACGATCTTGACCGCGGTGGGCATCCGGCGGGCGCGCGCGTCGCGCCGCCCGCCCCCGGCGTCAGAGAGCCCGGAGACCATCGATCACCGCCTTGTAGAGCCTGATGTCGTGCATGTCCGCCTCCGGTTCGGGCTCCTGCATCGTGACGAGCCCCTTGCCGAGCAGGTCGCCGAGCAGCACCCGCACGGTCGCCACCGGAAGGTCGAGGTGGCCGGTCAGCTCGGCGACCGACATCACCTGCTGGCACAGCCGGATGATCGACAGGTGCTCGGGGCCGAGGCCGATCGGGCCCTCCGGCTCGGGCCCGGCCGCCACCACCAGCGTGATGAGGTCGAACTTGCCGTGGACGGGTTCGATGCGACCGCTCGTCATCACGTACGGGCGCACCATCGGGCCGGCGCTCTCGTCGTAGATCCGCTCGTGGCCGGGGGTGTGCAGCGCGGGGTCCTGCGGCCAGGGCTCGTGCCCCGGCTCCTCCGGCGGCATCATGCGGGCCGGCCCTCCTGCGCCGTCTCCGACCGCGACGGCGAGGTGA
Organism: Actinomadura montaniterrae; assembly: GCF_008923365.1. Lineage (GTDB taxonomy): Bacteria > Actinomycetota > Actinomycetes > Streptosporangiales > Streptosporangiaceae > Spirillospora > Spirillospora montaniterrae. The sequence continues at coordinate 32,195 of NZ_WBMR01000098.1, forward strand.
GGTGGTGCCCCATGCTCGTGACGAGCATCGCCATCTCGTAGGCGATGAGGCCCACGTCGGCCTCCTCGCCGGCCAGCACCGCCAGGCAGGCGCCCTTGCCGGCGACCGACACCAGCAGGAACGCCGACTGCATCTCGACGATCGTCTGCCGGACGGGGCCGCCGCCGAACCGGGTGCCCGCGCCCTTGGCGAGGCTCTGGATGCCCGCCGCCACGGCGGACAGGTGCTCGCCGTCGTCCTGGCTCATGCCCGCCGAGGAGGCCATCAGCAGGCCGTCGGCCGACAGCACCACCGCGTTGCGCGCGTGCGGCAACCGGTGGACCAGGTCGTCCAGCAAAAAACCCAGGTCGGATGAAGAACCGGTCTTCTGCGTCACTGACCTTCCTCGCCTTCCGCTGCTTGATTGCCGAGGGCCTCGGCCGCGTCCGACCGCCCCTGCCGGGTGCCGCGCTGGTAGGAGCCCATGATCCGCTGGATCTCCTCGGGCGAGCGGCCCGGGTCGTCCGGTTCGTCCTGCTCGTCGGCGACGAGCGGTTCGTCCGTGCGCAGCGGTTCGGCGAGGTTCGCCTGCGGCACGCGGACCGGCAGGCCGGACGGTGTGGTGGAGATGTCGGGCACGGGTGGCAGGTCCTCCGGCTGGGTCGGTTCGGGATGCCCGCCGCCGGCACCGGTGAGGCCGGATGAGGTGGACGCGGCGCCGTCGGGGGAGCTCGCCTCGTCCGCGGGGGGCTCGTCCTGCCGTCGGGGCAGGCCGTGTTCGGTGAAGCCGTCCGGCCCGGCCCCGGACGGCGGGACCGGCGCGTCGGCCGGGTCGGGTGCGCCGGGCGCGCCGGCCTGGTCGGCCGGTTCGGGCGCGGCCGGTTCCGGCGCGGGCG
>NZ_WBMR01000099.1 GCF_008923365.1 Actinomadura montaniterrae
CTCGTCGCAGACGACCGGCCCGCGCCCGGTGCCGCCGCCGGCGACGCCGCCGCACCCGACGCCGCGCGGCGGCGTCCCGCAGCCGCAGAGGGGGGTCTGACATGAGCGGGCCGACACCGGCCGCCGGGCCGGCACCTGCCGGGCCCTCGGGTCCGCGGCACGGCGCCGCGCCGGAGAAGAAGAAGGGCGGCGCCGGCAAGGTCGTCGCGACGCTGCTGGTGCTGGGCCTCGCGGGCGGCGGCACGTACGCCTACCGCGTCTACTCCCAGCAGGACGGCGGGCTGCCCGGCGTCGACGACGTGGCGCCGAGCTCGGCGCGGCAGCAGTCGACGCTGGTCGACCAGGAGGACCTGCGGGTCATGCAGATCCGCGCCAAGCAGGAGTCCGACCTCGCGGGCGGCGGCGCGGCCGCCGCCGCGGCCCGCCAGCCGCGGCTGATGACCTCCGCCACCGGCCGGACGCTGATGCTGCCGCAGCGCCGGCAGCCCTACTACGTGTCCGAGCTGCAGAAGCTCGCCGGGCAGGACTTCCAGAAGCAGAGCGACGGCTCGTACCTGCTCAGCGTCAACGTCATGGTCGCGGCCGGCGGCAAGCTGATCCTGCAGAGCTCGACCGGGCCGCTGACGATCCGGATGCGCAGCGTGCCCGGCTCGTTCACCTCGATCGTCAGCGCGGGCGGCACCGTCCGGATCAACGGGTCGGCGCAGAACCCGGTCCGCTTCACCAGCTGGAACGACGACACGAACAAGCCGGACACGCAGGTCGCCGACGGCCGCGCCTACATCCGCGCCATCGGCGGCACGTTCGAGATGCACTACACGCAGGCGTCGAACCTCGGCTTCTGGAGCGGCCGGACCGGCGGCGTCGCGCTGACCGGCTCCGACCGCCCGGACTCGTCCGCCGAGCTGGCCGACGCCGGGCCCGCGCACCGGGTGCAGCTGCCCGACGGCCAGCAGGAGGCGACGCAGGGCGACCGGCAGCGCGTCCAGGTCACCCCGGCGGGCGCGGCCGGCAAGGGCGGCACGTTCGAGGTGCCGACGGCGAGCCTCGTCAGCGGGACGATCGACCACTCCAGCTTCGACGGCGACGCCTACGGGGTGTTCGTCACCGCGTCCAACCAGGTGCAGATCACCAACACCGACATCAAGAACAGCCTGGTCGACGGGGTGCTGCTGCACCGGTTCGCGAAGAACGCGACGATCGAGAACACCACGGTCACCGCCAGCCGCGGCGACGGCTTCGTGCTGTCCCGCGGGACCGAGGGCGTCCGCGTCACCAACTGCACGTCGAACGAGAACGGCGGCAACGGGTTCACGCTGAACGGGGAGCCGCTCGCCGAGGGGCCGTCGGCGTCCGGCGAGGCGATCACGAGCTTCGGCAACAACCTGGTGAGCAGCAGCGTCGCGCGGAACAACAAGCGGTACGGGGTGGAGCTGCTCGGCGGCACCAGCGTCGCCGTCCAGAACAGCCAGATCAGCGGCGGCGACATGGGGATCGTCGCGCGCGAGAAGGGCACCCGCATCCAGATCGCCGGGAACCAGGTGAAGGGCTTCGCCCGGCAGGGGATCGTGGTGCGCGACGGGATGACGGCCGCGACGGTGTCCGGCAACGTCATCACCGGCGGGAAGACGGCCCTGTACCTCCGGGACGCCAACGGCGCGTTCAACGGCAACACGGTGCAGTCGGCGCACCGGCACGGGCTGACGCTGCGCGGCAACGTCGGCGGCACCGTGATCACCGGGAACACGCTGAGCGGCGCCGGCACGAGCGTGATGGACGTCGACCGGGCCACCGGCAAGTACCAGAACGCCAACAACAACATCAAGGGATGGCACAAGACCGCGGGCTTCACGACCTGGCTGAAGCGGATCTTCAAGCCGCTGAACGTCATCTGGGGCGGCGTGTTCCTGCTGGTCGCCGTCTCCATGTTCCGGTCCCGTGGCACCCGGCTGCGCATCGGCAGCCTCGGCGCCCACCCGTACGCGGCGCAGGACAAGCTCGAGGAACGGCCCGTGCGGCTGCTCCGCCGCGCCGATACCGTCCCCTCCCAGGACGGTCAGCGGGTCGGTGCGCGCGCGGGGCGGTAGCCCGGCGCCCACGCGGCACGACGCACCAGAGCGGTCATCCAAGGAGTAGTTCGGCAATGACGATCAAGATCGATGTCAAGTTCATCATCGGCCTCGCGGTCGGCGCGCTGGTCGCGGCGGGGCTGGTGCTGATCTTCACCACCGGCGGCGGCGGGGGCGACTCGAAGAAGACGTCCGCGGACGGCAAGATCAGCCCCGTTCCGCAGAACGGCGGCGACCAGGGCGGCGACGAGGGCTCGGGCGACGGGGACGGCGACGGCGGCTCGGGCGGCGGCGCGCAGGCCGGCGCGCCGCTGACGCTGCCCGTCCCGGACGGCGGCGGGAAGGTCGCCTGCCCGAAGCCGACGAAGACCGTCAGCGACGCGAACTCGCTCCAGCAGGCGCTCAAGGGCGCGCAGGCCGGCGACGTCATCAAGATGAACCCGGGCAAGTACGTCGGCAAGTTCGTCGCGACCGCGTCCGGCACGCAGCAGCAGCCGATCTTCCTGTGCGGGGAGCAGGGGTCGATCATCGACGGCGGCGGCGTGAAGAAGGGCTACGGCTTCCACCTGGACAAGGCGAACTACTGGCGGCTGATCGGCTTCACCGTGCAGAACAGCCAGAAGGGCGTCGTCGGCGACACCACGAACGGGTCGGTCGTGCAGGGCCTGACGGTGCACGACATCGGTGACGAGGCCATCCACGTGCGGGACTTCTCCACCGGCAACACCATCCAGTACAACAAGATCTTCAACACCGGGCTGCGGCGCGAGAAGTTCGGCGAGGGCGTGTACCTCGGCACCGCGCAGTCCAACTTCAAGTCGGTCTCCGGCGGCAAGGTCGACAACAGCGACAACAACGTGGTCCGCGGCAACGTCATCCGGGCCACCGCGGAGGCGATCGACATCAAGGAGGGCACGAAGGGCGGCAAGATCCTCAACAACGTGTTCGACGGGTCGAAGACCGGCGGCGACAAGCACAACGACTCGTGGGTGGACGTCAAGGGGAACGGCTACCTGATCGAGGGCAACAAGGGCGACAAGACGCCCGCGGACGGCTTCCAGGTGCACCAGATCATGGACGGCTGGGGCACCGGCAACGTGTTCCGCAACAACACGATCAACCTGGACGGCGGCAACGGCGTCGGGATCAACGACACCGTCGGCGGCAACACGATCGCCTGCAACAACAAGGTGTCCGGCGGCCAGCTCACCAAGAAGGGCAAGTGCTCCTGACGCGCGGGGGCGCGTGAACGGGGACGGGGGTGAACAGTGAAGATCGATGTGAGGTTCGCCGGGGTGCTGGTCGTGGGGGCCGTCGCCACGAGCGCGGTGGTCGTGCTGGCCACCCAGGGCGGCGGCGGCAAGTCCAAGGACACCGCGGGGACCGACCCGTTCCCCGGGGCGGGGCAGGCCACGCCCGCCGGCACGGGGAACGGTGCGGGCGCCGGGGCGGGCGCGGGCGCCGGGTCGGGTTCGGGGTCCGGCACGGGCGGCGGGATCGGGCAGCCCGCGCCGGCGATGCCGCTGCCGTCGTCGTACCGGCGGATCGCGTGCCCGAAGGCGACGGTCACCGTACACGGCCCCGTCCAGCTGCAGGAGAAGCTGAACACGGCGGCGCCCGGTGACGTCATCCGGCTGGCCCCCGGCCGGTACGCCGGGCAGTACTCCAGCCAGAAGTCCGGCACCCCGGCCAAGCCGATCTTCGTGTGCGGCACGCCGCAGTCCGTGCTGGACGGCGGCGCCGTCACCAAGGGCTACGGCTTCCACCTGGAGAACGCCGCGCACTGGCGGCTCATCGGCTTCACCGTCACCCGCAGCCAGAAGGGCGTCATGCTCGACGGCACCAGCGGGACGGTCGTGCAGGGGCTGAACGTCCACGACGTGGGCGACGAGGCGATCCACCTGCGCAACTTCAGCACCGGCAACGCGGTGCAGTACAACACCATCACCCGCACGGGCCGCGGCAACCCGCGCTTCGGCGAGGGCGTGTACCTCGGCTCGTCGCACAACAACTGGGGCCAGCTCACCCAGGGCAAGCCGGACGCCAGCGACGCCAACCTCGTCGCCGGGAACCGGATCACCGCCACCGCGGAGGCGGTGGACATCAAGGAGGGCACGTCCGGCGGGCGCCTCGTCGGGAACGTCTTCGACGGCTCGCAGCTGTCCGGCGGCGGCGTCAACGACTCGTGGGTCGACGCGAAGGGCAACGGCTACGTCATCGAGGGGAACCGCGGGACCAGGACGGTCAAGGACGGTTTCCAGACCCACGAGGAGTACAAGGGCTGGGGGACCGGCAACGTCTTCCGCCGCAACGTCATCGACCTGGGCGGCGCCAAGGGCGTCGGGATCTTCCTCGGTTCGGACGGCAACACGGTCGCCTGCGACAACAGGGTCTCCGGCGGCGAACTGATCAACAAGGGCAAGTGCTCCTAGAGCCATCGGGAGTCGTCTCTTCCGTCAGCTGTGAAGAAGGAGAAGTGCAATGAACCCGACGGAGTCCCCGCGGCTCACCGTCATCGGCACCGGCTACCTCGGCGCCACGCACGCGATCTGCATGGCCGTGCTGGGCTTCGAGGTCCTCGGCGTGGACGTCGACCAGCGCAAGGTCGACAGACTCGCGTCCGGTGAGGTGCCGTTCTTCGAGCCCGGCCTGCCGGAGCTGCTCACCAAGGCGCTGGAGTCCGGGCGGCTGCGCTTCACCACCTCCTTCGAGGAGGCCGGCGAGTTCGGCGACGTCCACTTCCTGTGCGTGGGCACGCCGCAGCAGCCGGGGTCGGACGCCGCCGACCTCACCTACGTCGAGGCGGCGGTACGGGCGCTCGCCCCGAACCTGACCCGGCGCGCGCTGGTCGTCGGCAAGTCGACGGTCCCGGTCGGCACGGCGAAGCGCATCACCGGCGTCATCCACGACCTCGCCCCGGCGGGTGAGGAGGTCGAGCTGGCGTGGAACCCCGAGTTCCTGCGCGAGGGCTTCGCCGTGGACGACACGATGCGCCCGGACCGGCTGGTGTTCGGCGTCGCGTCCGACTGGGCGCTGGAGCGGCTGGAGGCCGCGTTCAAGCCGATCCTGGACCTCGGCACCCCGGTGGTCCGCACCGACCTCGCGACCGCGGAGCTGGTGAAGGTCGCCGCGAACTCCTTCCTCGCCACGAAGATCTCCTACATCAACGCGATGGCGGAGGTCTGCGAGGCGGTCGGCGCCGACATCAAGCACCTCGCCGACTCGCTCGCCCTCGACGACCGGATCGGCGGCAAGTTCCTCAAGCCGGGCCTCGGCTTCGGCGGCGGCTGCCTGCCGAAGGACATCCGGGCGTTCGCGCACCGCGCGGAGGAGCTCGGCGTCGGGCAGGCCGTGTCGTTCCTGCGCGAGGTCGACGACATCAACCGGCGGCGGCGCGCCCGCACCGTCGACCTCGTCCGGGAGATGCTCGGCGGGATCTCCGGCAAGCGGATCGCGGCGTGGGGCGCGGCGTTCAAGCCGAACTCCGACGACATCCGGGACGCGCCCGCGCTGGACGTGGCGCGGACCATGCACGGGCTCGGCGGGCACGTCCGCGTGTTCGACCCGGCGGCGCTGGACAACGCGCGGCGCGCGTTCCCCGAGCTGCGCTACGGCGACAGCGCGCTGGACGTCGCGCAGGACGCCGACGTGGTCGTGCTGCTGACCGAGTGGTCGGACTTCAAGGAGATCGAGCCGGACGCGCTGGCGCAGGTCGTCCGGCACAAGCGGATCGTGGACGGCCGGCACGCGCTGGACGCCGCGAAGTGGCGCTCGGCGGGCTGGGAGTACCGCGCGCTGGGACGCTCCTGAGGCCGCGTTCCGCGCGCCCGCACGTTCCCGCCGGTGACATGGGCCACCGGCGGGAACACCCCGCACCGCGGGGCCGTTGACGCGGACGAGGGCCCCGGGCGGGCCCTCCCGGACGAGGTGCGCCGTACCCGGAAAGCGAAGACGACGCGTGACCGTGCCGTCTCACGCATCCGGGAGTCACCATGGCGTGGATCCTCGTCATCCTCGCGGGCCTGTTCGAGGTCGCGATGGCGCTGTGCCTGAAGGCCAGCAAGAATTTCTCCGAGTGGCTGCCGTCCGCCGGGTTCCTCGTGTTCGCCGTGACCAGTTTCGGCCTGCTCAGCCACGCGCTGAGGACGCTGGACGTCGGCACCGCGTACGCCGTCTGGGTCGGGATCGGCGCCGTCGGCACCGCCGCGCTCGGGATGCTGGTCATGGGCGACCAGGTGTCCGCGGTGAAGATCGGCGCGCTGCTCTGCATCATCGTCGGCGTCGTCGGCCTGAACCTGGCCGGTGGGGGCCACTGATTCGCCTTACGACCTGCCATTAAGGAACGTACTCTCCCGTAAGCGCGTCTATGGGACGACGGGAGCACCGGGGGTGCTCGACACACAGGAGGACGGGACCTTGGTCTTCAAGAAGCTGCGGCAGGCGATGGGCATCGGCGGGCCCTCGATCGAGACGACCCTGCACGACCCGAACACCACCCCGGGCGGGGTCGTGACAGGCGAGGTCGTCATCATCGGTGGCCAGTACAACTCCGACATCAAGTCGGTGAACCTCGCGCTGCGCACCCGGGTCGAGGTCGAGACCGACGACAGCGAGTACACCTCCAACATCGAGTACGCGAAGATGCCGGTCGCGGGCGGGTTCAAGCTGGAGGAGGGGATGCGGCACAGCGTCCCGTTCCAGTTCCCGATCCCGTGGGAGGCGCCGCTCACCCACATGTACGGGCACCCGCTGCACGGCACCACCGTCGGCATCGCCACCGAGCTGGAGGTCGCGGGCGCGCTCGACCCGGGCGACCTCGACCCGATCGCCGTGCATCCGCTGCCCGCGCAGGAGCGCATCCTCGCGGCGTTCTCCAACCTCGGCTTCCACTTCCGCAACGCCGACTGCGAGAAGGGCCGCATCTGGGGCGTACACCAGGAGCTGCCGTTCTACCAGGAGATCGAGTTCCACCCGCCGCACCAGTACGGGCACGGCATCAAGCAGCTCGAAGTGACGTTCGTGTCGTACCCGCAGTCGATGGAGGTCGTGCTGGAGCTGGACAAGCGCGGCGGCGTCTTCACCGAGGGCCACGACGCGTTCAGCCGCTTCACCGTCGACTACGCGACCGTCGAGCACACCGACTGGGAGCGCGAGCTGGACGGCTTCCTCCAGGAGGCCGGCCGCCGCCGCGGCTTCTTCTAAGCCCTGACCTGGGGGGACGACGCGGACCCCCGCCGCGGTGTTGATCGCGGAGGGGGTCTCCGCGTAGAAAGGGTTCCCGTGTCCCGGCCCCCCAGCGAACCCCCCGGCCTCAGCGCCGCCGAGCGGCGGTTGTGGGCCGCGTTCCCGACCGGCGCCCGCGTCGTCCTCGGCGACGACCGCCCCGCCGGGCCGCTGCCCGAGCGGATCGTCCGGGCGGAGGTCATCAACCGGCTGCTGCTGGGCGCGGCCGAGACGCGGTCCGGGGCCGTCGCGGCGGTCCGGCTGCGCGGCGCGTACGTCACCGGCCGGCTGGATGTGTCCGGCGGCACCGTCGAGCACGAGCTGCGGCTGGAGCGGTGCCGGCTCGTCGAGGAGCCGCGGTTCGCCAACGCCCGCACCCGGCAGCTGCGGTTCGGCGACTGCCGGATGCCGGGCTTCGACGGCGGCGGGCTGCAGGCCGACGGGTACCTCAGCCTGTCCGGCTCGGAGATCGAGGGCGAGGTGCGGCTGCCGCGCGCGCAGCTGCTCGGCGGCTTCCGGATGAACGGGACCCGCATCACCGCGTCCGCGCCGGACAAGTGGGCGCTGTTCAGCGGCGGCCTCGTCGTCGACGTCGGGATGTTCGCGCAGCACGCGCACATCACCGGCGGGGTCCGGCTCGTCGGCGCGAAGATGAACGGCGGCCTGTTCATGCAGGGCACGACGCTGTCCAACCCGGGGCGGATCGCGCTGGACGCGCAGAACATGGTGGTCGAGAACACCGCCGAGTTCAGCGCCGGCTTCCACGCGGTCGGGACGGTCCGGCTGCGCAGCGCGAGGTTCAACGGCATCCTGTCGTTCTCCAAGGGGCTGCTCGACTCCGGCGACCCGGCGCGGATGGCGCTGCACGCCAGCCACATGGTCTGCGACGAGCTGCTGCTGTGGCCGGCGGAGAAGATCAAGGGCCGGGTGTCGCTGTCGTTCTCCCGGATCGACCTGATCATGGACCATCCGTCGATCTGGCCGGACGAGCTGTACCTGAACGGCACGACGTACCAGACGCTGCGCGGCGGGGAGTTCAAGGACCGGCTGAGCTGGGTGTCCCGCGACCCGGAGTTCCACCTCCAGCCGTACGAGCAGCTCGCCGCCTGGTACCACGGCATCGGCCACGACGACCTGGCCCGCAAGGTGCAGCTCGCGAAGCTGCGCGCCCGCCGCCGCAAGGCGAGCCCGATCAACCGCGCGTGGAACCTCGTGCTGGACTGGACGGTCGGCTACGGGTACCGGCCGTGGCTGGCGTTCGCGTGGTTCGCGGTGCTGCTCGCCGTCGGGACGGTGGTGTTCTCCCTCGACCATCCGAAGGGGATCAAGCAGCCGGCGGAGCAGCCGCACTTCCACGCGCTGGTCTACAGCCTCGACCTGCTGATCCCGATCGACACGTTCGGGCAGCAGCAGGCGTTCGACCCGCAGAACTGGTCCCGGTGGGTCGCCTACGCGCTGATCGCGACCGGGTGGGTGCTCGCGACCGCGCTGATCGCCGGCGTCACCCGCGTCCTCCGCCCGAACTGACGCCCCGCCCCGCGCGCACCGGCGCCCCGCCGCGCCCGAACCGGCGCGGCGCCCCGCGCGTCCATCGGGGTAGGGAGATCGAGGAGAATGGGGCCCCATGGGCACGTATCTGATCACGGGGGCGACCGGCGGCATCGGGACCGCGGTCGCGGAGCTGCTGCGCGAGCGCGGGCACGACCTGGTCCTCACCGGCCGCTCCCCCGACCGGCTGGGCGAGCTGGCCGGGAAGCTGCGCACCGGCGCCGCGCACGCCGCCACCCAGTCCATCGCGATCGCGCCGGGCGCGCCGCCCGCCGCCGCGCCGGGCGCGTCCATCACGACGGTCCCGCTGGACCTCACCGAGCCGCGGCGGATCGAGGCGGTGCTCGCGGGCGCGGAGCTGCCGGGGCGGCTCGACGGCGTGATCCACGCGGCGGGTGTCGTGCATCTGTCGCCGGTCGCCGAGCTGGAGGCGGACGAGTGGATGGACCACCTGTCGGTGAACCTGGTGTCCGCCGCCGAGGTGACGCGGCTGCTGCTGCCCGCGCTGCGCGCGGCCGGGGGGCACGTGGTGTTCGTCAACTCGACCGCGGGGCTGCGCGCCAACCCGGAGTGGTCGGCGTACGCGGCGAGCAAGTTCGGGCTGCGCGCGCTCGCCGACTCGCTGCGGGCGGAGGAGCCGTCGTTGCGCGTCACGACGGTCTACCCGGGGCGGACGGCGACGGAGATGCAGCGGAGGGTGCGCGCGCAGGAGGGCCACCCGTACGCCGAGGACGACTTCGCCGCGCCGGGCACCGTGGCGCGCGTGCTGGTCGCCGCGCTGGAGACGCCGCGGGACGCGGTCGTATCGGACGTGACCGTCCGGCCGAACTAGCGGTTTTCCGGACGACCCGGGACCTATAGGGATGTCCAATTATTTCCGATAGATCCGCATAACTCGCTTGCCGTGCGGGCGGGCGGGCAGTGGTCGGGTCGTGACGCAGAGTTACTCACGGCCCGAGGACGCCGGCCGCCGGATCCCCGGCGACGGCCCCGAACCCGGCGGGACGCACCAGCCGCCGCCCCGCATGCCGCGGACCTGGCGCCGCCGATGGCTCCCGGCGCTGTGGCCGTCCCGGCAGGTGCGGTTCGCGGACGTCGCCGCGCCGGGCCCGCTCGACCGGCCCGGGGCGCGGATGGCGTTGCTGCTCCTCGTCGCGGTCCTGCTCGGCTCCGGGCTGTGGCTGCTGCGCTGGTCGGGGAGCGCCGCCACCGCCACGCCTGACACCTTCTGGTACGCGCGCGACGCGCTCCGGTACGCGGGCTGGTCCGCGCCCGCCGCCGACCGCGGCGCAGCGGAGATCACCTGCGACGCCCTGATGCGGGGCACCCCGCGCCCGGCGGGGAGCCGCGCCGACTGCGTCCGGTACCGGGCCGCGCTGCCCGGCGCCGCGCCGGCCCGCTTCCAGCGGATCTTCACCTCGCGTCCCGGATACCCGCTGCTCACGGTGCCGTTCATCCGGGTGATGGGGCTGTCCGGGTTCGCCGCCGGGACGGCCGCGCTCGGGGTGGCGTGCGGGGTCGCGGCCGTCCTGCTCGCGCTCGCCGTCGGGCTGCGGCCCGTCCAGGCCCTGGCGGCGGAGGCCCTGTTCTACCTGCTGCCGACCGGTTTCTGGGCCAGCCGCCTGCTGGCCGAGGCGCCCATGCTGCTCTGCGTGACGGCCGCGCTCGCGGGCGCCGTGCTGGTGCTGCGCGGACGCGCGGTGATCGCGGGATCGGCGCTGCTGGCCTGCGCGCTCGCGGTGCTGTGCGTCGTCAAGCCCGCCAACGGCGTCGCGCTGGCCGCCGCGCTCGCGGCGGGCGCCGTGCTCCTGCTCCCGGTCTTCGCGTCGCGGCGGACGTTCCTGGCCGTCGCCGGCGTCGCGGCACTCGTGCTCGCGGGCAACCTGTGGATCAGCTCCGCCCTGCACCTGCCGGGCGTCCACGAGACGCTCCAGGACACCTTCACCCGGCATTTCCGGCATCCGGACGTGCCCGACCCGTGGCACCGGCTCTCGGACGCGGCCGGGGACCTGTGGAGCGGCGACATCGGCCCGGCGATGCTCGAGAACCCGCTGATCCCGGCCGCGTTCCTGTTCGCCGCCGCCGGGCTGGTCGCCCGCGTCCGCTGGGACGCCGCCTGGCCGCTCGCCGCCGCGGGCCTCACGGGCGCGGCCGTCGCGTCGATGCACCCGCTCGTCGACGAGATGCCGCGGCTGGCCGTGGCGGCGTGGATCCCCGTCGCCTTCGGCCTCGCCGCCCTCATGGCCCCGGCCGCCACCGAACGGCTCGACGAGCCCGTCGCCGCCCGGCCCCGGCGCGTCGAGGCGGAGACCGCCGACCTCACCCCCGGCCGGTGACCGCGGCCCTCGCTCCCGGCCGGTGACCGCGGCCGGTGGTGAGCGCGGGCCTCAGATGCCGCGGGTGACCGCCGGCGGCTCGACCCGGCTCCGGCGCAGGAACCACGCGCCCAGCACGCCGCCGATCAGCCCGAACAGGTGGCCCTGCCACGAGATCGTCGGGTCGTTCGGGACCACGCCGACCAGCATCGTCCCGTAGACCGCGACCACCAGCACCGCGATCACCACGTCCAGCACCCGCCGCTCGAAGATCCCGCGCCCGACCAGGTAGCCGAAGAACCCGAAGATCAGGATGCTGGAGCCGAGCGTGTTCGCCGAGCTGAAGAACCACACGCCGAGCCCGCCCACCACGATGATGATCAGGCTCGCGGCGAGGAACTTCGCGATGCCGCGCGCCGCCGCGATGAACCCGAGGATCACGAACGGGATCGTGTTGGCCATCAGGTGCGGGAAGCCCGCGTGCATGAACGGCGCGGTGAAGATGTCCGGAAGGTCGTCGACGTCGTGCGGCTGGATGCCGAACTGGTCGAGCGCGCCGTTGTCGAGCACGTCGACACCCTCGAGAATCCACATCACGACCGTCACCGAGCCGATGAGCACCGCCGCCGACAGCGCGCGCGTGCCGGCCTTGACGAGCCCGTCGGAGCGTTGCCTGTCGGGGGTGTAGCTCATGTCGCCACCGTATGACCGATCGATCCTGCCGTCACCGGGGTCAACGCGCACGCCCCCGGGAAGGTGCCCGATGGTGAACCCGATTCGGTTTCCGGCATAGTGGACGGATGCGCGCTGCGATCTGCGAGGAGCTCGGCTCCGTCGTCGTCAAGGACACCGCCCCCGCCGAACCCGGGCCCGGCCAGGTCCTGCTCACCGTCGAGGCGGCGGGCGTCAACTACGTCGACGCCCTGTTCGTCCAGGGCCGGTACCAGATCAAGCCGCCGCTCCCGTTCGTCCCGGGCAGCGAGGTCGCCGGCACCCTCCCCGACGGGACCCGCGTCCTCGCGATGTGCGGGCTCGGCGGGTTCGCGTCCCACGTCGCCGTCCCCGCCGCAGCCGCCGTCCCGATCCCCGACAAGCTGGACGCCCCGCGCGCCGCGACCTTCACCCAGAGCTACTGCACCGCGCTCTTCGCGCTCCGCGACCGCGCCGCCCTCGCCGCCGGCGAGACCGTCCTCGTCCTCGGCGCCGGCGGCGGCGTCGGCCTCGCCGCCGTCCAGGTCGCGACGGCCCTCGGCGCCCGCGTCCTCGCGGTCGCCTCGTCCGAGGAGAAGCGCCGGGCGGCCCTCGCCGCGGGCGCCGACTCCGCCGTCGACCCCACCGACGTCAAGGCCGCGGCCCGCGCCTGGTCGGACGGCGGCGTCGACCTCGTCTACGACCCGGTCGGCGGCGCCCTCGCCGACCCCGCGCTGCGCGCCCTGCGCGAGCGCGGCCGCTACGTCGTGATCGGCTTCGCGTCCGGGGACATCCCGTCCCTCCCGCTCAACCAGGTCCTGCTGCGCAACCGCTCCGTCGTCGGGGTCGACTGGGGAGCCTGGTCCATGACGCACCCCGCCGAGCAGCGCGCTCTCCTCGACGAGCTGCTCGCGATGGTGGCCGAGGACCGGCTCGACCCGGTGGCCCCGCGCACGGAGCCTCTCGCGTCCGCACCGGGGGTCCTGGACGACCTGCTCAACCGGCGCGTCGTGGGCAAGGTCGCCCTGCTGCCTTAGGCGGCGGAGGCGTGCTCCGACTCGGACGCGTCGCCGCGAACCACGATCACCGGCAGCCGCCGCCGCGCGGGGGCCTCCGCCGTCCGGCGCAGGTAGCGCCGCTCCTCCGGGGTCGTCCCGCCCCAGATGCCGTCGGGCTCGCCCACCCGCAGCGCCCACGCGAGGCACTCCGCCTTCACCGGGCAGTTCGCGCAGATCGCCTTCGCCGCGTCCATCTGGGCCTGGAGCACCGGCGCGGAGTAGCCGATCGGGAAGAACAGATCAGGGTCGGCGCCGCGGCAGATGGCGTGGTCGGTCCAGTGTTCCTCGTTCTCGTCGTTGTGCATGGCTTTCTCCCTGCGGGGCATGGGTGAGGAGGCCACCGGCGGTTCGCTCTGGGGTGGTCTCCACTCAACGTAGTACTACGTGCGGTAGTACTACAAGTCGTTGTGAGCATTGCAACTTAGCGTCCGGATAACCTTGTGACGTGCAGCGTGATCAAGAAGTGACCTTTCGCGAGGCGACGGTCGACGATCTGCCCCAGATCGTCCGGCTCCTGGCCGACGATCCCCTGGGCGCGACCCGCGAAACACTCGCCGAGGAAATCCCCGAGGCCTACTTCGCCGCCTTCACCGCCATCGAGAAGGACCCCAACAACCACCTCGTCGTGGCGGACGTCGCGGGCACCGTCGCCGGCACGCTGCAGCTCACCTACATCCCCGGCCTCACCTACACCGGCGGCGAGCGCGCCCAGATCGAGGGCGTCCGCGTCGCCGCCGACGAGCGCGGCCGCGGACTCGGCCAGACCATGATCACCTGGGCGATCGACCAGGCCCGCGCCCGCGGCTGCCGCGTCGTCCAGCTCACCACCGACCGCCAGCGCCCCGACGCGATCCGCTTCTACCAGAAGATCGGCTTCCGCCCCTCCCACATGGGCATGAAGTACCACCTGCAGTAGGCCATCCCGGCCCAAGGGCCTCGCCTGGCGGCTCGGCCCTTGACCGTGCTTGGGCGGGCGCGACCTCGCTTCGCGAGCTTCGCGGCGGGGCTCGCCTCCGGCTTCGCCCACCTCTCCTCGCGCCCGTCATCTGTCGCCGCCGTTCCCTCGCTCGGTGCCGGTTCGATCACTCTCAGTGAATCGATGACGGGTGGCGCAGGTCACCGTGATAATCGGAGATGAGCGTGGACACGGACCATCTCCGCGGATATCCGGAACGAGGTGCACTGCGGTGTCCGAGAAGAAACGCGCCGGGGCCCGGCTGCGGGCCGCCCGGAAAGCGCACGGCCTGACCGTCGCCGACCTGGCCGAACGCTTCCGCGACGTCGCTCCCGAGCGCGTCCGGCAACGCCTCCCGTCCCTGCGCGACCTCGAACGCACCATCCGCGGCCACGAAGCCGGCGAGCACGCCGTGGGCCCCCGCTACCGCCTCCTCTACGCCCGCGCCCTCAACACCCCCGAAGAAGCCCTCTTCGCCGTCGGCGCCCAGGTGGACGGCGATGACGAGGTGGAGGCCCTGGAGCTGGCGCGGCGGGTGGCGGCCAGCGACGTTGGCGAGGAGACGCTCAGCGCGCTGGAGATGACGGTGGACGAGCTCGCGTCCGCGTATCCCCGGTCGGCGCCCGACGCGTTGCTCGCGCGGACGCGCCGCCATCTCGACTACGTGGCGCGGCTCATGGACGTGCGGATGACGCTGGCCGAGCGGCGGCGGCTCGTGGTGGTCGGGGCGTGGCTGTCGCTGCTGGCGGCGACGTGCGACATCGACCTCGGACGCCGGGCGGCGGCCGACGCGCGGCTGCGGACGGCCGCGCAGCTCGCCCGGCACGCCGGGCATCCGGAGATCGTCGCGTGGACGTTGGAGACGCGTGCGTGGCAGGCCGTCACCGACGCGGACTACCGGGAGGCCGTCGCGCTCTCCCGGGGCGCGCAGGAGATCGCGCCGCACGGCGGGTCGGCGTTCATCCAGGCGACGGCGCAGGAGGGGCGGGCCTGGGCGCGGCTCGGCGCCGGGCCGGAGACGCGGGACGCGCTGGGACGCGTCGAGCGGCTCGTCGCGCCGCTGGCCATGCCGGAACGGCCGGAGCACCATTTCCGCTACGACCCCGCGAAGAGCGACGCCTACACGGCGACCACGCTGTCATGGCTCGGGGACCCGGCGGCCGAGCCGTACGCGCGGGGCGTCCTCGCCCGGCTGGAGGCGCCGGTGAGCGGGCCGGCGCGTCCACGGCGCGCCGCGTCCGCACGGCTGGACCTGGCGCTTGCGCTGATCGCTGCGGAACAACCCGAGGAGGCGGCGCACAGGGCCCTGGAGGCGGTGACGAGCGGGCGGCTCGTGCCGTCCAACTACTGGCGAGCGGCGGAGGTCGTGGCAGCTGTGGACGGGGTCACCGGGGCCGGCGAGCTTCGGGAGGCGTATCGCGAGGCGTGTGGCGGGTGATCGGGGCGGGCGAGCCGCTGGTCGTTTTGCGTGCGTGACGGTGCGAGTTCGCCTTTGCGGTGGCGTCAGCTCGCAAGGTGAGGCCGGGCCGGGGGCGGAAGGCGGCGATGGCGTGGGCGAGGGGCGTTGCGGGGTCAGGCGCGGACTTGGGCTATGCGGTGGTGGGTGAAGGTGGCTAGGAGGGCGGCCAGGAGGGTGTAGGCGCCGAGTTCGATCCATTGGAAGGACCAGTACCGGTCCGCCGGTTGCATGGTCACGTCGAAGTGCAGGTGCTTCGAGGTCATGCACTGGTCGACGGTGCCCGCGCCGTCGGTTCCGGGCATCGGCGCGGGGGGCTTGGCGAGGCAGTCCTGGACGGTCGACGGCCGGACGAGCGCCCCGGACGAGGTCCGCAGGTAGGTGACGTTGCTGAGCATGAGGGCGCCCGGCACCTGGTAGCCGGCGACGAAGGCGGGGCGGTCGTGGCCGAACGACACGTTCGCGTCGTGGTCGCGGACGTTCTGGTCGAAGGCGACCGATTCGGTCACCGGCGGGCGCAGGTGGGGGCGGACGAGGCTCGGCCACAGGAACAGCACCGCCGCGACCACCGCCAGCGTCGCCGCCATCGCCGGCAGGGTGCGGCGCAGGAACAACCCGGCCGCGGTGCCGGCCGCGAACGCGAAGAGCGCGTAGCCGACCGGCACGACGTCGCGCGAGGCGAACGACAGCGCGGTGAACCGGGTGCCCTCCACCTCGTCGAAACGGTCGGCGGCCCAGGTCAGCAGGAAGCTGAGCGCGGCGGTCAGCAGCACCGTCGCGAGGCCGGGCAGCAGCAGTTTCGCCGCCAGCCAGCGCCGCCGGGTGACGCTCTGGGTCCAGGCCAGCCGCTGCGTCCCGGCCTCGAACTCGCGGCCCAGCAGGGGCGCGCCCCAGAACGCGCCGATGAGGGCCGGCAGCAGGATCAGGACCGCCTGCGCCGCGCTCACCGGGGGGGTGAACTCGCTGAGGAACGCCCTCTTCTGATCGGTGAGCCTGCAGCCGTCCGCGAGGCGGCAGCCCAGGATCTCCGTGTCGTAGGCGTGGCGCGTCGAGTAGCCCAGCCAGCAGAGGGCCAAGGCGTACGCCGCGCATCCCGCGAGCATGACCAGCGCCGGCGTGCGGAACTGCCGCCACGTCACCCAGATCATCGGACGACCTCCCCGGCCATGTACGCGAGCACCAGGTCCTCCAGGTCCACCGGCCGTCCGTCCGGCCGGGGGACGATGCGTTCGCCGTCGCCGCGCGAGTGCCCGGCCAGCAGCGCGGGCACGTCCCCGGCCAGTTGCACGCGCCCGGCGGACAGCACGATGAGGTGGTCGCAGACCCGCTGCAGGTCGCCGAGCAGGTGCGAGGACAGCACCACGCTCACCTCGACCTCGGCGACGTACTCCTGCAGGTCCTCCAGGAACGTCCGGCGGGCCAGCGGGTCGAGGGACGCGACCGGCTCGTCGAGGACCAGCAGCCGCGCGCGCTTGGCCGCGGCCAGGGTCAGGGCGAGCTGGGCGCGCTGCCCGCCGGAGAGCCGGCCGGCCTTCTGCGCCGGGTCGAGGCCGAGCCGCTCGATCCGCGCCCGCGCGTACCGCCCGTCCCACCGCGGGTTCAGCCGGGCGCCGAAGCGCAGGTGGTCGGCGACCGTCATGGACGGGTAGAGCGGCGCGTCCTGGGCGACGAAGGCGACCTCGGCGAGCCGGGCCGCGCCGCCGCCGGGCCGGTGGCCGAGCACGGCGATCCGCCCGGACGTCGGGGCGAGCAGGCCGCAGACCATGCTAAGGAACGTGGACTTGCCGGCGCCGTTCGGCCCGACGAGGCCCGCGACCTTCCCGGCCGGGACGCGCAGGGTGCAGTCGGTGAGGGCGACCCGGCGGCCGTACCGCATGCCGAGCCCCTCGGTTTCGATGACCGGTGTCATGGCGACCGTTTCTAACCGCCCGGCGGTCACGGGACGGTCCGTCCTGCTGTGACCGAGTTGTGACGGGTCGCCGGGCTACCCTCGAAGCCGATGCGGGTAATGGTCGTCGAAGATCAGCGGGACCTCGCCGACTCGGTGGCGCGGGTGCTGCGCCGCGAGGGCATGGCCGTCGACGTCGCCTACGACGGCGGCGGCGCGCTGGAGCGCGCCGCGGTCGTGGACTACGACGTGGTCGTGCTCGACCGCGACCTGCCGGTGGTCCACGGCGACCAGGTGTGCCGCGCACTCGTCGCGGCGGAGCCGCCGGCCCGCGTGCTGATGCTCACCGCGTCCGGGACGGTCGCCGAACGCGTCGAGGGCCTGGGCCTCGGCGCCGACGACTACCTGCCCAAGCCGTTCGCGTACGCCGAGCTGGTGGCGCGCGTCCGCGCGGTCGGCCGGCGCACCCGGCGGGCGACGCCGCCCGTGCTCGTCCACGGCGAGCTCAGGGTCGACCCGGCCCAGCGCACCGCCACCCGGGCGGGCGCGCGCCTGCCGCTGAGCCCGAAGGAGCTCGCCGTGCTGGAGTACCTGCTGGCCAACCGCGACCGCGCGGTCTCGGCGGAGGAGCTGCTCGACCGGGTCTGGGACGAGGCGGCCGACCCGTTCACCACGACCGTCAAGGCGACGATCAACCGGCTGCGCGCCAAGCTCGGCGATCCCCCGCTCATCGAGACCGTGCCGCGCGCCGGCTACCGGATCTGACCATGCCGTACCGCCTGCGCCTCCGGCTCACCCTCCTGCACTGCCTGATGGCGGTCGCCTCGGGCACGCTCCTCCTGCTGGTCATGTACGGGCTCGCGCGGCAGCTGCCGGGCCACCTCGGCTACGCCGCGCGCCCCGGCCCGATCGGTCCTTTCGCGCCCGAGCCCGGAGCACCGGTGCGCGTCGGGCCGCGGGCGGCCGGGGACCGGATCGACCTGGCCCTGCCGACCTTCGCGCTGCTCATCGTGGGGGTCGTCTCGCTGGCCCTGGGCTGGCTGGTCGCCGGCCGGACGCTGCGCCCGGTGCGCACCATGACCGAGCGGCTGCGGCGGATCTCCGACCACAACGTCCACGAGCGGCTCTCCCTCACCGGGCCGCAGGACGAGCTGAAGAACCTCGCCGACACCGTCGACGGGCTGCTCGGCCGCCTCGAAGCGGCGCTGGACGCCCACAAGCGGTTCGTCGCCAACGCCGCCCACGAGCTGCGGACGCCGCTGACCGTCGAGCATGCGCTGCTGGAGGAGCCGCTCATCGACCCGGACGCGGACGCGGCGGCGTTCCGGGCGAACTTCGAACGGCTGCTGGCCGTCAACGAGCAGCGCACCCGGCTGCTGGAGTCGCTGCTGACCCTGGCCGGAAGCGCGGAGGTGCGCGCCGGGGACGAGCCGTTCGACCTGGCGTCGGTGGCGGCGCGGACGCTGGAGGGCCGCGGCCGCGAGGACGTGGAGATCGACGCGGTGCTCGATCCGGCGCCGGTCGCCGGCGACCCGGCCCTGATCGACCGGCTCGTGGCCAACCTGTGCGACAACGCCCTCCACTACAACGTGCCCCGGGGCAGGGTGGAGATCAGGACGGGACGCAGCGGCGGCACGTCGGTGCTGCGCATCGCCAACACGGGCCCGGTGGTGCCGCCGGAGAAGGTGGACGAGCTCTTCGAGCCCTTCCAGCGCCTGCACCGCACGGCCGACGACGGTCACCAGGGGCTGGGGCTGTCGATCGTGCGGGCCATCGCCACCGCTCACGGGGCCGCGCTCACCGCGCGCGCCCGCCCGCACGGCGGCCTCACCGTCCAGATCGCCTTCACCACGCCTCAGGGCGAATAGCCGTTCGGACGATCCCGCGCCGTCCGGTTAATGCGCGGTTGTTTCCGGTGAACTCTTCGCGGAGGCGCTCGCAGGACGCCGTCGCGCGCCGCAGGTGGGGCGGGACCGTCGACAGGTTCCGACCAAGGCGAGGGTGACGTCTGGGCAATCAGTGATATTTCGCTGAGTTGTCCTGAATGTCACGGTATCGGGGCTGTCGTCCCCGTGCCCTGTTCGGGGAGTCCGATCCCCGCCGGCGGGCGGCCGCAGAAGGGCATCCTCGATGCGACGTCTGCTCCTGTTCCTGCTGCCGGCGGCGCTGGTCGGCGCACTGCTCGTCGCCGTGCAGGCACCGGCGTCCGCGACCCCGCCGAACATCCCGTCCGCCGGCACCGCGCGCACCCGGCTCGGCGAGCTGACCGTGGCCGCCGAATCGCACGCGAGCACCTACGACCGCTCGCTGTTCCCCCACTGGATCACCGTCTCCGGCACCTGCAACACGCGGGAGATGGTGCTCAAGCGGGACGGCACGAACGTGAGCACCGACTCCGCCTGCTACCCGACGTCCGGGTCCTGGTACTCGCCGTACGACGGCGCCACCTGGACCGCCCCGGCCGACGTGGACATCGACCACATGGTGCCGCTGGCCGAGGCGTGGGCGTCCGGCGCCTGGGCCTGGACGACCGCGCACCGCCAGGACTTCGCCAACGACCTCGGCGGACCCCAGCTGTGGGCCGTCACCGACAACGTCAACCAGGCCAAGGGCGACAAGGACCCGGCCGAGTGGCAGCCGTCCCGCACCGCCTTCCGCTGCACGTACGCGCGCGCCTGGGTCCAGGTGAAGTGGTACTACGACCTCACCGTGGACAGCGCGGAGAAGAGCGCGCTCACCTCGATGCTCAACACCTGCTGACCGCACGGGGGTGCGGGCCTCCGACGGAGAGGCCCGCACCCCGCGGTCAGCCGGCGGTGGCCGCCGCCTCGGCGGCGGCGAAACCGTAGGCGCCCACCTGGGCCGCCGGGGTGCGGCTGAGGGTGCCGGGGACGAGACGGTCGCCGAGCTCCCGCTGGAACTCCTGGAAGGCGGGGACGGACGGCAGGACGTCGCGGCCGTCCTCGCTCACCACGATGTGCAGGAACGTGTCGCCGTCCAGGCGGAACGCGGCGTAGCGGACGCCGCCGGGGTCGTCGCGGCCGAGCTCTGCCATGACGTCCTCGATCAGCCGCTGGTTCTCGTCGGCCCGCTCGGGACGGGCCTGGTACCGCACGATGTTGATCTTCTGCATCGGTGTGTCCCTTCTTCGGGTCGCTGTCACCTGTACTGACACGGCGGACCCGGCGAAGTGACCGGCCTGGCGCCGGCGACTTTCCGCGCCCCTCGCTACCGTCGGCGCCATGCCCCATACCCGCCCGGCGACGCGCGCCGACCTGCCCGCGGTCCTGGCCCTGCTGGCGGACGAGGAGAAGGTCGTGGATCCGGCGTCGGTCGTCGTGACGGCCGCCTACGAGCGGGCGTTCGCGTCGATCGACCGCGACCCGCGCAACGAGATCCTGGTGCTGGACGACGGCGGGACGGTCGTGGGCTGCCTGCAGGCGACCTACATTCCCGGGCTCGGCAAGGGCGGCGCCGAGCGGGCGCTGATCGAGGCGGTGCGGGTCCGCGCGGACCGTCGGGGCGGCGGCCTCGGCCGGACGCTGATGGAGAGCGCGATCGACCGGGCCCGCGGCCGGGGCTGCGCGCTCGTGCAGCTGACCAGCGCCAAGAGGCGCGGCGACGCGCACCGGTTCTACGCGTCCCTGGGCTTCGCCCCCAGCCACGAGGGCTTCAAGCTCCCCCTTCAGCCGGTCGGGACCCAGTAGCGGCGCTTGCCGTGACGGACGTCTTCGAGGACGCCGCCGCACGCCTCGATGACCTTCCGGGAGCCGACGTTGTCCTCGTCGCAGGTGACGAGGGCCGGGTCGATGCCGAGGCCGCGGGCGTACGGGAGCATCTCGCGGAGCATCAGCGACGCGTGGCCGCGCCGCCGCGCGGACCTGCGGACGTCGTAGCCGATGTGCCCGCCGGCCTCGCGCAGGAACTCGGTCAGCCGGTGGCGGAGCTGGATCCGGCCCAGGTACTCCTTCCCGTCCACCAGCCAGAACGTGGTGGACGGCACGAAGCCCGCGGGGCGCGGCGAGTCCGGCAGCGGCTCGGCGTTGACGCGGGCCACGTACGCGGCGAAGGCGTCCGGGTCGGCGAGCGCCTCGATGCCCGGGTCGCGGAGGTCGCGGCCGATCTGGCTCTCGTCGTCGGGGCCGCCGCGTCCCTCGTCGAGGAACTCCTTCATCGCAGCGAGAAAGGAGTCGTGAACGCCGGTCGTGGGGCGGACGAGTTCGGGCATGCACAACGTTCTACAAGCCGCGTCCGAGGCGTCGCATCCCGTTTTGGGGCGGTCAGAGGGCGCCGAGGGACTGCATCATGCCCAGGGCGTCGGAGACGGGCCAGTATTCGGCGAAGCGGCCGTCCTCCATGCGGAAGAGGTCGTGGCCGGCGAAGGAGATCCGGGTGCCGGGTCCGGCGGTGGCGCCGGGGATCCCGCCCTGGTAGGAGCCGTGGAAGGTCCAGCGCGCGGCCACCAGGTCGCCGTCGACGAGCGGGCCGACGTCCAGGGTGTTCTCGATGTCGGAGAAGTAGGCGCGGGACCGGCGGATCTGCTCGGCGGCGCCGCCGGGTCCGCGGACGTCCATGCGGGGCCAGTGCCCGGCGAAGCCGGGCGTGAGGATCTCGTCGAGGACGCCGTAGTCGCCGGACCACGCGTCGAACAGCCAGCGCCGGTACAGGGTGTTCGCATCCATGAGCCCATGGTGCAACGCGGGCGGGCGCGGCCGCCGGGCGGCCGTGCCCGCGCCGGGCGGTCAGCCGACCTCGAGGACGGCCTTGCCGTGCAGGCGGCGTTCGAGCAGGGCGGCGACGGCCTCGTCCGCCCGCTCCCAGCCGCCGCGCCAGGAGATCCCCGGGTCGAGGCGCCCGGCGGCGACCTCGGCGGCCAGCCAGGTCAGGTCGGCGGCGATGTCGGCGCCGTCGAGGAGGTAGAAGGTGACGAGGGAGCGGTCGTGCCGGCCGCCGTCGCCGAAGAGGTCGCCGAACGGGAACGTCTCCGCCTCGCCGGTCCCGTGGCCGACCGCGATCAGGGTGCCGTGCGGCGCGAGCCTGCCGAACGCGGCGACGAGCTGGGCGCCGCCGACGTTGTCCACGACCCCGTCGACCGGGTCGGTGACCTGCTCGGGGTGGGCGACCACGTCGTCGGCGCCGAGCGCGCGCAGCGCGTCGCCGTGCGCGGCGGGATTTCCGGTGGAGGCGACGACCTGGGCTCCGCCTAGGCGGGCGAGTTGCACGGCGTACCGGCCGACGCCTCCGGTGGCGCCCAGCACCAGGACGCGCTTGCCCAGCAGCGGCCCGATCCGCCGCAGTGCGCGCAGGGCGCTCGCCGCCGCCACCGGGATGGTGCTGATCGCGCCGAGGTCGGCGCCCGCCGGGACGGCGCCGAGCAGCGCGGTGTCGACGGCGCGCAGTTCCGCCCACGCGCCGTCCGCGCCGAGCGTGACGACGGGGGTGCCGGCGGCCGGGCCGGAGCCGTCGGCGGCCGAGCGCTCGACCACGCCGGCGGCGTCCCAGCCGAGGACGGCGCCGCCCGGTGCTCCGGCGATGCCGTGCGCGACCTCGCCGTAGTTGAGCGAGGTCGCGGTGACCCGGACGAGCGCCTGGTGCGGCGCGGGGTCGGGGTCGGCGGTCTCGCCGAGGCGCAGGCCGGACGCGGTCGAAGGGTCGATGAGCAGAGCACGCATGGGTGCCGCCTTCCGGGAGAGAGCGATCCCCCATTTATGCCACTCAGTGGCATAAGCCTGCAAGTGGCGTTCGCTGCCCGGATACACTCCCGGGCATGACCACGGCACCGTCGCTGCGCGAGCGCAAGAAGCAGCGGACCCGCCAGGCGCTGATCGACACGGCGCTGGCCCTGTTCGGCGAGCACGGCTTCGGCGGGGTCACGCTGGACGAGGTGTGCGCCGAGGTCGAGGTCTCCAAGCGCACGTTCTTCCGGTACTTCACCGGCAAGGAGGCCGTCGCGATGGCGCCGCTGGAGGACATGTGGCGCGCCTTCCTCGACGGGCTGGAGACGTGCCCGGCCGACGGCCGCCCGCTGCTCGACCTGCTCGAATCGGTGCTGCTCACCGCCCTGGACCGGGTGGCGGACGGGACGTGGGCGAGCCGGGCGCTGCGCAGCTACCGGCTGCTGCAGGTGACGCCGTCGATGGACGCGCACGGCCTGCACTTCTGCGAGGACACCCTCCGGTCCGTCCTGGGGATCCTGCGCCGGCGGCTCGACCTGCCGGACGACGCGCGGCCCCGCCTCGCCGGCGACATGCTGGTCGCGGCGTGGCGGCACGCCCTCGGCGGATGGGCGGCCGAGGCGGAGGACCCGCCTTCGGTGGCCGACCTCGCCGCCCGCGTCCGCGACGCCATGGCCGCCCTGCCCGGCAGCCTCACGCTCCCCGCCACGCCCCGCGCGCTCTAGCCTCGCGCGCTCTAGCCTCGCGCGCTCTAGCCTCGCGCGCTCTAGCCTCGCGCGCTCTAGCCCCCGCGCGCTCTAGCCCCGCGCTCTAGCCTCGCGCGCTCTAGCCCCCGGCGCCGAGGATCAGGTCGATGACCTGGGCGGTGTCGGTCAGGTCCGGCAGGACGGTGTCGGCGCCGGACAGCCGCAGGTCCGCGGCGGACGTGGCGCCCGTCGCCACCGCGACGACCCGGGCGCCGCCCTCGTGGCCCGCGCGGACGTCGTGCGGGGTGTCGCCGATCAGCACGGTGCTCGACGATCCGAACCGCTCGCCGTACTTCGCGGCGGTGCGCTCGCGGGCGAGCTCCACCAGCGGCGGCCGCTCGACGCCGTCCATCCCGTAGGCGCCGATCTCCAGGTCGAGGTACGCGTCGAGACCGAACGCCTTCAGCTTGCAGGCGGCGATCCGCTCCATGTTCCCGGTCAGGACGGACTGGATCACGTCCGGACGGGCCGCGAGGGCCTCCAGCACAGCGCGCGCGCCGTCGTGCGTCCGGCCCCGGGCCGCGAGCTCGTGCGCGCGCGCCTCGAAGGCCAGGGCGAGCGCGTCGGTGAAGGCGGCGAGGACGTCGGGCGTCGGGTCGATGCCGTGGTGGCGGAGCGTGTCGGTCGTGATGGCCCGGTCGGTGCGTCCGGCCATCGGCGCGACGCGTTCCGCCGGGCGCCCGACGACCCGCTGGAACACCTGCGCGTAGATGTCCACGGACAGGCCGCCCGCGTTAAGGAGGGTGTGGTCGATGTCCCAGAGGACCAGGGTGCGCACGGACGCATCGTAGGCCGCCGACATTTCCGCTTCCGTTCATCTTCGCGTGAAATGGTGGTCATCTGGGTGTGCACGCCGCCGACAACACCGTCCCCCGAAGGAGCTGGTCGTGGCCGAAAGGCAGCTGGAGATCGAGCAGAAGTACGACGCCCGGGCCGATTTCGTCCTTCCGGAGCTCGGCGGGCTGCCGGGCGTGGCGTCGGCGGGCGAAGCGGAGACCTTCGACCTCCATGCGAGCTATTTCGACACCGCCGACCTGCGGCTGGCCGCGCACGGGATCACCCTGCGGCGGCGGCGCGGCGGGACGGACGCGGGCTGGCATCTGAAGATGCCCGCCGGCCCGGACGGCAAGGAGGAGCTGCGGGCTCCCCTCGGGCGGCCGGCGATCGTGCCCGCGCGGCTGGCGGCGCTGGTCGCGGCGTACACGCGCGGCGAGCCGCTGCGCCCGGTGGCGACGCTGGAGACGCGGCGGACCGTCGTCCGGCTGTACGCGGGCGACGGCGCGATGCTCGCCGAGGTCGCCGACGACCTGGTGACGGGCCGGGACGTCCGGGACGTCCGGGACGACACGGCGGCGGACGCCCCGGCGCGGCGCTGGCGGGAGATCGAGGTCGAGCTCGGGGACGGGACGGCCGAGCTGCTGAAGGCGGCGGGCAAGCGGCTGCGGAAGGCGGGGGCGCGGCGGTCGAAGTCGTCGTCGAAGCTGGGCCGGCTGCTGGGCGGGGCGATCGAACCGCCGAAGGCGGCGCGCGCGCGGGCGGCGTGCAAGGCGCGGCTGGTGGCGGCGATCGACAACGGGAAGGGCCCGGCGACGACGGGCGACGCGGTGATGGCGTACCTCGCGGAGCAGGTCGAGGCGGTCGTGAAGTTCGATCCGAAGGCGCGGCTGGGCGAGGAGGACGCCGTACACCGGATGCGGGTGGCGGTCCGCCGGATCCGCAGCACGCTGAAGGCGTACCGGCCCGTCCTGGAGGAGGAGCGCACGGAGCCGCTCGGGCCGGAGCTGCGGTGGCTCGCGGCGGTGCTGGGCGAGGTCCGCGACCTGGAGGTGCTGCGGATGCGGTTCCAGGAGCGGCTCGGCGGTGCCGCTCCCGCCTGGCTGGACGACCTGGCCCGCCAGGAGCGCACGGCTTACAGGCGGATGAACGCGGCGCTGAAGGAGCCCCGGTATTTCGCGCTGCTGGACGAGCTGGACCGACTCGTCGCGGAGCCGCCGCTGGGGAGGGAGGCCGACCGCAAGGCGCGCAAGGATCTGCCCGACCTGGTGACCCGCTCATGGGACCGCATGGCGCGCGCGTACGCGTCCATAGGGATCGCCGAAGACGCGGAGGTCGCGCGTCACGAGACCCGTAAGGCGGCCAAGCGCGCGCGGTACGCGGCCGAGCTCGCCACGCCCGTGCTAGGGGTGGCGGCCAAGCGGGTGGCGAAAGACGCCAAGCGCATCCAGGAGGTGCTGGGCGGCTACCAGGACGGCGTCATCGCGATGGAGCATCTCAAGACCGCCGCCGCGCGCACACGGAACACGTCCGAGGCGTTCGACCTCGGCGTCCTGTACGGGTGGGAGCGCTGCGAGGCGGAGACCGCGCGCGACCGCCTGTCGGTGACCTGGTCGCAGACCCTCGGCCCCGCCTTCTGAACGCGGCTCACGGCGCGGCTCAACGGCGCGGCTCAACGCGAGGTGTGGCGCTCCAGGGAGGCGAGCGCGCCCTCGCCGACCTGGGCCACCCAGAACTCGCCCTTGCGGAGGCTCGGGTCGTCCGGGACCTTCTCGCCGAGCTCCCGGCACAGGCCCGTGACCAGCTCGGACACGTTCTCGCCGTGCGTGCACACGACCGTCGGGACGCCGTCGCCGAGCAGGGCGAGCAGCCGCTCCCGGGCCCGGTCCGGGCCGGTCTCGCCGACCGTGAACGCGGCGTCGGTGACGACGCCGGCGCGGACGCGGCGCGCGTACGGCAGGACGGTCTCCAGGCAGCGGGCCGTCGCCGAGCTGAGCACCCGCGCCGGGCCGTAGGCGTGCAGCAGCGCGGCGAGCGCCGCCGCCTCCGCCCGGCCCCGCGCGTCCAGCGGGCGCAGCTCGTCGGGCTCGCGCCACGCGTGCTTCTCCCCCGCCGACCCGTGCCGGACGATCATCAGCGGCCAGGTGCGGGACGGGCCGTCCAGGAACGCGCGGAGCAGATCGGCGTCGTGCCGGTAGCTGAGCCGCGCCTCCGCCTCGCGGGCGGGCAGCCACGCCAGCTCGTCGACCTCCTCGTTCGGCGTGAACGCGGCCTCCGCGACGGGCCGCGCCGCCCAGTACTCGACCTGCTTGGGCCGATCGCCGTGCCGGTACTCCGCCGTCGGGAGGCGCCGGCCGAGGCGCGGCACGAGGCCCGTCTCCTCCTCGATCTCGCGGACGGCGGCGCGCAGCATGTGCTCGCCCCGGTCGAGCTTGCCCTTCGGGAACGACCAGTCGTCGTACCGGGGGCGGTGCGCGACCGCGAACTCGGGGCCGTCCGGGCCGTCGCGCCACAGCAGCGCGCCCGCCGCGCGGATCGGGCGGGCGTGCTCACCGGCGTCAGTCATCGACGGTCCTCCACCGGCGGCTCCGGACCAGGTGGGTCTGGATGTCCAGCAGCGTCTCGCCGGGGCCGGGCTCGCCGCGCGTCCAGGCGCCGTCGCCGGCGAGGGTCCAGGCGTGCGTGCCCGCGTCCATCGCCCGGTCGAGCAGCGCGATCAGCTCGTCGCGCTGGGTCCGGTCGGTGACGGTGACGAGCGCCTCGACGCGGCGGTCGAGGTTGCGGTGCATCAGGTCGGCGCTGCCGAGCCACACCTCCGGCTCGCCGCCGTTCTCGAACGCGAACACCCGGGAGTGCTCCAGGAACCGGCCGAGGACGCTGCGGACCCGGATGGTCTCCGACAGCCCCGGCACGCCCGGCCGCAGCGCGCAGATGCCGCGTACCCACACGTCCACCGGCACCCCGGCCCGCGACGCCCGGTACAGCGCGTCGATGATCACCTCGTCGACCAGCGAGTTGCACTTGATCCGGACCCGCGCGCGGTGCCCGGCGCGGCGGTTGTCGATCTCGTGCTCGATCCGCTGGACGAGCCCGGACCGCAGGCTGTTCGGCGCGACCAGCAGCCGGTTGTAGGAGCCCTGCCGGGAGTAGCCGGTGAGGTGGTTGAACAGCGCGCTGACGTCCTCGCCGACGTCGGGCGCGCAGGTCAGCAGGCCGAAGTCCTCGTAGAGGCGGGCCGTCTTCGGGTGGTAGTTGCCGGTGCCGATGTGGCAGTAGCGGCGCAGCGAGCCGTCCGGGTCCTCGCGGACGATCAGCGCGAGCTTGCAGTGCGTCTTCAGCCCGACGAACCCGTACACGACGTGGCAGCCGGCCGTCTCCAGCTTGCGCGCCCACGCGATGTTGGCGCGCTCGTCGAAGCGGGCCTTCAGCTCGACGACGACCACGACCTGCTTGCCCGCCTCGGCGGCGCTCATCAGCGCGTCCACGATCGGGGAGTCGCCGCTCGTCCGGTACAGCGTCTGCTTGATCGCGAGGACGCCGGGGTCGGTCGCGGCGTCCTCGATCAGCCGCTGCACGGTCGTGGTGAACGAGTCGTAGGGGTGGTGGACGAGGACGTCGCCCTCCCGGATCGCGGAGAAGATGTCCACGTCCTCGGGCAGCGCCTCCTTCGACGGCACGAACGGCGGGTACTTCAGCTCGGGCCGGTCGAGGTCGGCGATGGCGCCGAGCCCGGCGAGGTCGAGCGGCCCGACGAGCCGGTAGATCTGGCGCTCCTCGATGGCGAGCTCGGTGGTGAGCAGCTCCAGCACGCCCTCGGAGATCGACTCCTCGACCTCCAGCCGGACGACCGGGCCGAACCGGCGGCGCAGCAGCTCGCGCTCCAGGGCCTGGAGCAGCCCCTCGCTGATGTCGTCGTCGATCTCCAGGTCCTGGTTGCGGGTGACGCGGAACGCGTGGTGCTCGACGACCTCCATCCCGACGAACAGCTGCCCGAGGTGCGCGGCGATCACGTCCTCGAGCGGGGTGAACCGGTCGGGGGACGCCTCGATGAAGCGCGGCAGCAGCGGCGGCACCTTGACCCGGGCGAACATCGTCGCGTCCGTCTCCGGGTCGCGGACGATCACGGCGAGGTTCAGCGAGAGGCCGGAGATGTAGGGGAAGGGGTGTGCGGAGTCGACGACGAGCGGGGTGAGGACGGGGTAGATCCGGTCGCGGAACAGCCGGCGCAGCCGCTCCTGCTCGGTCTCGGCCAGTTCGTCCCAGCGCAGGATGTCGATGCCCTCCTTGGCGAGGTCGGGCAGGACCTCCTCGCGGAAGACGGCGGCGTGCCGGCGCATCAGCTGGTGGGCGACCTCGCCGGTGCGTTCCAGCACCTCGCGGGGCTGCCGGCCGCTGGCGGACTGGACGGCGAGGCCGGTCGCCATCCTGCGGGCGAGGCCGGCGACGCGGACCATGAAGAACTCGTCGAGGTTGCTCGCGAAGATCGACAGGAACCGGACGCGCTCCAGCAGCGGCAGCTCCGGATCCTCCGCCAGCTCCAGGACGCGCTGGTTGAAGCGCAGCCAGCTCTCTTCGCGGTCGAGGAAGCGGTCGTCGGGCAGCGCTTCGGTGGCACGAGGAAGATGTCCTGGATTGACGGTCATGTCCCCAATTTTCCCTGACCAAGGTGAACAACGGTGGAACGCCGATGTTTCGGCGAAGAGTCAGATACGTCGATCATGCCCGCGGTTCCCGTTGATCACTCGACGGTTCGGACGTCAGGTTCCGCAGGAGCCCGCCACCACCCGGTGGTCCAGCGCGGACGCCACGGACGCCACGAACCCGTCCGCCAGCGGCGGCCAGTTCCAGAAGCGCAGGCCCAGCTCCGCGAACGCGCACGGCACCGGCCACCGCCAGCCGTTGAACCCCGTCCGCTCGCCGCAGCGCGCGCAGGCCAGCGCGTCCGGGCCGCCCTCCAGCCACTCCTCCACCGCGTCCAGGACGGTCTCGAACGGCAGCCACGCCCCGCAGCGCGGGCACCGCACCCGGTCGTCCTCGCGCATCGTCCCGTAGTAGGCGCCGCGGCCGACGTCGATCTCCAGGCCGTTCGGCCACACGTCCGGGAAGCCGGCCGGGTCGCCCATCGCCGCCGACGCGGCGGCCGGGCCGGGCGCGTACCCGCCGGGGACGTCGCCGAGGACGCAGTCGGTCCGCTCGGCCAGCACGATCCCGGCGTCCACGAGGCGGGTCAGGATCCGGTCCGCGAGGTCCGGCGCCTCGTCCGGAAGGGCGTCGAGGTCGGCGATCCAGCGGCTCCGTTCCCCCATGCGCTCACAGTACGACGACGCGGACAAACCCGAAGAAGAACGAGGTACTTGCGCGAAACCGGTGACAGACGAGGTAAACAGCCAATCAACGTCCTAGTGTGGCCGTTCCCATGCGTACAGTAACCATGCGGAAGTAACGACCTGACCGCCGGGAGAGCTTCCCGGCGGAACCCGCTGTAGGTAGAACGGGACCGTGACCCCTCACGAGCCTCCCCTTCCGTCCTCCACCGCGGTCCTGTGGCCGCGGTGCTCGGCCGTCCACGGATGCAGCGGGCGCGCCGCCGGCGGATTCGCGGGCTGCCCCGCCCACCTGCGGCCCGCCGAGTTCGAGCGGTTCGCGGCCGGGCTGCGTCCCGGAGGCGACCTCGACCTGCGCGGCGTCACCGTCCCGCCGTGGCTGCTGGACGCGGTGCTCGACGCGGTCACCGGCCCCGACGGGCGCCCCCACCTCGGCCGCGCCCGCTTCGACGGCGCCGTGCTGCCGTCCCACGCGGTGCTGCGCGGCGTGTGCGTCGAGGGGGACAGCTCGTTCGACGGCGCCTGCTTCCTCGGCGGCGCCTCGTTCTTCGACGCCCGGTTCTTCGGCCACGTGTCCTTCCGCGGGGCCCGGTTCGGCGGCAACGCGTCCTTCCACGAGGCGCGGTTCCACCGGCACGCCTCGTTCGAGGAGGCCGTCTTCACCGGCGACGCGCTGTTCGGCGAGGCCGTCTGGCACGCCGACGCCGCGTTCCCCAAGGCGGTGTTCTTCGGCGCCGCCTGCTTCGACCGCGCCGAGTTCGGCCGGGACGCGGCGATGCAGGGCGCGTGCTTCGGCGCGGCGGTCTCGTTCCGGCGGGTCCGCGTCGCCCGGCACGCCCGGTTCGAGCGCACCCGGTTCCGGCGCGGGCTGTGGCTCGGCCCGCTCGTCGCCGGCGGCCGGATCGGCCTCGCGGACGCCGCGGCGCGCGGCGGGCTGCGCGTGCACGCGGCGGCGCGGCTGGTGGACGCCCGGGCCGTCACGGTCCGCGGCGAGGCCGAGTTCCGGCTGCGCCGCGCCGAGCTCGACCTGGAGGGCGCCTCCTTCGACGCGGCGGTGAACGTCCGGTCGCTGCCGAACCCGATCCAGGGGCTCGCCGAGCCGGAGTCGTGGACCGGTCCCGCGGCGGTCCGGCTGGTGTCGCTGCGCCGCGTGGACGCGGCGCACCTGCACCTCGCCGACGTCGACCTCAGCGGGTGCAGCTTCCTCGGGCTCGTCCACCCCGACCGGCTGCGGATCAGCGGCGACTGCCCGTTCGCGACCGTCCCGGACCGGCGCCGCTGGCGGCCCTGGGGGCACGGCGGCGCCGGGCGCGCCGTGCTGGCCGACGACCTGGCCCGCAACGCCGACGACGCGGCCTGCGGCGAGGACCGGCTGGAGGCCCTCTACCGGGAGCTGGCCCGCGCGACGGCGGGCTCCGACCGCGCCCGCCTCGCCCGCGACTTCCGCTACAGCGCGCTGGAGATGCGGCGCCGCAGCGAGCCGCACCAGTGGCGGCGCTGGCTCCTGCACCTGCTGTGGATCACCAGCGGGTACGGGCT
The DNA here is from genome assembly GCF_008923365.1 of Actinomadura montaniterrae. Lineage (GTDB taxonomy): Bacteria > Actinomycetota > Actinomycetes > Streptosporangiales > Streptosporangiaceae > Spirillospora > Spirillospora montaniterrae. Next base: position 31,261 of record NZ_WBMR01000099.1, read on the forward strand.
GCGCGCCGGGCGGATGGCGGTGTGGCTCGCGGTGGCGATCGCGCTGGTGTGCTGCGGGCTGCTGCTCGTCCGCCACCAGCACCCGGTGGCGTCCGGCCGCACCCGTCCCCACCAGCCGTTCTCCTCGTTCGGACGGCGCTCCGCGCATCCCGCCCCGCGCAAGGGCGTGCGGCCCCTCGCCCGCTGACGGCGGCGCGCCCCACCGCCCCCGGATGATCGTCAAAAGGGCGCGCCACTGTTTTGTCAGTGCTTTGGGTAATGATTCTTGTTATGAGCAGAGACAGCCATCCGGGGGTGCAGTGCCCGCACTGCCATTCCCATCTCGCGCTCGTCCCCGTGCCCGGAAATACCGCCCCCGCGGCCGTGCCCTCTCCACCGCCCGCCCCGCAGCCCGCACCAGTGCCCTCTCCGGCGTCCGTGCCGCCGGTCGCCGCCAAGGAGGAATGGCAGCCGCCACCCGTCGCGGAGGTCCTCGCCGCCTATGCCGGACGCGTCAAGGACTCCGCCACCGCAATGCGCGGCGCCGCCCGCGTCCGCGACAGCCTGAACCGCGCCCGCACCGCCGCCGCGCAGCGCCGGGCCGCCCAGAGAACCGCCCGCCGGACCCCCAAAAGCGCCTGATCACGTCCCGATCACGGCGGCCCGATTCCCGCGGCGGCGGAAGGGACGGCGCACGGCCCGCGAAGGCCATGGCACCGTCCCTCCCCGAACGCGCGCCCGATACCGGCGCGCGCCATCGTCAACGCGTCACTCCGGCGCGGAATCCGTCCATTCCATGGTCATCACGGAGCTGGAGCTGAGCACCGTTCCGGCGGGCCGCGGCTCCTTCGCCGACGGGGTCACCAGCACCCTTTCGTCGGCGAGCGCCTTTCCGGTCGCCGGGTCGATCACCAGCAGATGCCGGACCACCCCGCTCGCGTCCTTCTCCCTCATCCCGATCGCGTCGCCGGTGCGGCCCCGCGGATCGGTGACCCGGCCGACGGAGTCGACCGTCTTCAGCCCGGCCAGCATCCGGAACGCCGCCGCCCGCACCTTCGGCCGCACCGGCAGCTCGGTGACCAGGCTCCCCGCGACCCGGAACAGCCACGCGTCCGCCGCCATCGGCACGCTCGACGACTCGGTGTCGTGCCCGCCGTACCAGCGCAGGACCTCCTTCTTCAGCCGCTTCGGGTCGTCCGGGAGGCTCTGCAGCTGCTTCATGGTCACGTTCCGGCCGAGCCAGTAGACCTTGTTCCCGTCGACGAGCGGGGTGCTGCTCGTCTCCACCGGCCCCGGCCCGGTCGGCACCTTCATGGCCTTGTAGCCGCCCTTGCCGCTCGGCTGGATCGGCACCCGCAGCGACAGCGTCGCCGGCGACCCGGCCCGCCGGTACGCCGCCGCGTCCGCCGGGGACGCGGGCTTCGCGCCGAGCCGCTGCTGGCTGCCGATCATCTTCCCGCCCGGCCCGCCGGGCGCCCACTCGTCCGACTTCTCCATGAGCAGGACGGTGTAGCGCTCCTTGCCCTGCCCCTGGGCCAGCCACGAGCTGGTACCGATCGTCGACTTGTGCCAGTACCGCCCGGTCGGCTCGGACGTGGCGTCCAGCTTCTCGGCGGCGGCGAGCAGCACCGTCCGGGCGTCGAGCGGCCGCACCGGACCGGCCTGCGGGTGGCGACCCGGCGCCTTCTGGTCGCCGCCCCCGCCGGACGTCACCGCCACGACGCCGACCGAGGCCGCCGCGACCGCCCCGGCCAGGCCGAGCCCCCACATCGGCCGGACCCGGGACC